>JAZRPC010000001.1:0-14588 GCA_045649005.1 Acutalibacteraceae bacterium
CGTCAAGCACGGAATATGCGTTAGCAGATTCATCCCTTCGGGCGGGCCAAAAAAAGAGAGTATCAACCCTTGTGGTTGGTGCTCTCTTTTTCGTTCGGAGGGAGTCGAACCCTGAGAGGGCGCCAAGCGTTAAGCAAAACAGTTTAAATAACTGTTTTGTAGCGAGGCGGTGCGCCGACGGGTACTGAAAGGCAAAGCCTTTCGGTCGTCAAGCACAAATACGCGTAAGCGGATTTCTCCCTTCGGGCGGGCCAATTAAAAAGAGAATCAGTCCGTAAGGATTGGTTCTCTTTTTGATTCTCGTCTATTATGCGAAGGGAGTCGAACAAGGAGGGAGCGAAGCGGAAGAAAACAACCTAAATGGTTGTTTTCGCCGACGTGGCAACGAGCGTAAGCCGTTGATTTTTTATATTAGCCATAGTATAATAAACAAAAGGAAGTGACTATATGATTAAAAAAATAACCGAAAAAGACCTGCCCGAATGTGTCAATATTATTAAAGAAAGTTTTCTAACCGTTGCAAATGAATTTGGATTTACGCCCGAAAACGCAGGTAGATTTACCGCTTTTGCCACAAACGAAGAACGCTTAAAATGGCATTTAACAAAAGAAAATCGCCCTATGTTTGCCTTTTATGATAACAACAAAATCGTAGGTTACTATTCCTTGTTATTGCAAGAAAACAACGAATGTGAGCTTAACAATTTATGCGTAATTCCTGCATTTCGTCACAAAAAAATCGGCGCAATGCTTTTGGAACACTCTTTCAATACCGCTCGTGAATTAGGCTGTGTTAAAATGAACATCGGCATCGTAGAAGAAAATAAAGTTTTAAAAAAATGGTACAAAACCTTTGGTTTTACTCATACAGGCACACAAAAATTCGATTTCTTCCCCTTCACTTGCGGATATATGGAAAAGTTTATTTAATTTTTATTTATTTCTCAAACAGTTTATGCTATACTTAATCTAATAAAATTACGAGGTGGAAATTATGTTAAACTATGTTGGTAACAGTTTGCAAATCCGTGGCGCTGAACGCTACGTATTGCAGGACGGCAAGGGCGACGGAATGCATTTTATTTACGTTCGCAACGGCTTGGGACTTGAAGCTTGGATTTCGGTTGACCGTGGCGGCGACGTTGCGCGTGTGACGGTTGACGGCAAAAATATGGGCTTTTTCTCCCCTTGCGGATACGTAGCGCCACAGTATTACGACAAGGACGGCATAGGCTTTTTAAAATCCTTTACTGCAGGCTTTATTACCACCTGTGGTTTAACTGCGGTAGGCTCTCCCTGTGAAGACGACGGCGAGGTTTTACCCTTGCACGGCACGGTATCACACATTCCTGCCACCGTTTGCGTTATGGATGAAGATAACGACGGCATCACCATTAAATTAAAGCTTATCGATAGCGTTATCTTCGGCAAAAAGCTTGAATTATGCCGTGTTTACCGCTTCTCTTACAGCGAAAACACCTTTGAATTAACCGATACCGTGAACAACATCGGCGACAGACAATCCCCTTATATGATAATGTATCACTGCAATATGGGTTATCCGCTCGTTACCGAAAACAGTATTATTAAAATTCCCTTCAACACCCAAACCGCCCGTAACGAGCTTTCGGAAAAATATATGGATACCGCACTTTTATGCGAAAAGCCACAGGTGCAGTACGACGAGCGTTGCTACTACTACGACGTTAAGGACCAAGACGGCATTGCAAAGGTTGGTATTTACAGCGTGGATGCAAATGTCGGTCTTGTAATGTCCTTCGACAAGGCAGGGCTTGACTGCTTTACCCAATGGAAAATGATGGGTGTTAACGACTACGTAATGGGTCTTGAGCCGGGCAACTGCAACGCCGACGGCAGAGACGTTACCCGCCAAAAAGGTCTTTTAAAATTCTTAGAACCCGGTGATCGCGGTACTACAAAGGTTAAGTTCAGCTTCACAAACGATAAAGCAAAATTTGAAGACAACTTCTAAATTAAAACACCCCGTAAGTCAGCTTACGGGGTGTGATTTTTATTGAACTGTTTCTACCAATTCTTTTTCTTCTACTATTTTTACCTTTTTTGCCTTGCGGTCTTTTATAAACCACGGCAAGTACGCAACGGCGAACAATACTGATACAACCGCAATCATAACCGCAATTCTAAGCAAGAAATTAGGCGGTAAAATATCTAGTACGGACGGGGTATCCTCAGGTTTTGCCATAAATAAATAGTTAGCGCCGGGGCCTAACATTTGATTTGCAAAATATGCAATTACCGCAAGAACAACAAGAGCAATATATGATTTCACCATTGATTTTATGTAAGGGCGCATTTTGTGAACGAAAATCATATAAAAAATCGCTATATATCCGAGTAAATGTTCGCCCCAAAACTGATAATAACGGAAGCGAGTCGGTCCTGTAAAGGTAATAACCGTTGGTGTTATAAGGGCGAAAATACTGCCCGAGAAAAGCCAAAAGTACGAAATATCGAAAAGTGTTTGACTTTTACCAATAACCATATAACTCGCAAAAATCGCTACCCAACCGCACACCGTAATCGGCAGGTGGTCAACCGGATTCGGACCGAGCGAAGGGATTGCAATAAGTCGCCAATAATATGACATTTCACTGACAATCAAGGTAAAAGCAATTATGTAACGAAGAGTTTTTTCGTTTTTCATATCTTTGATATTATCGCTAAAACGGTAAATTAAAAATATTATTGCTACGGCAATTATTATCGGAATAAAATGTGCAATCGTAAAATTAGAAAATTCCACGCTTTCACCTTTTCCAAAAAAGTAACTTAAAAATTCACGCATTTTCATCCTCCTCATTCTTTGGTTCTATTATACTACATCCGACAAAAACTTACAAGAAATAAAAAATCTTAATTAGGGAGACACTTCGTAAAGAAGTGTTCTCCCTACTTTCTTTTTATATAAAAATTGACACTTTCGGTTTGAAAGTGTCATAGTGGGTTACGCACTATAAATATTATCTATCTCAAAGATAAAAAGAACGAATATAACTGTGAAGCAATATAACTCGCCGCAAGGCGAATAAAACTGAGGCACACTTCCTTATGGAGTGTGCCTCTTCGGGATGGTTTTTGCTTTGCTTGATAACTTGCAAAAAGGTGTAACAGGAAAAATCCTGTTACACCTTTTTTTAATACCTTAGATTTGTTTAAGCTTGCCGAGATTTTTAATGAGGTTCGGGATTCCCTTGAAAATAATTTTAAGACCCTTCCACATTTTGTCCTCGTGAAGAATGATTATAAGACCCTCTGCCATAGCGGGGCTGAAAAGACCAAAGCTCATAGAAACAAAGTTCTTGATGGGAAGCTCAAGAGCAACACCGCTCATCATTGTGCCTTCGCCAAGAATTTTAATGAGGAGTCTGTTGAGTCTGCCGCCCCATTTGCCGTCCTTAGAATCCTCAATGGTGTTGAGCATTGTGAAGGGGGCATCCTTATCTCTCTTTGAAGGGGGGAGCTCTTTGCCATAAACTGCCTTGAACTCCTCAGCGGGCACGTTCGTAATGTTTGCACCGTAGTATGAGGGAGCAGTTGCTTTGTAGTCGGGAACAACTGCGTCAACAGTTGATTCAACAAACACGTTTGCCTCAAGCTTAATATCACGGCTTGATGCACCAACGAGAATCTTGAAATCACCGCTTTCAACGTGCCAATCGTGAATGTTCACGTTGTAGTATGCGAATGCACGCTTTGAAAGCTCAACAGAAACTTCTTTTTCTTCGCCCGCTTTGAGGAATACCTTTTTGAAGCCCTTGAGCTCTTTAACAGGGCGGTAGATTGTGCTTTCAACGTCATTTACGTAAATCTGAGCAACCTCGGCACCGTCAACATTACCCGTGTTCTTAATTTTGAAAGAAACGGTTACTGTGTCAGTGTCCTTGATTTTGTCGGCAGAAACCTTAATGTCGCTGTATTCAAAGGTTGTGTAAGAAAGACCGTGGCCGAAGGGGAAACGAACAGCCTTGTTTGCTGTGTCGTAGTATTTGTAGCCAACGTAAACGCCCTCTCTGTATTCAACGGAAACAGATGTGCCGGGGAAGTAGTTGAAGCTTGAGTTATCCTCAAGAGCCATGGGGTATGTCTCGCTCAGCTTACCGCTGGGGTTAACGTCACCAAAGAGAATGTCGCAAACAGCGCTGCCGCCTGCCTGACCTGTGAGGAACATGTTGAGAATTGCGGGAACCTCGTCTGCCCAGGGCATTTCAATGGATGCACCGCCTGACAATACAACAACAACGTTTTTGTTAACCTTGAGAACCTCTGTAACAAGCTTGTTGTGAAGCTCGGGGATGCTGAGGTGTCTTCTGTCGTTACCCTCTGTCTCATATTCATCAGTAAGACCGATGAAGAGAACTGCAACATCGGCATTTTTTGCCGCATTAACAGCTTCTGTAATATAAACCTCGTCTTTCTTTCTGCCTTTTTTCTTTGTTGCATAGCCCTGTGCGTATGTAAACTTAACGCCCATTTCTGCCATAGTGTCGTGTGCGCAATCAAGCTGAATGGGGTTAATGAGTGATGAGCCCGCACCCTGATAACGGGGGTTTTTAGCCATTTCACCGATAACTGCAATGCTTGCATCCTTCTTGAGAGGAAGAAGGTTGTTATCGTTTTTCATAAGAACCATACACTGGCTTGCAATTTCACGTGCAAGCTGGTGATGTGCTTTTGCGTCGTATGTATATGTGCCGAAGCTCTTTTCTGCTTTCTTTGAAAGCTCAATGATTTTGTCGCAAGCCTCGTCAAGAATTGCTTCGTCAAGTGTGCCGTTCTGAACAGCCTCAACAATAAGACGAGTGCCTTCACCCGATGAGGTGGGCATTTCAATTTCCTGGCCGGCAATAAGACCCTTAACACGCTCGTTTTCTGCGCCCCAGTCGGTGATAACAAGGTTTTCGTAGCCCCATTCTTTGCGAAGAACGTCGGTAAGAAGCCATTTGTTTTCTGCGCAATATTCACCGTTAAGACGGTTGTAAGCGTTCATAATAGTCCAGGGCTGAGCTTTTTTTACTGTGATTTCAAAGGGGAGAAGATATGTTTCACGCAATGTTCTTTCGTCAACAACCGTGTTAACGGTCATACGGCGTGTTTCCTGGTTGTTTGCGGCAAAGTGCTTGAGTGATGTGCCGACACCCTTTGACTGAACGCCGTTAACAAAAGCGGCAGACATTTCGCCCGCAAGAACGCCGTCTTCGGAGAAATATTCAAAGTTTCTTCCGCAAAGGGGAGAACGCTTGATGTTTGTGCCGGGGCCAAGAAGAACACTAACCTGTTCCTTGAGGCATTCTTCACCGAGAGCCTCGCCCATTTTATAAATAAGGTCTGTATCCCAAGAACAGGCTGTAGCCGATGCTGTGGGGAAGCAAATTGCGGGAACACCCTTTAAAAGGTCGGTGTTTTCCTCGGGATTGCCTTTTTTACGGATACCGTGAGGGCCGTCGTTAAGAGCAAAGGATTTGATTCCAAGGCGCTCAACCGGTTGGCTGTGCCAGTAATCAAGACCGTCGCAAAGACTTGCCTTTTCTTCAAGAGTCATTTGTTTGATAAGATCTGCGTGTTTCATTTTCTACCTCCGTAAATCTCAAAATTATACATTTTAATGATAACATACAAAATTTGTCAATGCAAGAGTTAATTGTCCGTTAATTCCTCATAAGAAATCTTAGTGATTTTTGTGCTGTTAAGGCAACAATCTGTGTTGTTGGAGTGGTAGTAGGCAACGAGAAGATAGCCGTCGCCCTCAAGGGTGGCGGGGTAGCAGTAGCCGTTGTTGAGGTCATCCTCAAGATAAAAGAGGTTTTCTTGTGTGAATTTATTTTCTTCTTTTTTTCTTGTCGCCATTACGTAGGGTGTTCTGCCCCAGAATTCTGCGTCGTCATCCCTTAAAATATGCTCGGGAATGGGGTTGAAAATTGCAACTGTAAGATCTTTGAAATCTTTAACAGACATTGGTGAGGCGGGGGAAGAAAAGAAAACGTTGGGCTCGGGTGTTGACCAGGTTTCGCCGTTATCCGCAGAATAACACTCGTACTGGTAGCCCAAAAGCGTTCTTATATAGCACCATATTCTGCCGTCGGGGAGCTCATACAGACCCGGCTCCTGAAAGCCGATTTTATCATTTGGGAAGGGCGTTTTCAATTCCGCATCGGTTTTTCTCCAGCTTCTGCCGTCATCATCGGAACAGAAAAACACAAGCTCGCCCTTGTGCAATTCTTCGTCGTTGTCATAAATGGTGTGCTTTGCAAGGGGCAGAATGATTCTGCCGTTTCTGAGCTTTAAAACCCTGTCGTTATTGAGAATAAAATAATCGGGTTTTTCCAGGGTGCTCAGACAATCCTGCGGATCACTCCAGCTCTCGCCCTCATCAGAGGAGCGTCTTATAACGATAGTGTCGGAGCCGTCTTTGTTTTTCACAATATAAAACGCACCGATATCACCGTTTTCCATCCTCAAAAACGAAAAGCTCATAATGTTAAGGTCATTTTCTCCTTTTTCGAAAAGAACTCTTTTTTCTGACCAGCTTTCGCCCTCATCAGATGAAGAAATAACCGATATTCCGGCCACGTCCTCATCCTCTCTGCCACCTGAAAACTCAGTAAAGGCAAACAGAATATTGCCGTTATTCAAGCGGATAAACGAGCCTTCGCCGATTCGTTTTACATTGCCCTCGGGTGCCATTAAATGAACTTTTCTGCCGACTTTTTTCATAGGGTTACGTCCTTTTTTATAGATATACTCCGATTATATCATACAAATTGCACATAATACAACATCGAAATTGTATCTTCCCGATAGGCGCTTTTTATTGCTTTTAAAACTGCCCTATGATAAAATTGTTTTAATAAAATTCGGGAGGCTTTCCTATGCTTTATAAGAAAAATTCAACCCCTGCCTTGTCAGAGGAATTGTTTAAAAACCCAACGTCAGAATATCGTGGAACACCATTCTGGGCTTGGAATAATCAACTTACCAAAGAGGAGCTTTGCCGTCAGATTGATGTTTTCAAGGAAATGGGTCTCGGCGGTTTTCATATGCACGTGCGAACGGGTCTAAAGAACAAATATCTCAGCGATGAATATATGGAGCTTGTAAAGGCTTGTGTTGAAAAAGCAAAAAGCGAGGATATGCTCGCCTGGCTTTACGATGAAGACAGGTGGCCCTCGGGTGCCGCAGGCGGTCTTGTTACCTGCGACGAAAGATACAGGGCAAGAAACCTTGTTTTTACAACAGAAAAACAGGCTGAGGGCTTCAGCGCAGGCAACTGCTCACGCTCAAATGGCGACAGAAGCGGCAACGATACTCTCCTTGCTTGCTATGATGTCGTGCTTGATAGTGACGGCTATCTCCAAAGCTACAAAAGAATAGGGGAGGATGACGAGGCACAAGGCACAAAATGGTATGCGCTTCTCAACGTTTATGGTCCCAACAGCTGGCACAATGATCAAACATACGTTGACACTCTCAACTCCGACGCAATAAAGAGATTTATTGAGGTTACTCACGAAAGATACAAGGAAAGCGTGGGTTATGAGTTCGATAAAACCGTGCCCGCAATTTTCACCGATGAGCCTCAGTTCACAAGAAAAGACACATTCGACAACTCTTTTGATACAGAAGATGTCACAATGCCGTGGACAGATAAAGTCCCCGAGCTTTATAAAAAGGCTTACGGAGCAGATATTCTTGACACACTTCCCGAAATTTTCTGGGATTTGAAAGGTAGCGCACCTTCAATCCACCGTTATCGCTACCACGATTTTATAGCTGAGCTTTTCGCACAGTCCTTTGCAGATACAGTTGGCTCATGGTGCGAAGAAAACGGTATAGCGCTCACCGGTCATATGATGGAGGAGCCCACTCTTCACAGCCAGACAGCCGCATTGGGTGAGGCTATGCGTTCATACAGGGGCTTCCGCCTTCCCGGTATAGATTTACTTTGCAATTCTCATGAATTTACAACTGCAAAGCAGGCTCAGTCTGCCGCCCACCAGTTCGGCTATGAGGGTGTGCTTTCAGAGCTTTACGGTGTAACCGGTTGGGATTGCGATTTCAGAACATATAAGCATCAGGGCGATTGGCAAGCGGCTCTTGGCATAACAATACGTGTTCCCCACCTTTCATGGTATGCTATGGCGGGTGAGGCAAAGCGTGATTACCCCGCATCAATTTCTTATCAGTCACCCTGGTATAAGGAATACGGCGCAATCGAAGACCACTTTGCACGTGTTAACACAGCTCTCACAAGGGGCAAGCCCATTGTTAAGGTCGGTGTTATTCACCCGGTTGAAAGCTTCTGGCTCCATTGGGGTCCCAATGACAAATCTGCCATTTTCCGTGACGGTGCAGATGAAAATTTCCAAAATCTCACAAAATGGCTTCTTGAGGGTAGCATAGACTTCAACTTTATCTGCGAATCCCTTCTGCCAACTCTTTGTGAAAAGGGCTCCGCACCCTTTAAGGTTGGCAAAATGGAATATGACACAATTATTGTTCCCGCTTGCGAAACCTTGCGTTCGACAACTCTCGAGCGTCTTGAGGAATTTCGCAAAAACGGCGGCAGACTTATTTTCCTCGGTGCCGCACCAAAGCTTTGCGATGCTGTTGCTTCAGAGAGAGGTAAGGCTCTTTATGATATAAGCGAGCATATAGACTACACCCGCTCTGCCCTCATTACCGCAATGGAAAAGGACAGAACCCTCACAATGCGTTATGATAACGGCAGTCTAACAGATGACCTTATTTATCAGCTTCGTCAGGATGAGGATTGCAAATGGCTCTTCGTCTGCCACGACAAAGAACCCTACAATAAAGACGTTGACGGTGGCGATGATGTAAGAATCACAATAAATGGTGAATACGGCGTTGTTATCTATGACACCGAAAACGGCGAAATTATTTCAGCCAATTACGAAATTAAAAACGGTAAAACAATAATTTCAGACCATATTTACGGCTACGAGTCAAGGCTTTATAAATTGGTTGACCCTGCCTCGATAGCTTCTGAATGCGCTGAAGAAGCTGATGAGGGTAAAGAAATCCGAGTTCCCTCACAGGTGAATTACGAGCTTTCTGAAGAAAATATTCTTGTTCTTGATATGGCAGAATTCAAGGTTGAGGGTGAAAAAGAATTTTCACCTAAGGAAGAAATTCTCAGGCTTGATAACATTTGCCGTGAAAGACTAGGTATTCGCACAAGAGGCGGTGCCATTGTGCAGCCTTGGGTCTATGGCGAGGCACCCGATGTGAGCAAGGTTACTCTCAGATACACCTTTAACAGCGAAATTGATTATGAGGGTGCATTCCTCGGCCTTGAGGATGCAGAGAAGGCAGAAATAATTTTCAACGGCGAAAAGATTTCCGTTGAAATTGTTGGCAATTACGTTGACTTTTCAATTTGTAAGGTGAAGCTCGGTAAAATCAAAAAAGGTGAAAACGAGCTTCTTATAACGTATCCCTTCGGACCATCATCAAACCTTGAAAACGTGTTTATTCTGGGCTGTTTTGGGGTAAAGGTTGCGGGTACTGAAAGCACAATTTTTGCCCTTCCCGAAAAAATCGGTTTTGGTGAAATTCTTTCGCAGGGCTTCCCGTTCTACAGCGGGGCTGTTACCTACAAAATCCCTGTTAACGTTGAAAAAGGCTTTGTTGAGATTGAGGCGTCCGATTACCGAGGTGCTCTTATAACCGTTTCTCTCGACGGCGAGAAAAAGGGCAGAATTATTTACCCGCCCTATACCCTCAGAATAGCGGATGTTGAAAAGGGTGAACACGAAATCGGCGTGACACTATATACACACCGCTACAACTCCTTTGGCCCTATCCACCTTGTTGATGAAAAGGAATCCTGGCATGGACCAGATGCATGGAGAAGCACCGGCACGAATTGGAGCTATGAATACGTGCTTCGCAAAACAGGAATTTTAAAAGCACCTGTAATCAAACTGTAAAAGCACGCATAAAAAATCACTACCTTGAAATTTCAAGGTAGTGATAATTTTTATACGAAAAGCTTTTTTGAAAGATATGCTCTTGTTTTTTTGCTTTTGCAAACGTAAAGCCAGAACAAAGAAAGCATAAAGAAGCAAGCGTCTGCAATAAGAATTATCTGTGCTTTTATTATGTAATCTGAAATGAAAAGACATAAGCACAAAGCTGAAAGTATAAGAACAATATCGATAAACACGTGAAGTATTTTTGACGCTTTGTTGTGTTTTCTTTTACGTGCCCAACATATATAGCATAAAAAACAAAGCGAAGCTATACCGATTACAGGCAAAGCGATTTTAAAATACCAATCATTTACGCCAATGCCCATTATATGAAAGACGAAGCCGTAAAGAGCAACCATAGCCGTGTCAATCGCCCACAAAAGCAGGGGCTTCTTGCTGCTCATAAAAGCCGGCAGAATAAAAATAACCCATAGCAAAAGAGATGATGATGCAAGAAAAATAAACCACAGCTTCTCAGGTGAAAAGAAAAGGTTTGCAAGTGCACAAACTATGTTTGGGATAAGAATAATAAACGTGGCTATAAGGGCGAGAAAACGCTCTTTTATTTTTTTCGGTATCATCGCCTCCTCCGAAAATGGAGTGGGCACGGGCTTATCGGTTTGGTTTTGGGGATTCAGGATGGGCGTGTCACAAAGCACACATTTTGTTGCGCTCTGGTCAAGCTCCACCCCACAATTTACACAATAGGACATTTTTATACCTCGTTTGATTCTCTGTTGCTTTCGATTTTAACGTGAATACCCATTTTAACAAGAGTGGTGAAAAAGTCACGCTCCACATCACTTTCTTTATAGACGTTTGAAAAGGTGAAAACAAGCTTGTCACCGATTGTTGCAACACCGCACCTTGCGGCGTTTACAAGACCGGGGCTTGGCATGAACAATGGTTTTTCAACATGTTGAAGCATTTCATCGGGCAGACAAATCGCCCCCACGTTGGTAAGCAGTGAGGATGTTGTCTGCTCTGCAGTTATGGCAAAGGAAATGCCAATGCCGAAATCCTTGAGCACAAGCGGCAGAAATTTCATAACAGGGTTCTCCTGGAGACCCATGTTTGCTGTTATCATCGCTCTCAACTTTTTTTCATCATTTGCAAGGCGAAGCTGGTATGAAACCTGTCTGAGAAGCTCGTCAAAAGAGTATTCACCCAGATTCGGGTCAACCTTTACTCTCAGACATATTGTAAAGTTTCGCATGGTTTCAGAGCCGTAAACACGCCTGAGGTCAATGGGAATCTGTATTGAAACCTCTTTTTGCTTTTTTTCTTCACGTGCTTGCTTTTTGCAAAGAATCTCCAAAAGAACGGCGGCAAAAAATTCGGTTATGGTAACACCTTTTTCCTTGGTTATTCTGTGAAGCTCCTCAAAAGACATTATGCCTGAGGTTACGTTGACAAGGTGAGTGGGTAGCTTAGTTCCTTTTGCGTGATATACCCATTTGTCGGTTCGTTTAACCTTGCCTGTGGATGTGGCATACACGGCAAAGGAATCCTCCATTTCACCTGCTTTTGGCGGCTCGTTAATATCATAGACCATTTTGCCGCAAGGGATATCGTAACCCTTCAGGCGCAGGTATTCTGCCGCAAGGGTGCTGATGAAAATAGCTGTTCCGTGGCCGTCTGTTATGGAGTGGAAGGTGTCAACTGAGATTTTCTTTTCGTGGAAATAAACCTTAAAAAGAAAGCCGTTATTTTCTTTGAACTTAACACGGTGGCAAGGATTTTGCACGTCGTGGGTGACAAGGGGCGCTTTGTTTGGATTCTTTTCAAAATAATACCAGAAAAGACCCTTGCGGATTCTGACGTTGAAGCCGGGGAAACGTGGCAACACCCGCTCAAGTGCCTGCTGCAGAACTTCGGGCTCAACATCTTCTTTTAATTCAATTGTAACCCTGAACACGTTTGACCACGTGCTTGTGTTCTGACCCGGGAAAATGGCGGCGGCATTATCAAGCCGGAACCATTCGGGTTGCTGTTGTTTCTTCTCTGCCACAAAAACTCTCCTTTAAAATCTGCAAGGTCAGATTTTTACTGCATCCTTGATTTTGATTTTGCCCACAAAGGGGATTTTAAGAAAACCGTTGCATTTGTCACCGTCAAATGTGAGGGTGAGGTCAATGGTTTTACCGGGGAGAATTGCTACAGTTGCTTTTGCGTAGAGTGTGTCTTCATCCTCTTCAGCCTCGATAATATCAACATCAAAATCGAAATCTGCATCATCGATTTCAATTTCAAACTCGTATTTACCGTCGTCATATTTAATTTCAAAAACAGCATCGCCCTTAAAAAACATATGGTCGATTGCTACCTTGTATTTTCCTACACCTATCATAAAAATTTCTCCTTTATTTAATACCCGATGCCTGTTTGAGAATTTTTCTCACGTCGGCAGTTGTGGGCTTTGTTTGTGTTGAGTTGTCGGCGTTTGCAGCCTTTTCCTGCGCTTTTGTAAGCTTTAATATGCCTGTTGAAGCCAAGAGAGTGGCTTTTGCGTCATAAAGGGTAATTATTCCATCGCCGTCAACGTCGCCTTTTTTAGAAAAATCGTTGTTTACAAGAACGATAAATCTGCCCGTTTTATTTGATTGAGCGCCAACAAAGGGGATTGTGGGGCTACCGCTTGCACAAATCACAGCTGAATCCGTAACCCTGTAGATTTTTGTTGCGTTGGGTATAGCGTTTTCGCCGATTCTTTCAAAATTCAAAACAAATTCACCTGTGGGTGAGTAGCTTTTGCCGTTTGCGTCAATACATTTGATGTCGTATGCGTAGCCCTCGGCATATCTTATGGGAATATTGCTGACCTTGTTAATGTCAACGGGGGTGACTTTTATGTCAACGTATTTGTTAGCAGGCAAAACAGAATAGGCGTCAACAAAGGTTATGCCTGTGTCAATATCGGTAATTGAACGGTGCTTCTGGATTATTGCTTTCGGCGGGATATGCTGTTTAATTATATAATTGTATGCATAAGTTCCCTTTGTGCAATAAATACCGTCTGTGTAGTAATAAAATTTGTTATCCTTTGAGTCGATACCGCCAAGGAAAGCATCCTTGCCGATTGACGTAACCGTTGCGGGTATCGAGATGCTTTTGAGTGAGTCGCAGTTTGCAAAGGCTTTATCGCCGATTTTTTTGAGGTTGTCGCTGAGTCTGAGAGATGAAACGTTCCAGCAGAAAGCGAAGGCGTTGTATTCAATGGCGGTGACGGTGTTGTACATATTCACGCTTGTTATGTTGTAGCAATGCTCAAAAGCACAGGCACCGATTGTTTTAACACCGTATGGTATGACGATTGCACCGCTTTTTTCAGGTGGGCAGGCAATAAGCCTTTTGGGCTTGCCGAAAAGTGACGAAGACTCGTTTGTTTCTTTTTCATAAAGAATACCGTCAAGGGTGACGTATTTCGGGTTTTCGGGATCAACCACAATTTCTTCAAGAGAAAGGCAGGCGTTAAAGATGTTGTCAACGATGTTTTCAACCGTTGCGGGGATTTTTACATAAACCAATTTGCCATTAGCGCTGAATGTTGTGCATTCAAGCGTGTGAACAATGTAACCGCCGATTGTTTCGGGCACAATTATGTGCGAGGCGTTGCCGTTGTAAGCGTAAATCATAACCTTTTTAACGCCGTTAACATCAATTACGTCGTAGTCGAAATCATCTTCGTCGGGGACTATCGGCTCAGATTGTGAAACACCAAGTGCCGTAAGCGATGAAGCAACAGAGCTGTCAGGCAGAATAACCACCGACAATAAAAGAACGAGGCTAAGCATAAATGCGATTATATTTTTCTTTTTCACGGAAATCACTTCCCTTATAAGTCATAATATACTAATTATATTATATATTAGGCGCATAGTCTTTTCAATAGGAATGTTTATACAAAAATAACGACAAGTTTTGTTACAAGGCAATAAAAAGCAAAGCCACGAAGCAATGCTTCGGGGCAATACTTTTGCTTTAAATAGCACGGGTTAAACGATTAAAGAGCACGTGTAACCTTACCGGAGCGCAAGCAGCGTGTGCAAGCATAAACTCTACGGGGAGAACCGTCTACGATAGCTTTTACGCGTTTAACGTTGGGCTTCCATGTTCTGTTTGAACGTCTGTGTGAGTGAGAAACCTTGATGCCGAAAGCAACTTCTTTGTTACAAAATTCGCATTTTGCCATTGAGCTGCACCTCCTTCGTCGAAATTATAAGATACGTCTAAACATAAGACAACGAACGTATAATAACACCTTTCAACTGCAAATGCAAGTCTTTTTTTTGAAAAAGACCGATTTTATGAACTTTTACATAATAATCGTGTTTTTTGCGAATATTTTTTTGAAAATTGCTTGATTTTTCGATATTTATATTATATAATGAAGTCCAAACCGAACATTTGTGCACTTCGAAAAGGAGAGAAAATAAACTATGGCAGAAAAATCAGAAAAAACAAAAGCATTGGATACTGCCCTTGCTCAGATAGAAAAAAGCTTCGGAAAAGGAAGTCGGAGGCCCAAGCGGTCTTAGGAAGACAATTTCATCA
>JAZRPC010000002.1:0-4386 GCA_045649005.1 Acutalibacteraceae bacterium
ACAATCATCACAGGTGTTGCAGGCAAAACAGGCTTTTCTGTTATTGCTATCGAAAAGGATATGATGAATTCCGAGGTTGGCTTCGGCAGAACCGTTCTTGAGGTTCTTGAAAACTACAACATTTGCTTCGAGCATCTTCCTTCAGGTATTGATACAATGTCTGTCGTTGTTAACGACCACGACTTTCTCCCCCACAGAATCGCCATCGTCAACGACATTATGAAAAGGACAAAGGCTCACGCCGTTAACGTTTACGGCGGTATTGCTCTTATCGCAGTTGTCGGCAGAGGTATGACCGGTTCAAAGGGTACTGCAAGCAGGCTTTTCAAGGCTATTGCAGAAGGTGATATCAACATCAGAATGATTGACCAGGGCTCCAGTGAGCTCAACATCATTGTTGGTGTTGCAGAAGAAGATTACGTTAAAGCTCTTAACGCAATCTATCATGAATTTGTCAAGTAATTGAATGTTTAATATGAGCTAAAGCAAAGCCCGTGGCATTGAGCCGCGGGTTTTGCTTTTTAAAAAATAATTGTCAATCATATTATTAAGTAGTATAATAAATTTATAATTTTCAAACACAAAGGGGTGAAGCGCGGGTTTTGCTTTTTAAAAAATAATTGTCAATCATATTATTAAGTAGTATAATAAATTTATAATTTTCAAACACAAAGGGGTGAAGCAATGAAGACTTGCAAATTTAACGTTACAGGCATGACCTGTGCCGCTTGTCAGGCTAACGTCACAAAAGCTGCCAACAAGCTTGACGGCACCGAGAAAGCTGACGTCAATCTGCTTTCGGGCACCCTCACCGTTACCTTTGATGAAGAAAAGTTAACTGAAAAAGACTATATATATGCTGTGAACAGCATCGGTTACGGTGCTACTCTTTTTGGTGAAAATAAAAAGAACAATTTAAAAACACAATGGGAAGAAAGAAAAAAGAATGAATTCGAAAATACAGCTTCAATGAAAAAACGACTTGCATTATCTGCTGCTTTCCTTGTTGTTTTAATGTATATTGCAATGGGTCACATGGTGGGGCTACCACTCCCCCACATCCTTCACGGCACAGAAAACGCCCTTTTGAACGCAGTTATTCAACTTCTTATTACCCTCCCCGTGATAGTAATAAACAGAAAGTTTTTCATTTCGGGCTTCAGAGGGATTGTTAAACGAGCCGCTAATATGGATTCTTTGGTGGCGCTCGGCTCCTCTGCCTCTTTTCTTTACGGTATTTTTGCAATAGCTATGATGGCAAAAGCCACAACCGACGGCAACATACAGGTTCTCCAACACTATTCTCACCAGCTTTATTTTGAATCAAGTGCTATGATTCTCACCCTTGTAACAGTCGGCAAATTTCTCGAAACACGCTCCAAGGGCAAAACAAGCGATGCTCTGGGCAAGCTGGTTGAACTTTCCCCAAAAACAGCAAATGTTATCAGAAACGGTGTTGAATTTACCATTGACGCTGAGGATATCAACGTTGGTGACACTCTTATAATACGACCGGGCGAAAGGATTGCTGTTGACGGAACGGTTTTAAACGGTAACAGCTTCGTTGACCAATCAGCCGTAACGGGCGAAAGCCTTCCCGTTGAAAAAGCTGTTGGCGATGAAATAATTTCTGCCACGCTTAACAAAAACGGAACGTTCACAATGACTGCTTCACGTGTTGGCGAAAACACAACCCTTTCGCAGATAATAACACTTGTTGACGAAGCAGGCTCATCAAAAGCCCCCATAGCCCGCCTAGCCGACAAGGTCAGCGGTATATTTGTCCCGGCTGTTATGATTATTTCCGCCATAACATTCATTGTGTGGCTTTTGTTTGGCAAGAATTTTGAAAATGCGCTTTCTTTTGCCGTTACTGTTCTTGTTATCTCCTGCCCTTGTGCTTTAGGCCTTGCAACACCCGTTGCAATTATGGCAGGAACGGGTAAAGCCGCCGAAAACGGAATACTCATAAAATCAGCCGAAGCTCTTGAAGCACTTGGGAGCGTCGACAAAATTGTGCTTGACAAAACGGGGACGGTTACAAGCGGCGAAATGAGCGTCAGCGATATTTTTGTTTCAGATAAATCGCTTTCGGAAAAAGAATTTCTTGAAATTTGCTCCGCTCTTGAAAAAGGTAGTGAGCACCCCCTTGCAAATGCTGTGAGAAAGCGGGGCGAAGGGCTTGATATTCCAGAGGTAACAGATTTCGAAGTGTTCGAGGGCAAGGGTATTTCCGGCAACATAAATTGTGTTAAATATTTTGCTGGAAACAAAAGATTTTTAAAAGAAAACAGCATAGATTTTTCTGCAGTTGAAAATAAAATAACCGAATATTCTTCGCAGGGAAAAACACCTTTGATTTTCTGCAAAGAAAAGGATGTTATGGGCATAATAGCCGTTTCCGACACAATACGTGAGGACTCATTAAAAGCCATTGAAGCCTTCAAAAAAATGGGCAAAAAAACCCTTATGCTCACGGGCGACAACAAAGCCGCCGCCGAATTTGTGGGAAAAACTGCGGGTATAGATGAAATATTCGCAGAGCTTCTCCCAAAAGATAAAGAAGCGGCGATACGCATCCTGCAGGAAAACGGTGAAAAAATCGCTTTTATCGGCGACGGAATAAACGACGCCCCTGCCCTTATGCGTGCAGATGTGGGTATTGCAATCGGTGCAGGGACAGATATTGCCATTGACGCCGCAGACATTGTTCTTATCAAAAGCTCACTTTCAGACGGTGCAAAGGCTGTAGAGCTGAGTAAATCCGTTATGCGAAACATTAAAATGAATCTTTTCTGGGCATTTTTCTACAACGTACTCGGAATTCCCCTTGCAACGGGTGTGCTCTATCCCGCATTTGCCCTGAGACTGACTCCTATGATTGGCTCGGCGGCGATGAGTATGAGCTCGCTCTGTGTTGTAACTAACGCTTTAAGGCTACGGTTTTTCAAATCAAAACATATAAAAGAAGAAAATAAAAAATCTGTTACAGATAATTTACCGGTAACAGAAGAGAAAGGAAACACCACTATGGAGAAAATTATTAAAGTTGAGGGTATGATGTGCCCACGTTGTGAAGCGCACGTTGTGAAAGCGCTCACCGCCATTGACGGCGTTGAAGGTGCGACTGCAAGCCACGAAGAAAACGTTGCAAAGGTTGTTCTTTCAAAGGATGTTGCCGATGATGTTTTAATCGGAGCGATTGTCGAAGAAGGCTACGAGGCAAGCATTTGAAAGTTCACAAGACAAAATTCAAAAGAACTACTCCTCGGAGGAGTAGTTCTTTTTTCTTTAGTTAATAACCTTATCGTCAACTTCCTTCTGAGCCATTTCGCAGAATGCGTCAACGCTCATTGTGCCCATATCGCCCGATTTTCTGCCACGAACTGCAACCTCGTTATTTTCAATTTCCTTGTCGCCGAGAACAAGCATATAAGGAATTTTCTGAAGCTGTGCTTCACGGATTTTGTAGCCCGTTTTTTCTGCTCTGTCGTCAACAGTTACACGGAAGCCTTTTTCTTCAAGCTTTCTGCAAAGGTCATAACAAGCATCGTGATGTCTTTCGGAGATGGGAAGAATTCTCATCTGCTCGGGAGCAAGCCACATGGGGAATGCGCCGGCATATTTCTCGATAAGAAGAGCGAGAGTTCTTTCATAGCAACCGATAGAAGTTCTGTGGATGATGTAGGGATTTTTCTTTGTGCCGTCACGGTCAACGTATTCCATACCGAATTTTTCAGCAAGCATCTGGTCGATCTGGATTGTGATAAGAGTATCCTCTTTACCGTAAACATTCTTAATCTGGATATCAAGCTTGGGACCGTAGAAAGCCGCCTCACCGATACCGACTTTATAAGAAAGACCGATATCATCAAGGATTTCTTTCATAATACCCTGTGCTTCGTCCCACTGCTCTTTTGTGCCGATATATTTTTCTGTGTCTGCAGGATCCCACTGTGAGAATCTGTATGAAACGTCTTCATAAAGGCCAAGGGTTTTGAGCATAAAGATGCAAAGGTCGAGGCAACGCTTGAACTCATCTGCAAGCTGCTCGGGGAGACACATCAGGTGACCCTCTGAAATTGTAAACTGACGAACACGGATAAGGCCGTGCATTTCGCCTGATGATTCGTTTCTGAAAAGAGTTGATGTTTCAGCCAATCTCATAGGAAGGTCGCGGTAAGACCTTGCCCTGTTGAGATATGCCTGATACTGGAACGGACAAGTCATTGGGCGAAGAGCAAAAACCTCGTCATCCTTTTCTTCGTCACCGAGAACGAACATACCGTCTTTATAATGATCCCAATGGCCTGAGATTTTGTAAAGGTCGCTCTTAGCCATAAGGGGAGTTTTGGTGCGCACCCAGCCTTTTCTTGCTTCTTCGTC
>JAZRPC010000003.1:0-3732 GCA_045649005.1 Acutalibacteraceae bacterium
ATATTATCGAATATCTCGAAGAAGACGAGAAAAACAAAGAAAATGTTGAAAGAATCAAAAATTATCTTGCAGTTAATGGTGCAAAAGAATAATTAGTGCATTTTCTTAATTCTAAAAATACGAAAAGGGGATTAGTAGTAAATGAGAAGCTTGATTGATATTCTCGATTTTACCGTTGATGAGGTAAATGAGCTTATTGCAACGGCAAACGATATTATAGATAATCCCGATAAATACTGTGAAAAGTGTAAAAGAAAAAAGCTTGCAACACTTTTCTTTGAGCCCTCAACAAGAACACGTCTCAGCTTTGAGGCGGCAATGATTGAGCTTGGCGGTAGTGTTATCGGTTTTTCTGCGGCAAACAACTCTTCTGCCGCAAAGGGTGAAAGTGTGGCAGATACTGCAAAAACAATCAGCTGCTATGCTGATATTATAGCTATGCGCCACCCTAAGGAGGGTGCGCCCCTTGTTGCCGCACAAAACGCAACAATTCCCGTCATCAATGCGGGTGACGGCGGCCACAATCACCCCACACAAACCCTTACAGATTTGCTCACCATTCAGCGTGAAAAAGGCGGTTTTGAAAATCTCACAGTAGGCTTCTGCGGTGACCTTAAATTCGGCAGAACGGTTCACTCCCTTATTACTGCTCTTTCAAGATACAGTGGCATTAAGGTTGTTCTTATCTCTCCTGAAGAGTTGAAGCTTCCCAGCTACATAAAAAAGGACGTTCTCAAAAAGAACGGTATCCCCTATAAACAGACAACAGACCTTGAAAGCGTAATGCCTGAGCTTGATATTCTTTATATGACAAGGGTTCAGAGAGAACGATTCTTTAACGAGGAAGATTATCTTCGTCTTAAAGACAGCTACGTTCTCGAGCCCAAAAAGCTCACAAATGCCAAAAAGGATTTGTGTATTATGCACCCGCTTCCCCGTGTTAATGAGATAAGCGTTGCGGTGGACAATGACCCAAGGGCTTGTTACTTTAAACAGGTTCTTTACGGAAAATACATTCGTATGGCTCTTATTCTCAAATTGTTGGAGGAGGCAAAAAAATGAATATTGATTCCATCACAAACGGTTTTGTAATCGACCACATCACGGCCGGTCGAGGTATGAAGCTTTATGACCTTCTCGGTCTTGATAACCTTGATTGCTCCGTTGCAATAATCAAAAATGTTGCAAGCAAAAAAATGGGCAAGAAGGATATTATAAAAATTGATGCTGATATCGCCATTGATATTGACGTTATCGGTTATGTTGACCCCGGCACAACAGTCAACATAATTAAAAATTGTCAGCTTGTTGAAAAGAGAACGCTTGAGCTCCCCGAAATGCTCACCAACGTTATAAAATGCAAAAATCCCCGTTGCATTACGTCAACCGAGCAGGAGATTAATCACGTTTTCAAGCTCACAGATAAAGACAACGGAGTTTACCGTTGTATCTATTGTGAAACACAGGCAAAATAATAGCAAAATCAACAAATAACCATTACCAAAAACGGTTTTATTGGACCTTATGTGCCTTGACCGGACTCGCTTGTTATGATAAAATGAAATCATAAAATTAAAGCGGATTTTCCCTGCGACTGACGGAGTATTCAGTGGAGCACCACAATGGAGCAGGGGAGCGGATTTTACCGTATTCAGCCGACCGTCTGGGCACACTTGTTCAAACTATGAGCAGGTGCGCCTTTTTTGGTTTAGGGTGAAATGAATTGTCCGAACCGTGTTTTATACAGGCGGCTTTCCGTTCATCCTGTGTTAAAATACTCGCCAATCCGAAAGGATTAGCTGCGTTTTTGCCTTGGCTGACCAAAAATCCGCTCTGTATAAAATCTTCGACCTAAAAGTGAAAAATTTTTATTGGATTTTTGGTGTTGAGGGCGAAGATAGGCTGACGCCTTTCAAGACCGAAACGCCGAAAAGACTTAAAAAGATTCTCTTTTAGGCAGGTTCGAATAACTCATTTCACCCTAGAAAGGATGTTTTATATGAAAAAAGTCGGAATTATTATGGGTAGCGACAGCGATTTACCCGTTGTTGAAAAAGCAATAAACACTCTTAAAGATTTTGAAGTACCCTTTGAGGTTCACGTTTTTTCTGCTCACAGAACTCCTGTTGAAGCAAAGGATTTCAGCGCTAATGCCCGCCAAAACGGCTTCGGCGTAATTATTGCGGCGGCAGGTATGGCGGCTCACCTTGCAGGTGCGGTTGCGGCAAACACAACCTTGCCCGTTATCGGTATACCGATTAAATCACAAAATCTCGGCGGTATGGAGGCACTCCTTTCAACAGTTCAGATGCCCTCAGGCATTCCTGTTGCAACTGTTGCCATTGATGGTGCAGTAAACTCCGCCTTGCTCGCTATTGAAATACTCTCTCTCAGCGAGCCCGAGCTTGAAAAGAAGCTCAGCGACAAAAGAGCAAAAGACACTGCAACAGTTCTCGAAAAGAACAAGGCAATAGAAGATAAATACAACAACTGATACAGAGGTGTAACATGGGCGGTTTTTTTGGTGTAGTATCTAAGAACGATGCTGTGCTGGATACTTTTTTCGGTGTTGACTATCACTCACACTTGGGAACTCGCCGTGCCGGTATGGCGGCATATAACCCCGAAAAAGGAATCCAGAGAAAAATTCATAAAATAGAAAATTCACCTTTCAGAACAAAGTTCGAGAACATTCTCGACCAGATGAGCGGTAATTCTTCAATAGGCTGTATAAGTGATACAGATGCGCAACCACTTCTTATGCGCTCAAATCACGGGCTTTATGCCATCAGCACTATCGGCATAATAAACAACAGCGAAGCACTCGTTGACCAATATCTTGCGTTCAGCGGCGGTCACTTTGGAGCTATGACAAGCGAGGGTATCAACTCCTCGGAGCTTGTTGCGGCAATGATGGATCAGAAATCAAGCTTTGCAGAGGGTATTCGCTTTGCTCAGGATATGATAGACGGCACGTCCTCAATCCTTATTCTTAAAGATGACGGTAACCTTATCGCCGCAAGAGATAAGGTGGGCAGAATCCCCGTTCTTATCGGCAAGCGTGAAGATGGCTTCTGCGTTTCTTTTGAAGATTTCGCATATAAGAAGCTGGGCTTTGAGGATTACAAAGAGCTTGGTCCCGGCGAGATTGTTGAAATTTCAGCCGATAAGGTAGAGGTTCTTTCGCCGGCAAGAGAGAAAAAGAAAATCTGTGCTTTCCTTTGGTCTTATTACGGTTATCCAACGTCCTGCTACGAGGGCAGAAACGTTGAGGCAATGCGTTATGAAAACGGAAAGATTATGGCTCAGACCGATAAAATGTTAGGTGAAGCGCAGGATATTGACTATGTCAGCGGTGTCCCCGATTCGGGAACACCCCATGCAATTGGTTATGCAAATGAAAGTGGCGTTCCTTTTGCCCGCCCCTTCATTAAATATACACCCACCTGGCCCCGTAGCTTTATGCCCTCAAATCAGAGAGAGCGTAACAGGGTAGCCAAAATGAAGCAGATTCCCATTCACGAGCTTATCAAAGACAAAAAGCTTCTTTTTGTTGATGACAGTATCGTAAGAGGTACTCAGCTTCGCGAAACAGTTGAATTCCTTTATGAAAACGGTGCTAAAGAGGTTCACATGCGTTCTGCATGTCCTCCCATTATGTATGGATGTAAGTTCCTTAACTTCTCAAGAGGAACAAGTGATATGGATCTTATTTCAAGAAGCACTATTATG
>JAZRPC010000004.1:0-7091 GCA_045649005.1 Acutalibacteraceae bacterium
TGTCTTTTAATGCTTTGAATTGTATTAAGTTGGATTGTAGTGTTTTGTCTTTGTTTTGTAGTGTAATGTTCTGTGTTATACTGTACTGTATTGTTTTGATAAATAAAATAAAAAAGTCTTTACTTTTATATATAATGTTGATAGTCTTGATTGGAAGAAACTTTCAGTTGATGAAATGTATGAAAGAGTTATATCTAAAACCGAAAATGGTTCAATTTTACTTTTCCATAACGGAGTTGAAAATACTCCTGCAGCACTTGATAAAATACTCACTAAACTAGAAAAAGACGGCTACGAATTCGTAACCGTCAGCGAATTAATTTATTGGAATGATTATGAGATTGACCATACGGGAAGGCAAAAACAGCCGTAACAAAAGCTACGACTGTTTTTATGATAGTTTTTACGCAATTGCTTTGTTTACCATTGCCTGATAATCGTTGATATCAACAATATCATCAGCATTGCTGTCGGCAGCCAAAGCATAAGCACCTGTGAGCTCAGCGTTACCTGATGATGTACGCTCAACATCAACACAGTCAATCACGTCACATACACTGTCTCCGTTAGTATCACCACTGATAACAAGTGTATACTCGGTGGATACGCCGCCGCTGACAACTGTAACTGTTGAGCCTGTGCCGTAATACACACAATCTGCATTGCTTAAACTTGCCTGTGTTGTTATTGCCGATGTTTCGGGAACATACAAAAGTGCCTCTATATCCTCGACACCTGTTTCTGTTGCAAAAATCAGGTTATTTGTATAATCAATAGTACAAGCCTCGGTTTCACCGATATCCATAATCACATAATTAAGTGAATTATCAATTGCATACTGCATAGCGTATGAATCACGATAGCAATAAATTGTGAAATCACTTGCACATTTATAAAATGCATTTGTACCTATTGAGGTTACACTTTCGGGTATTGTTATTGATTCAAGATACAGACACTCAGCAAAAGTTGAATCGCCTATGCTAGCAACTCCGCTACCTATTGTCGCAGATTTAAGAAATGTACAATCATAAAAAGCATAATTCCCTAAGTTTGTTACACTGTCAGGAATTGTAACAGATGCAAGGTATGTACAGCCGGAGAAAGCATATTCACCTATACCTGTTACTCCCTCAGGGATTGTAACTGCACTAAGGTTTGTACAATCTAGAAAAGCAGCAGCACCTATACTAGTTACGCTATCTGATATTTCAATTGATTCAAGACTCTTACAATTATAAAAAGTGTAATCTCCTATGCCTGTTACGCTATCAGGAAACACAATATCTGTAACCAATTCTCCGTTTATATATAATTCTTCTGCAAATGAAACCGGATTCGAAGCATAATTAGAAAAATCTATTGAACACCAAGCTGTAAGGTCTGTTGCATGCACTGTTATAAGGCTATTACACATATAAAAAGCGTAATCATCTATTCTTGTCACACTATCGGGAATTTTAACCCATTTAAGTCTTGTGCAATTACCGAAAGCATAAGAGCCGATACTTCTTACCCCCGCGGGGATTGTAGCAGATGTGAGATATGTACAATTATAGAAAGTATATCCGGCTATAGTCAACGTTCCGCTTTTAATATTAACAGTGTATGTATTAGAATCAAGGCTTGAACTAACAAGATGTTTACCGATATATAGATACGACCCAGACCAATTAGTGCTATCGTTATAATATGCGGTATTGGAAAAAGCCAATCGACCAATGCTTGTTACACTATCAGGAACTGTGATTGATGCAAGGCTTGTGCAATTACTGAAAGCTCCCTCACCTATGCTCATAACTCCTTCAGGTATCGTTACCAATGTAAGACTTTTGCAATTACTGAAAGCATAAGAGCCTATACTTGTTACAGGCAAGCCGTTGTATGTGC
Source organism: Acutalibacteraceae bacterium (assembly GCA_045649005.1). GTDB lineage: Bacteria > Bacillota > Clostridia > Oscillospirales > Acutalibacteraceae > DTU089. The sequence continues at coordinate 1,891 of JAZRPC010000004.1, forward strand.
TTGGGATAACCACTTCACCAGTTGCAGCCTCGTCACAATCTTCAACCGTATAATATGTGCCGGCACTATTCAGAGAAAATGTCAAAGCATCTTCACTTGCAGCATTTGCTTCAACTGCAAAAAGCGTTGCAAAATCAACCGAACCAAGCCCTACATAAGCAGAGCTTAAAATAATTGTAATAGCGAGAAGAATTGATAAACTTCTCTTTAATGTTTTTTTCATAACCTGCATTCCCTAAGTTATTTAAGTATATTATTAGATGTTAATATATCATAATATTTCAAATTTTTCAATACTTCTAAAATTGAATAAAAATACACATAACACGTTACCGTTGTATAAGGTGATGACAGCTTAGATTGCAAATTGATTTCTGTTGAAGAAATGTATTCACGAGTTACAAGCAAGGTGCAGAACGGCTCAATAATTCTATTCCATAACGAAGTTGAAAACACGCCTGAAGCACTTGATAAAATACTCACTAAACTAGAAAAAGACGGCTACGAATTCGTAACCGTCAGTGAATTAATTTATTGGAACGATTATGAGATTGACCATACAGGAAAACAAATAAAGCTTAAATAGTCTAACTGATAAAAGGTGCTTCCGAAACGGAAGCACCTTTTTCATCATTAATTTTCAGAATTAAAGAACCGTATTCATATAAATGAGTTCGCCAAGAATAGTTCTTCTTAGCATATCAAGCAATTCTTTAAAGAACGCAGCGATAATGTTGTTGGGCTCTTTTGCTTCGGGGATTTTAGCTCCATCGTCGCTCATATCGCCATCATCACAAACGAAGGGCTGAGAAAGAACTATACCACCCTCATTTTTAATTTGGAAACGAACATAGCAGCTGATTTCATCGCTGTATTCTCTGAGGTTAATGGTCTCACCTGTTGCGATTATCTCGCCGTCTGCAATCCACTCAATCTCATCGTAATTTGAAGCAATAACGCTGATTTCGTCTTTGTCGTCATCAATGTCAATGTATTTAATGGTTGCATAATCACCTGTGCCTACAAAATCCTCACCCATTTCTTTGCGGGCATAGGTTGAACAAGCAAAGAAAGTTCCGTCTTCCATTGCGGTGCGAAGAGCTTCATTTGTGAGCTCGGGCATAAGCATAATTTCCTGAGTAATGCCTATCTGGTCAAGATAGTGGGAGTCATCATTAGAGAAGCCCCAAACGTTTTTACCCTGAGGAATTGTATATTGAAGAATGCTGTCCCAGATAATACGGTCTGCACGGTCAGCGGTATCCATACAGTTGAAAACCTCAATACCAACACAGCTGTCGTATTTCAAAAGAGGATCAATGAAAACTTTAAGATCATTATAATTACGTGCTCTGGATTCATCTCTGTTTGCTGCAAGGAAATCACCGGGATGGTTAATAAATGTAATACCACCTGCAGCACTGTTACCTGCAATAACTGTTTCAAAATCCTCTTCTTCACCTAAAATGCCTTGACCGTAATCAGCGAAGAAGCCGTTTATATGATTTTTTCTTACAACAAGGCCATTCAACTCAATTCCGAAGGGAACGTCAAGCATAGGTCTGCCGTCACGACCGACACCGGTTGTAAGCTCCTTATATCTCTCAGCGCTGACGGGGGTTAAATTATTTATATATTGATTATAGCCAATAATATCAAGCATTTCGGGGACTTTATCCCAACCCTTGTGAACAACGCCGTGGTCTGATATGGAAAGAATATCGTAACCACGTGCATAATATTCTTCTACAACGTCCTTCACGTCCATTGTACCGTCACTGTACAGGGTGTGAGTATGAAGCTGAGCCTTGTATTGATTCCATGTATCCCAATCAACTGTTTCGTAAGGGCTTGTGATATCATAGGAAACGCTTACAGCACTTACCGAAAGGGGTAACACAAAGGATACCAACAATGAAACAACAAGTAAAACAGATGTTATTTTTTTTGACATTTTCATAATAATTCTCCTTTATATTCAAATTTATTAATCCAAGAAGTCACGGAGCTTCTTTGAACGTGAGGGATGGCGAAGCTTACGAAGAGCTTTTGCTTCAATCTGACGGATACGCTCTCTTGTAACCTGAAACTCCTTACCAACCTCTTCAAGAGTTTTTGGGTTACCGTCTTCAAGACCATAGCGAAGGCTGAGAACTCTCGCTTCACGTGGGGTAAGTGTTTTAAGAACCTCTGCAAGCTGTTCACGCATAAGAGCCATTGAAGCGGCGTCGACAGGTGCCTGAGCATCGTCGTCGGGGATAAAGTCACCAAGGTGGCTGTCCTCCTCCTCGCCTATGGGTGTTTCAAGTGAAACGGGCTCCTGTGCAACTCTGAGAATTTCTCTTACCTTATCAACAGGCATATCGAGCTTCTCGGCAATTTCTTCTGCAGTGGGATCTCTGCCGTTTTCGTGGAGAAGCTGACTGTTAGTTTTCTTAACCTTGTTGATTGTTTCAACCATATGAACGGGGATACGAATTGTTCTTGCCTGGTCTGCGATAGCTCTTGTTATTGCCTGACGAATCCACCATGTAGCATAGGTTGAGAATTTGAAGCCTTTAGTGTAGTCAAACTTGTCAACAGCCTTAATAAGACCGAGATTACCCTCTTGTATAAGGTCAAGGAACTGCATACCTCTGCCCACGTATCTTTTTGCAATGCTGACAACAAGACGAAGGTTAGCCTCAGAAAGGCGTTTCTTAGCCTCAGCATCGTTTTCTGAAATACGAATAGCAAGCTCAATCTCTTCCTCAGAGGTGAGAAGCGGAACTCGACCGATTTCTTTAAGATAAACCTTAACCGGGTCATCAATAGTCATAGCCTTTGCATCGCCGGAGTTTTCATCATCTTCTGTCTTTGCTGTTTCGAGCTCTGTGAGAGAATCAAGAACGTCTGTGTTAACCTCGTCAACAATTTCGATATTCTGCTCTTCGAGAAGCTTATAAAGCTTTTCGAGGTTGTCAATATCGAAATCCTCCATATCAAGAACAGCATTATCGATATCGTGTGTTGCCAGCTTGCCGCTGACCTTACCCTTATCGATCAAGCTTTTTATGACCGGGTGCTTTTCCCAATTTTCCATTTTCTTCACCTTTCTTTTTCACACATCTTTTTCTTTGTTAAGAGAATTAAAAAACTCAAGAAAGCTTTCATCGCTCATCTGTGAGGGCTCCGGGGCTTCCCGTTTAGTCTTCTCTTCTTCAAGAACTGTTATGCAATCATAGCATTCACTCAACGTATTTGAAACCATCGCCTGTTTTGCAAGCAACCTTGCAACTGCACTTACTTCTTCCGATGTTAAATACTGAGAAAGCTGTGATATATCAACACCCTCGTTATTCACAAGACGTGTTGTTATTAACTGAAAAATACGCTTGTTGACAGGTGTTGCGAAAATATCCTCGCTGAGCCTGTCCTTAAGCTTATTATAAAACGCACCATTGTTGAGAAGAGTTATTATTAAAACATCCTCTGCCTTTGCGGCACGTTTGTTTTTGGCACGTTGTGGGTCTGCCGCCATTTCAAGCGCCTGCACCTGTTTTTGTGCAGTCTGCAGCTCCGTTTTTGATTTACGGTAGTTTTCTTTTCGTGCCAGCTGAGATATTTGTTGCAATATAGCATCCTTGCTCACACCCAACTCATCGGCAAGGCGCAACGCATAAACATCTCTTTCTATTGAATCCGAATATACAAGCAGCTTTGATGCTTCACGCAGAAAGTTCAGCTTGCCGTCATCGGTTTCGACAATGTATTTTTCACGAAGCTTTGACAATTTATACTCGGTGTCGTTATCGGCTTTGTCAAGAAGCTTTGAAAACATCTCCTTGCCGTGAGTTTTGATTATTTCATCGGGGTCTTTACCGCCCGAAAGCCTTATAACCTTGACCTTGACACCTGTTTTTGAAAACAGCGACATCGCAGCCCTTACAGCCTTCTGCCCAGCCTCGTCAGAGTCGTAGCAAAGGGCGACCTCGTCGGCATATCTTGAAATAAGGCTGACCTGCTCGGGTGTCAAAGCTGTGCCCAAGCCCGCAACAGCGTTTGTATAACCCGCCTGATGAAGAGCGATAACGTCCATATACCCTTCGCAAAGAATCAGCTTTCGTTCATTGCCGTTTTTAGCAAAATTGAGTGCGAAAAGCTCCTTGCTTTTTTTATAGACAAGTGTGTCTGAGGTATTAATGTATTTAGGTTTGCTGTTATCAAGCACTCGCCCGCCGAAAGCAACGACGTTACCCCGCAAATCAATAACCGGGTACATAACCTTGGCACGGAATGCATCGTAATAATAACGCTTGCCGTCTTTTTCGCTAACTCTGAGAAGGTTTGCTGCAACAAGCTCGTCACGTCTGAAGCCCTGCTCCCTCAATGCATTTTCGAGGGCGTGCCAATCATCGGGGGCGGCACCCAAGCCGAAATGCTTTATCATAGCGGGTGAAACGCCTCTGTTTAGCAAATAGCTGAGCTGTTGCTTGCCTTCCTCCTTATATAAGGTTTCGTGATAAAATCTTGCGGCGGCCCTGTTTGCCTCAAACACACGACGCCTGAGGTTTGATGCAGAATCGTCATATTCGGCATCGGGCATTTTGAGACCCGACCGATCCGCAAGAAGCTTAATAGCTTCGATATAATCTAGGTTTTCGATGTTTCTGATGAACGTAACAACGTCACCGCCTGCACCGCAACCGAAGCAATAATATGAGCTGGTTTCGGGATACACGGTAAATGACGGAGTTTTTTCGTTATGAAACGGGCAAAGACCCGTTAAGGTTTTACCCCTGCGCCTTAACTCCATATAGCCCGAGATAACAGATTCAATCTCGTTGTGGTCTCGAATTTGTTGAATAAAATCATCGGGCAACCTTGCCACCGTGCATCACCTCCTGCATAAAATTTAGTTTTATTAATACATCCAGGTTTTAGGAACGAACAAGTCGTCGAAGATTTTTAACGAGTAGCTGTCGGACATACCTGAAATGTAGTCACAAGCGGCTCTCTGAGCCCCTTCTTTTTTAGAAATGTTATAGTAAAATTCGGGCATTTTGTGAGGGAATGCAGAAAAATATCTGAACAGCTCTTTAATCATATTTTCAGCCTTACCCTCTTCACTTTTACAGACGGGGTTAGTATAGACGTTTTCAAACATAAATGCGTGAAGCTTCGAGAAAGCCTCCTGAACGTTGTCTGCCATTTTAAGGTCT
>JAZRPC010000005.1:0-13906 GCA_045649005.1 Acutalibacteraceae bacterium
AATGAATAGTCGGTGTTGATGGCGTTGAGGGTCCACCCGTTCCCATCCCGAACACGGTAGTTAAGCTCAACAGTGCCGAAGATACTTAGTGGGAAGCCGCTTGGGAAAATAGGGCGATGCCGACACAAACAAAGCAATCACTCAATCGAGTGGTTGCTTTTTTCTTTTGTGTGATAAAATTGCGATATTTGGCGTTTACTCACCTCGCTGTACCCTTGTACAGCTTCGGTTCGTAATTCACCAAATCTCATCAATTTTCTCTACACAACAGTTTATTAATCGTCTTTCATTTCATTATCAAATCTCACAAGAAAATCCGTTATTCTGTTTTCTTCCAAATCCAAAATCCAATCTTCACACTCTTCAATGAGTCCATTATCACGTTCAGAAACCGGCCTTTCTTTCTCTTGTTTAATCAAAACACGCAACAGCATAACTATAACTTCTTCGTCAACACTCATTTTAGAAGACCCATAGTTTTCACCTGTAAAAATCCCCTCTGTGTATTGCTGTGCTTTTATAAGCCTTTCCTTCACGTCAGAATCATGACATTCTTCTATGATATTTGTAACCTCATTAAAAATGTGATTATACATTTTCTTGTATGCACAAAGCTCTCTGGCAATATTAATATCGTTCATTTTCCGTCACCCTCCTCAGTATGTTTTCATTATATAATGTATTAGTCTATATGTAAAGTATAAAAATAAGATACGATTAAAAAAATATCTAATGAGGTCGTATCTTATGTTAAAATTAAGAGTTTTAGAATTATTGGAAAAAGAAAATAAAACCAAATATTGGCTCTACAAGCAATTGGGCATGAGTTATCAAAATTTCAGCAAAATGGTAAATAATGAAACAAAGTCAATAAGATATGAAAATATTGAAACGCTATGTCTTATTTTCAACTGCTCCCCCAATGACTTGTTTGAGATTACTGAGTAATCCTTTTCTTGACAAAAACAAAGGCGAGTCCTTACCTCTCTTCGAAGAGAGGTAAGGACTCTAACTTTTTCTATTTAATATACATTCATATAATGCTGAGTTTGTTTTTACTCAAAATAACATTCCACCCTATTTATCGGCACGCCCATAGAAGAAAAGCGTTTCTCGTACTCGGTCATAACGTTTCCCTCCATATACTCGGAGTTGTGCAAATCAAAGGTGAGCTTTTCCATTCTCATACCAAATTCCTTAAACTCCTCCAACGAGAAATCAAAGAGACCTCTGTTGTCGGTTTTGAAATGGATTGCACCGCCTTTTTTGAGAATTTTCTTGTAGATTGCAAGAAAGCTTCTGTAAGTAAGCCTGCGTTTTTCGTGGCGTGATTTTGGCCACGGGTCAGAAAAGTTAAGATAGATTCTGTCAATGCTGCCCTCGGGGAAAATTTCTTCAAGCTCCTTTGCATCCACGCAACACACACGAATATTTTTAAGTTCGGAGCGCTTCACCTTTTCCGCCGCAAGCATCAACACGTCAGAAACCTTTTCAATGGCAAGAAAGTTCACATTCGGCTCCTTTGCCGCCGTGCCCACTATAAAATCACCTTTACCGCAACCTATTTCTATTCTTATTGGGTTATCGTTGCCAAAAAGTGCCTGAGAGGTGCTGCCCTCTGCCTTTAAATCCTTGATAACAATATTGCCGCAGGCTTCAAGTCGCTCCGCACCGTGTTTTTTCTTTTTAACTCTCATACTTACTCCTTATACCTTAAATCTTATATATGTTCTGTCGTCGAAAGAAACGCTGCCTTGCGCCACTCCTTTTGTTGAACGGTATTCACCGTCACACAAGGGGTTATTTTTCAATTCTTCTTTTAAAAGTTCTTCACTTTCACTAAGGGTGTTTTTCAGGTGCGGGTAGCCGTCTGAAGCCAGCACTACCTCGTCGCCCGTCTGCACCTTGTGTATTACAATATGCTCCTCGGGAACGGGTGTTCCGTTAAAAACTCCATAAGAAAACCTGCCCGTACTATTCGCAAAAACGTGCTGATTTTCAAGTATGGGCAAAATAAACGCTCTGCCCACGTCATTTTCGAGAAGCTCCTCACTTGTTTTGCCCTGTTTTTTCGCAAGAGCCAACACAAGTGAACGCACATCGGAATTGATTTTGTCCACTTCTTTTTCGTGGGAAAAAAGTCTTCCGTTTACAAGACATTGGCAATCGCCCACGCTCCAGATTTCTTTCTTCGCTTTGCTGAAAATAATGGCACCTGCCGCCGCATCACCTTTTTGCTCGGTTTCGTTATAAAGCTCTGAAACAGCCTTTGTGATTTTTTCAACCGCTTCCTTTGCGGTTATGTTTTCATCAAAAAAACAGACCGCTTCCGCAACCTTTTCCGCCGCTTTTCTGCCACCGGTTACACCGTCGAAAGGTCTGCCGTTTTTCGCTGTAACTCCGTCAATAACAGCAATAAAATCCTCGGTTATTAAAAACGCATCCTCATTTTTATCGCAATCCGTTTTCTTACCGCAGGTAAATTTTTCGATTATTTCCACAAAATCACCGCCAATTCCTGCAATATTATACGTTTAATTAACAGTTTTGTCAATTTACTCTTGTTTTTCCAACACCGTTTATATATAATGTTTGTTATTATTTTTTATAAGGAACGAAAAAATGGATAATAAAAACAAAAACGACTCATTAGGCTTGAGTCTTAACAAAAAAACCATGGCAATGATCTCGCTTGTGCTCGTAGCGATTCTCGCCTTTATCGGTTTTCTCACACAAACACTCCCCCGGGGAGAATACCAAATAATCGACCAGGATGGTCACGAAGCTATTGTTGACGGAACCTACACCGTTCTTGAAGATTACAAAATGCCCTTGTGGAAAATTATTCTTTCACCCATTCTTTGTCTTGGCAGTAGTTATGCGGGAACAGGTGTCGCCATAATCGGTATTATCGTTTTAATCGGTGGCGCTTTCCTAATTCTTGACAAATGCGGTATTCTGAAATACATAATGGCAACGCTCATCAAAAAATACAGCAACAAAAAATACACCCTGATGGCGGCTGTTTTATTTGTTTGTATGGCGCTGAGCTCCACCGCAGGTGTGCTTGAAGAATCAATAACACTTGTGCCCATTGCCGTTGCGGTTTCGCTGGCTCTCGGGTGGGACTCTTTAGTCGGTCTTGGTCTGAGTCTTGTTTCAATTGCCTGGGGCTTCACCGCCGCAACCTTCAACCCCTTTAACGTGGTAACCGTTCAGAAGCTTGCGGATTTGGAGGTTTTTTCGGGCTTATGGCTTCGACTGATAGTTTTCGTGGGCGTTTACGTTATACTGTTTTTATTCTTGTATTTTTACGCAAGAAAAATCGAAAAAGACCCCACCAAATCACCCGTTTATGAATCCGACAGGGCTCTTAGAGAAAAATTTACAATGACCGACACGGAGGCAATTCTCGGGAACGACAACATCCGCAAGGGAACAAGAGCATTTGTCACCTGCATTTTAATTGATGCAATATTCATCGTGCTTGACTTCGTTTTCAGCCTTGGCGGTGTGCTTTCACTCCCCGCTATGGGAATCCTTTTCACGGTAGGCGGTCTTCTTGCAGGCCATTTTTCAGGTCTGAAAGGCAAAAACCTTGCAACAAGCTTTTTCAAGGGTGCTAAAACAATTGCTCCAGCCATACCCCTTATTGTGTTTGTTATTGCCATTTCCTACGTTCTCAACGAAGGAAAAATTATGCACACAATTCTTTATGAATTAAACAACGCAATGCACGGTGTATCACCCTTTATTGCAATATTTATTCTTTTCGCCGTTATTGCCGTGCTTGAATTTTTCATCGGCAGCGGCACGGCAAAAGCCTTTCTCATTATGCCCCTTGTGGCACCGCTTTCAGACCTTGTGGGAATCACCCGCCAGAGTGTTGTTACCACCTTCTGCCTTGCAGACGGCTTTACAAATCTTTTGTACCCCACAAGCGGAATTATGATTATAGCAATCGGTCTTATCGGTGTTTCTTACGGAAAATGGATTAAATGGTCTTGGAAACTGTTTTTATTGGAATTCCTTTTCTCGGCAGCGATTATGCTGTTTATGGTTGCTATTAATTACAAATAAACTAAAGAATCCTTACAGCGTTGCTGTAAGGATTCTTTTTTTATTCATCATCGTCTGAATCAGGCAAGCCATAATCCGGCTCAACGCTGTCGTGGATTATTTTACCTTCTTTGAAGCCATCTTCAACCACGATTGTTTCATCTATCCAGCCGTCGTCTTCAACGTCTTCGATAATTTCATCGGGGTCAAAGCCTGTTTCGTAGAGTCTTCTGCGGCGAACAAGAACGACTGCCACGGCAATCACTACAAGCACCAAGCCCGCGCCGGCAATTATAAAAGGTAATATATTCTTTTTCTCCGCCGGCTGTTCATCCTGCGGGATATCTTCAAACTCAACACTAACCACGACCTTGCCCTTGGGCATTGTAAAGCTGAAGATATCGCTTGGCTCACCGTTTATAAGAAGACTGCCCGCAACAACACGCTTACCCTCATCCGGGATAACGGTTATGGTTACGTTTTCATCCACACAAGCCTCACTTGGGTTTGCATAGATTTTTCCGCCCTTTGACTGCTTGACCTCTATGGGATAAACAGTTGCACTGCCGTCGGATTTCCATTTAACGTATATAGTCATTTCGCCCTTGGCTATATCCGTAGCGAAATTCCAAGGCTTTTTAAAATCGGGGTCGAGATACCAGCCATCGAAAACAAAGCCTTTTCTGACAGGGGTCGTGGGCTCGGGAACATAGCCCTCGCCGTTCATTTCATAACGTCTGATTTCATCGCCGTTATTTTGCTGCAAAAAGATATAAAACCAACCCTCGGGAAGCGGGGGATACGTTGACTGCTCCTCAGTAGTAGCTTCTGTAGTAGTTGTTGTGGTGTTATTCTGCGCAGGTCCTGCAGGTGTATCATTTGGTCTTTGAGTCTGTTGAGTTTCAGGAGCAGGTTTTTTCTGAGAATCACCCTCGCCCGAACCTTCATCTGAGCCTTCGTCTGAACCCTCGTCTGAACCTTCATCTGAACCCTCGTCTGAACCCTCATTTGAACCTTCATCCGAGCCTTCGTCTGAACCTTCGTCCGAGCCTTCATCATCCCCGGGGTTTTCGTTCTCATCCTGGGTTATCCAGTTGTCAAAACCGCCTGTTATCGCACAAGCTGTGAAAGAACTGCAAAAAACACACGCACTTAAACACACGCAGATTATTATTTGCAAAAATCTTTTAATCATAATTAACCTCAATAAGTTGAATCCATATTTTCATTAACAACTTCTTTGACTTCTTTAACAAAGGTTGAATTCGCAATTTTTTCCTGAAGCATTTTGTGGAAAAGCTCTTCATCAACAGGTAAGCTTACTGTCTTACCTAACCAGGAAGACAAAAATGCCGCATTTGAAATCATAAGACCGTTGATGCCCTCCTGCCCTTTAGCGGTAAGGGGCTCGCCCCTGAGAATTGCACCTGCAAATTTATTCATAACCTCAACGTGCTGTTCGTTTCTGCCGTCAAGCTCAGCCTCAAAGGTTTTGTATTCAATAGAAGCAAAGCCTTCTTCTGAATTTTCTGTAAAATCAGCCAAACCGCAGGAGAGCTCATTTACAATAAGCTTACCGTTTTCGCAAATGAGTTTAGCTTTGTCAAGAGTAATTTCAAGGCGGTTTGTTCCCGGATAGTCACCTGTTGTTGTTATAAAGGTGCCTGTTGCACCGTTGGGGTATTCGGCATAAATCATAACGTCATCTTCAACCTCAATGTTGTGCCATTTACCCTCGTGACATACCGCTGTGATTTTTTCAGGCATACCGCAAATCCATTGCCACAAATCAAGCTGATGGGGACACTGATTAAGAAGAACTCCGCCGCCTTCACCCGACCAGGTTGCACGCCATCCGCCGGAGTTATAATAAGCCTGTGTTCTGTACCAATCGGTGATAATCCAGGTTACCCTTTTGATTTCGCCGTAAACACCGCTGTGAACAAGCTCGTGAGCTTTCCTGTAAAGGCAGTTTGTTCTCTGGTTAAACATAATTGCAAAGATTTTATCGCTTTCGTTTGCAACCTCGTTCATTTCACGCACCTGTTTTGTGTAAACACCTGCGGGCTTTTCACTCATTGCGTGCAAGCCCTTTCCGAGAGCCTCCTTTACAAGGGGCGGGTGGTCATAGTGAGGTGTTGCGATAAGAACAGCTTCAACCTCACCGGAATCCATAAGTGCAGATGCCGTATCATAAGTTTTAACCTCGGGGAGCTGCTCCCTTGCCCATTCCAATCTATCGGGCTTTATATCTGCAACAGCAGTAATTTCAATTTCGGGCATTTTGCCGTTAAGGTAGTTTTTAATATGGCTTGAACCCATATTACCAACACCAATTATACCTAAACGAACTTTTTCCATATCGCTCATATCCTTTCCGATTTTTATAATTTAATGTAAAGACAATGTATTAATATTCCTTCTCTTTTTTCGCATAATACCTTTTGAGGTGAAAAAATTGAAAAAAGAAAACAAAGAAATAACTGAAAAAATTATTGATACCTTCAAGCACGTCTCCGATGAAGAAATCCCCTCAGACGTGCAGGGCTCATATACAGGTGTGCCCCTTAACGGCAAAAAGCCGATTCAGGATGCAGACGACCTTTGATTGTTTTTTTTGCTGTTTTTTCTGCTTTTGGCATTCATACGGTTTTTGAGAGCGTGATTACCGTTCATAACAAAAACGGCAAAGCCCGCAAAGAAGCCCTGAATTGCTATAAGGTGAAGACAGCTCATTGAAGCCATACCACCTGCAAAAGCCATAGCCGCAACAAACGCTATGCCGATACCCATTGCACAGCTCTGGAATACGTTGAGAATATGTTTAACAGATCCAAGTGAAAGTGCGCTGTTTATTGCGTGCAAAAAGCTAAGAGGCTTGCCGTCGTGCATAAGCAATGCATCCGATGCCGAGGTAACGCATTTGCGATAATCGTTGAGCACCTCGCCCGATACCCCCGAAAGAACCTTCACGCCGCTTTGGGGGATACGAAGCCGCTCTGCAACAAGTGCATCGGTTATATATGGGTCTGTTGAACTGACAAGAAGCGAAAGGCTGTTTCGCTCAATGCTTCTTACGACCTTTGAAACAAGAATATTTTCGGGGTAAGAAACTATTATCACCGCCGCCGCTTTGCCGTCAACGGCAAGATACAGCGGGTAATTACCCTCTCTGAGCATACCCTCGATTTTTTCAATGGCGGGTATTTCTACGTTATGGTTTTTGAGAAGTGACGCATTACCAACAAGAATTCTTCTGTTGAGAATCCAGCCCGATATACCGAGCTTGTCTTCGTAATTCCATTTTTCAACCGGGGGAAGAAGAGAGTAATCGTCACCTATAACCTTTTTGAATGCGTGGCTAAGAGGTCCGCCGGAGGCTATAACCAAAGCCGCAGTCCACAAGGTTGCGTGGTATTGGTCCATATCGGAAATGGGGCGAATACCTGCAAAGATATTATCCTCACCATCAAAAATATCTGCAGAATCAAAGGCAACGGCATTGGCGTTGCTACACTCTCTGAAAGCATCCCAGCCGGAAAGCATCGCTCCCCTGCTCAAGAGCTTTTCAGATGCTTTTGAAATTGTAAGAACGTCGGCAAGATATGAAAAATACGGAACACTCACGCAGACACAAGCCGCAAACGCCGAAATCGCCACAAGAACGTCCTTTGTCACAAGCATTGCAACCGCACTTACAAGAACTGATGCCCCGAAGCTGATGGGAATAAGCTTTTTGTTTATTTCATCGCTGGGATAATATTTTCTTGAAAGCTCGATGAATTTTCTTGGAAATTTTGTTTTTTGTGAAGAAATAACCGTCGGTTCATCCAGCAAAAGTCCCCTGCCAACCTGAAATGCCGTTTCTTCTTTATCGATTTTACCGATACAATACAATTCGTCTCTTGTAACGAATTTGAAGTTTTTAATGATACGGTTAAATTCAAGATAATCGGCTGTTCTGTTAAACGCAAGTGGCAGAATCGCCGCCGAGCAGAACAGCATAAGACCGTTAGCCATAGGAGAAACGGAGCTTACCGCAAAAGCCACAAGCTGAACTATTGCCGCCAAAACGCCTATAAGTGCACCCGTATTTCTGCTGAAACGCAAGCCCTTGAATGAACGCAAGCCGTCAAGCAACGCCCCTGAATTGGCACAAATTGCAACGAGAACAGAAATTATGGAAACAATAACCACAACGCCTGCTGTCTGTGGCAATTCTTTGCCCACAAGCGCCGCAACAAGCAGAACTCCAAAGCAAATATAGCTGATAATGGCGCTGATTGTTGCATTTTTTTTGTTTTTCTTCAGGTAATAGTTTACCTTCAAATCGTCATCGGTGCTTCTGTATTCATCGGTACCGAATTTTTGCGATGAATCATCGCTGTTCACAGGAACGTCTTCATTAGAGATAGTAAAGCTTTCTGCTTTCTCTCTCCTCTTTTTTACAAGCTCCTCTTCAACCTCTTGCTCATCAACAATCTGAACCTCTTCCTCAGTGTTGAAGCCCTCAAAGGAAAGCTGCATATCATCTTCTTCCTCGGGAAATTCAATGTCGTGGGCGTCGCCGTCGGTAACGGCGAGTGAGCGAAGGGCTGAAGTTCTTGTTTTAGTTTTGTCTTTTTCACTATCCACGCTGATCTCACGTGTTTTATCATCAGCGCCAACAACAATTGTTTTGTCTGAGGCAAGAACCTCTTCTCTGTATTTTTCGGTTGAAACTATTTTTGGAACAGGCCCGAATTCGCCTGTTGCGATTTTGTCGCTTTTTCTTCTGACAAAACCACTTCTCTCGTATTTTTGCTCCTCCTCCGGCACAAATTCGTGCTCGGCGGTTTTTTCAATGTTTCTGATGGGCTTGTTGAAAAATCTGTCTCTGTATTTATTGCTGACAAATGACCCGTATATCTGGGGCTCGGCAACGCTTTCTGAACGCTCCACCTTTTCGGTGATGATTCGGTGCTCGATATTTTCATTTCTGATAGGTCTTGGGTCTATTGCTTCGGCTTTTTTTACAGGCTCCTCTTCTTGCTGCGGTGCATCCTTCTGAAGCATTCCGCTATCCTGTAAAAGCGCATCAATTTCTTCCAAAGACCATTTTCTCGGAGTTTTGCGTTCATCTGCCATTTTTCTCTACCCTCACAAAATCAACTTTGCTGAGATTATATATCTCTTTGCCTTGATATTTCATACATAAGAATACCTGCGGCAACCGATGCGTTAAGGGAATTTATCCTGCCCTTCATTGGCATAGATAAAACCACGTCGCATTTTTCCTTAACAAGTCTGCCCACACCGTTACCCTCGGAGCCGATAACAAGTGCCACGGCACCCTTGAGGTTGGCTGAATAGAAGGTTTCACCATCCATATCCGCACAATAGACCCAAACGCCCTTTTCTTTGAGCTCATCAATAGTCTGGGGAATATTGGTTACCCTTGCAACGTGCATAAACTCAACCGCACCTGCAGAGGTTTTTGCAACGGCAAAGCTCAGCGGTGCACTACGTCTTTTGGGAACAATAACACCGTGGGCACCTGCAGCTTCTGCAGTTCTTATAATTGCACCAAGGTTGTGGGGGTCTTCAATCTCGTCGCATATAATTATGAAAGGTGATTCGCCCCTCTCCTCTGCAAGAGCAAAGATGTCGTCAACAGTTGAATACGCTTTAACGGCACCAACGGCAATAATGCCCTGATGATTGCCGTGACCGCACATAAAATCAAGCTTTTTTCGGTCAACCTCTTTAACGGGGATATCTGCCTTTTTTGCATCGGCAAGAATTTTTGGTATCGACCCCGTTCTTTCACCCCTTGCAACAAGAACGCTGTCAAGGGGACGCTCCGCCTTGATTGCCTCGCTTACGGAGTTTCTGCCAAAGATTATGTCTTTATCGGGCTGATTGTCATTATCTTTTCTGAAATCATCCCTGTTGTCAAAATCTCTTTTATTTTTCTTGAAATTGTCTTCTCGTCTATCTTTATACATAAAATACCCTTGTTAAATCGGACGCATAGCGTCCTTTTAATTTCGAATTGCGCATTGAAAAACTTATACTGTGGGTATAAGTTTTTCCTTTCCGCCCATATAAGGTCTCAATGCCTCGGGGATGTTAACGCTACCGTCTGCATTAAGGTTGTTTTCAAGGAATGCAATAAGCATTCTGGGGGGAGCAACAACCGTATTGTTGAGCGTGTGGGGGAAATATTTTTTATCTTTTCCGCCTGCACGGATTTTAAGTCTTCTTGCCTGTGCATCTGAAAGGTTTGAGCAGGAGCCGACTTCGAAATATTTCTGCTGACGGGGGCTCCAAGCCTCAACGTCAATAGATTTCACCTTGAGGTCTGCAAGGTCGCCGGAGCAGCACTCAAGAGTTCTAACGGGGATGTCGAGAGTTCTGAAAAGGTCAACGGTGTTTTTCCAGAGCTGGTCAAACCAATAGGGGCTATCCTCAGGCTTGCAAACAACAATCATTTCCTGCTTTTCGAACTGGTGGATACGGTAAACGCCACGCTCTTCAATACCGTGGGCACCCTTTTCTTTACGGAAACAGGGTGAGTAGCTTGTAAGTGTCTGGGGGAGCTTTTCTTCGGGGATGATTGTGTCAATAAATTTACCAATCATTGAGTGCTCACTTGTACCGATAAGGTAAAGATCCTCACCCTCGATTTTGTACATCATTGCATCCATTTCAGCAAAGCTCATAACACCTGTTACAACGTTGCTTCTGATCATAAAGGGAGGAATGTAATAGGTGAATCCCCTGTCAATCATAAAATCCCTTGCGTAAGAGATAACCGCAGAATGCAGTCTTGCAATATCGCCGCAAAGGTAATAGAAGCCGTTACCTGCAACACGACCTGCGCTATCAAGGTCAATGCCCTCGAAACGCTCCATAATTTCCCTGTGATAAGGAATCTCAAAATCGGGAACAACAGGCTCGCCGAAGCGCTCAACCTCAACGTTTTCGCTGTCATCCTTACCGATGGGAACAGATGGGTCAATGATGTTGGGGATAAGCATCATAATATCGTTAACCTTCTTAGAAAGCTCTTCTTCGGCTTTTTCAAGCTCCGCAAGGCGGGCGGCATCCTCGGAAACCTTTTTCTTCATTTCCTCTGCCTCGTCTCTTTTGCCCTGTGCCATAAGAGCACCAATCATTTTACTGTTTTTGTTTCTTGAAGCACGAAGATTATCTGCCTCGCCCTTGACCTTTCTGCTTTCGGCGTCAAGCTCAATAACCTCATCAACAAGACCGACTTTTTTATCCTGGAATTTGTTTTTAATGTTCTGTTTTACGATTTCGGGGTTTTCTCTCAAAAATTTAATATCAATCATTTTAAACTTCTCCTTATTCGTTATCAAATATCTTCAAAAGCTTTTTAAGGTCTGCATCATCAAAAAATTCAATTTCAAGAGCACCTTTTTTTGAGGATTTTGTAATTTTAACTTTTCTTCCGAGCACCTCTGAAAGTGCAAGCTCCGCTTCGTCGTAATAGGGATTTCTTTTGCCTGTCTTTTTAGCGGGAGCTTTTTCACGTAACATCGACCTGACAAGACTCTCCGTCTGCCTTACGGAAAGGCTTCTTGCCACTATAACCTCGGCAACGTCCTTTTTGCTGTTATCATCCGGGAGTTGAAGGAGCGCTTTTGCGTGGCCTGTGGAAATATCGCCTTTTACAAGTAAATCACATATTTCTTCGGGCAAGGTCAATAAGCGCATCATATTTGCCACAACAGGTCTTGTTTTGCCGACTATTTCGGCAACCTCCTCCTGAGTGTAGCCATATTTTTCTTTAAGCTCTTTATAACCGTTTGCTTCTTCAATCGGGTTAAGGTTTTCTCGCTGAAGATTTTCAACAAGAGCAATCTCTGCCACCTGTGAATCCGTCAGATTTCGTATGATAACGGGAACCTCAGAAAGCCCCGCTTCCCTTGAAGCTCGCCAACGTCTTTCACCGGCAACGAGCTGATAGCCGCCATCGGGCATGGGCCTTACAAGAAGAGGCTGAATTATGCCGTGTTTACGGATGCTTTCTGCAAGCTCTGAAATTGCCTCAGCATCAAAATGCTTTCTTGGTTGGTCACGGTTGGGCTCGATATCTATAAGCTTGACCTTTACGGGACTTATATCGTTTGCTATCTCCTCAACGGAGTTTTCTGTAAAAATAGCACCTATGCCTTTGCCAAGACCCGTTTTTTTAGTTGCCATTTATTTCACCTCTATTGTAATTTCAAAAATTCCTCGGCAAGAGCATTATAGCTCTCCGCCCCACGGGATGCCCTGTCGTAATAGAGAACGGGCTCGCCGAAGGATGGTGCCTCTGATAACCTTACGTTTCTCGGGATAACGGTTGCATAAACCTTCTTGGGAAAGAAGTTTTTGACCTCTGACACAACCTGCTGAGTAAGGTTTAATCTGCCATCAAACATTGTAAGGAGCACTCCCTCAAGCTCGATGAAGGGATTATATAAACGCTTGATTGTTCTCACGGTTGCCATAAGCTGTGAAAGACCCTCAAGTGCGTAATATTCACATTGAATGGGAACTATGAAGCTGTCTGACGCTGTAAGAGCGTTGAGAGTTATGAGCCCGAGAGAGGGCGGGCAATCAAAGAAAATGAAATCGTAATTCTCCTGCACGGGAGCTAACGCATTTTTGAGAACGGACTCCCTCTTTTCCATCGCCGCAAGCTCAATCTCCGCACCGGCAAGGTTTATGTTTGACGGAATTATATCCACACCCTGAAACTTTGTTTTTATTATTGCTGAAAAAGCACGCATAGTGCCTGTGAGAATTTCATAAGATGTAGCGGTGAGCCCTTTTCTTGATATACCGTAGCCACTTGTGGTGTTGCCCTGTGGGTCAATATCAACAAGCAATATGCGTTTACCCATTGCGCCGAGAGCCGCCGCAAGATTTACGGCACTTGTGGTTTTACCCACGCCGCCTTTCTGATTAACTACCGAAATTATCTTTGCCATTGTCTGTTCCTCTCAAAACCATTACATAATCGCCCTATTTTATAATTATAAAGAGTATATCATATATAGAGATAAAATGGAATAGTTCATTTTCAAAAATTGTAAACATTTTTTAACATTTTCTTCCATTTATTGCACTTTGCCTGGCATTTGTGTTAATGTGTGTTTAAAGGCAAAGCTTTTGCCGAAAATGAAATGAGGTGTAAAAATGAAATCAATCAAAAAAATCATAGCGATTATTCTTGTCTTTATGTTTGCTATGGCAATTCCGGTAAGTGCTTCAGCTCTTTCAGTTAATGGTGATATCGCAGACTTGAAGGCACAGTTCATTCAAGGCGAAGGACCTATCGCCAACGGTTATTCCGTAGATTATCGCTACTTCTCCCCCGTCAAAGAAAACGACGACACTAAATACCCTCTTGTTGTCTGGCTCCACGGTATGGGCGACGGCTCAAGCGAAGGTGTTCAGGTTCAGAAAAGCGACATTGCTAAATGGGCAAGCGACGAGTTCCAAGCAAGATTCAAAAATTCCGGTGGTGCGTTTATTCTTGCTGCTCGTTCAAGAGAAGAATTGGGCTTTAGCTGGGATAACGAAATGATTGAACCTCTTTATGCCGCAATTTACGATTTTGCAATACAAAATATAGACCACGTTGATCTCACGAGAATTTACATCGGAGGTTATTCAATGGGTGGCAAAATGACGCTCAAAATGACAATAGCCTACCCCGAAATGTTTGCGGCGGCATTCCCCATCTGCCCTGCGTGGTCACCCTCCGAGGAGCTTTGCGCAAAGCTTGCCGATACTCCCGTATGGATAACCTCAAGCACTCTTGACCCTCTTGTTAATTATTACCTTGCGG
>JAZRPC010000006.1:0-59187 GCA_045649005.1 Acutalibacteraceae bacterium
AACAAGCTGAACCTCTCTTTCGTCGGGGCAGGAGGAGTCGTGGCCGATTGACCAGAAGCGGTGGTTTGTTGTCCAGTCGTTGTCCTGCTCCTTCATAGCCTGCTCGGCTCTTGCCTTTACGTTTTCTTTGTGGTACTCGTAGAAAGGATGGGTGTACTGGTAGTCAAGCTTCCAATCACGGTCAATAAGCTTGAAAACGCCGTTGTTGTCGTTCCAGAGCATATCACGGTTGTTTTCATCCTTCTGGTTAAAGTAAACGGGGCGCTGAACAACATACCAGATGTTGTAGCGGGGGCGCTTTGCAAGACGTGATGCAAAAATGCGTGTTCCGTCGGGGCTTTCCCAGAAAAACTCGGAGTTGGGAGCCTTGTATTCATTGATTCCACGGTAGAATGAGGCAAAGTTGATGCCGAAGCCGTTGTAAATCTGCGGAAGCTGTGAAATCTGACCCCAGCCGAAGGGTGAATAGCCTGTTTTGCTGATGCCGCCCATCTCTTTACCGATTTTGTGGCCGAGAAGAAGGTTTCTGACAAGTGCTTCGCTGCCCACTGTGAACTCGTCGGGGAGGCAGAACCAGGGGCCAACAGCGATGCGACCCTCTTTTATGTATTTCTGAAGTTTTTCTTTCTTTTCGGGGTAAACCTCAAGATAATCCTGTATAGGCATTGTCTGTGAATCAAGGTGGAAGTGCTTGTAATCGGGATTCTTGTCAAGAATGTCAAGCAACATATCGAGCATATATCCAAGCATATACTGGGTTCTGCGAGCGGAGAAACGCCATTCTCTGTCCCAATGGGTGTTGGATATAAAGTGACATTGGATTTTGTCTTTGTTTTCCATAATCTATCTCCTTATCCTTTGATTATTTTCATAATTTCTTCGAAATTCTGGCAGAAGTGTGGGCAAACAGCCTTTGTGCCGCTTGACTCAATGTTGCCGCCTGCGATACCGATTGTGGTGTAGCCTGCAAGACGAACAGAGCAAGCGCCTGCGCCGCTGTCTTCAATGCCAACAACTCTGTTTCTGTCGGCAAATGCTTCGCCAAGACCTACGATGGAGGTTTCGCTGTAAAGCCAGGGGTGGGGCTTGGGTGAAAGCTCACCGAGGGTTCCCACGCTGCCCTTACGAAGGGGGAAGCCTGCGGAAATGATTGCATCGTAGAAATCCTTGGGGTCGCCCATGCCGAGTGTTTTGAATGCAGAAAGAATTTCGGGCCAAGCCTTTTCATAAAGACCGGATGTTACAAGGCCGATTTTGATGCCCATATCCTTTAATTCGTAAAGGAAATCCTTAACGCCCTCTGTGGGTGTGAATGCACCGTCTTTACCTCTGCCCGCCATAATTTCTTCCATTTCTCTGTGGGTGTGCTCGAAATAGAAGTTTCTTGCTTTTTCAAGGGATTCACCGGGGCAGTATTTGTCGATGCAATACTGAAGGTGTTCAGAAACGCTGTGACCCGAAACAAAGGGGATGTCAGCCTCTTCAAGCTGGAATTTCGGGTTGCCGAGCATGCTTGCGGTTGTCATTTCAATAATCCAGATCCAAAATTCCTCGCTGCGCACGGTTGTGCCGTCCAAATCCATAAGAACTGCGTTGAGGGGGTATTCTGTTTTTACGGGGTGAACAGGGTAATAAACGGGGTAGGCGATTGCTGATTTTACACAGGCGAGGGAGTGTGTGCCGAAGGAGATGAACTCAACCTTCTGGTCGCCTGTTGCAACAACAAATTCAACACCGTTTTTGCCTGCAACAAATCTGCCGTCCTCTGTGGCGGGGAGAAGGTGGAAGCCACTGTCCATATCAACCTCGCCAAGGTCGGGGATATAAAGTTTCTTGTCAAGAAGCATAAAAGAAAGTCCTTTCTTATACATAATTAAACCTATATTATCACAAAGCTTCGGCTAAGTAAATTAAAAACTAAAAAATATTTGCAAAAAATGTAAATTTTTGTTTATGTTGACCTAATCGGATAATGATGTTAAAATAAGAAAAAACCGATAGGTGGGTGGTAGCTTGAAATACATCAGCAAAAAAGAAAAAATAAACTTTTATGCAGGGCTTTCGGGTCAGAATGTTGTCTATTCGTTCATAGGCGGTTCATTCTTTACTTATTTTATGACGGATATTGCAATGTTCCCGGCGTTGGTGGTTTCTGCGTTGCTTATTGTTATGAAAATATGGGACGGCATAAACGACCCTGTGGTGGGCTCCCTTATTGACCGCCACACATTTAAAAACGGCGAAAAGCTACGTCCGTTTTTAAAATACACTCCTCTGCCTGTGGGTGTTTTCACGGTACTTATTTTCCTTGTTTTCTCAACCGAGGAGGATATGCTCTGGCTCAGAGTTGCGTATTTTATCATTATGTATATTGCCTGGGATATTGCATATACCCTGCAGGATGTTGCAATGTGGGGCATCACCGCAAGTGTTTCGCCCGACAGCGACGAAAGAGATAATTTCGTTAAGTGGGCAAGAACCGTTGGCTCCTGCGTTTATGGCGTTTTCAGCATGGCAATCCCAATGATTATTGAAATGGTGGCAAATACAACAAAACGTTCAATGTCGCTGATAACGCTTGTTTTTGCGGTTATCCTCGGTCTTGGTGGCGCAATGGTTAGTGCAAGAACCTATAAAGCACAGGAGCGCATTCGTGTCAACACCCAGACTCAGCAGACTTCGATTTTCGAAAGCATAAAGCTCCTTTTCCAAAATAAAATGCTTATGCTTGTTACCTTGTCAAATATTCTCGGTGCGTTCGCCTTCGGAAGCCAGCTTATGACGTATTTCTTCAAATACAAAATCCCTGCGGATTTCCTCGGTGCAAACAGCATTATCGGTGCTTTGGGTCTGACAACAATCTATTTTGCAATCACAGCGGGTCCCGGCTTTATCGGTATGATTTTTGCCGACAAAATCAAGAAAATGTGCAAGGGCTATGTCAATGCACTTATATTTATGCAGGCGGTTAACATCGTTACAAGAATTGTTGCTTTTGCAATCGGCTTTGAGGGTGCAAATCTCTGGATAGGTATGGCGCTTCTTGCAATCGGCAGTATTCCCATGGGTGCGGTTTCAATCGCACAGACCTCTATTTTCTGCGACAGTATCGATTACATGGAGTGGAAAACAGGCAAAAGAACAGAGGGTGTTACATTCTCTATGCAGACCTTCTTCACTAAAATTTCAAGCGGTATCACCGCAGGTCTTGCGGCACTTGCGCTCCATCTTCTTGATTACAAGGCTATTGACGATTCTGCAGCGGTGTTTGTGGGAACCCAGTCTGCCGCTTTTGAAGCGTGGATATGGCCACTTGTTATGCTCACTCCCGCAATAGCAAGCCTGCTTTATATAATCCCACTTCTTTTCATTCGCTACACCCCCGAAAAGCGTGCAAGGGTTGAAAAAGAGCTTGCTGAAAGAAGAGCGGCAAACGTATAATAAAAATTTGTTGAAAGAATGCCACGAAACCTACCGGGTTTCGTGGCTGTTTTTTCAAAAATCATCTTGCCATTTTTTACATATAATGATATACTGAAAAGGATAATAAAATCGAAGAATATTCTATTAAAGAAAGGACGATAAATTTGGCTGAGATTAAGAACCTTGACGCTGTTGCGGCACTCGATGCCATGGATGCTCACGTTGACGACTGGCGTGATGCCACAAAGGGCAAACAGAGAGGCATTTTCTCTTTTGATGACGTTGCGGCGCTCAAAATCAAAAACCTCAAAAAAAGAATTTACACCGATATTGAATCCATTCCCGCATGGAAAATGAAGGAATGCATCTATAAAGGTGTTGACGATTACGAATTCCTTTATGACGAATGGAAGGAGCTTAACGTTGGTGACCGTTGGGGTAACAACGGTTGGAGCGCATTCTTCAAAAATTCATTCGATATGCCCGAACGTTTCAAGGGTAAAAAAGTTACACTCAACGTTTATTTCGGCGGTGACTCACTTCTTTCTCTTAACGGTGAGCCCTATCAGGGTCTTGACCCGTTCAGAAACTCAGTTCTTCTCACAGACTGTGCTAAGGGCGACGAGCATTACGATGTTGATATTGAGTCATACTACGTTTGGCACTCAAACGAATCAACAATAAAGACTCTTTCCTGCTCCTTCGTTGGCGTTGTTGACCCCGAAATCGAAGAGATTTATTGGGACTTCAAAGCGGTTTTCAACGCTTTGTTTATGCCTGTTCACGACACAGGTCTTCAGGAGCTTATCCGTGCAGCTCTTAAAGAAGCATTTACATACGTTAACTTTGACCTCGACGGTGAAGAATTCAAGGCAGGTCTTCGCCAGGCTCAGAAAATCCTCAAGGATAAGGTTTATAACAACACGTCATACAAGTCAGAGGGTACACTTGCTCTTGTCGGTAACTCTCACCTTGATATCGTGTTTATGTGGGCATACAAAGAGTATATCCGTAAGCTCGGCAGAACTCATGCAACAATGCTTCGCCTTATGGAGCAGTATGATGATTTCATTTTCTCACAGAGCACAGCTCCCACATACATCGAAATGGCGAAAAGATATCCCAATATCTACGAGCAGGTTAAAAAGCGTATCGAAGAGGGCAGATGGGAATACATCGGTGCAATGTGGGTTGAACCCGACTGTAACCTTGTTTCAGGTGAATCCTTTGTTCGTCAGCTTCTTCACGGTGTTCGCTTTGCAGAGAAAACCTTCGGCATCACTCCCAAAACATGTTGGGTTCCCGACGTTTTCGGTAACGGCTATGCAATGCCCCAGATTCTTAAAAAAGCAGGCGTTGAATATTTCGTAACTCACAAAATGGGTATCTGGAACGATACTAATCCCTGGCAGTACAACACCTTCTGGTGGGAAGGTCCCGACGGTTCAAAGGTGTTCTCAATTGTTCCCCCCACACACTTTATCGGTACTGTTGAGGCAGACTCCCTTAAAGTTAACTGGAAAAAATACACCGACAAGGAAACAATCGGTGAATCTATGTATTGCTACGGCTGGGGTGACGGCGGCGGCGGTGTTGACACCGAAATGCTCGAATACGTTAAACGTTACAAAAACTTCCCCGGTCTTCCCAAAACTCAGACAAGTAAGATTGAGGATTCTCTTGCAAGAATGAAGGCAAATGCAACAGAAACCAACATTCCTACCTGGAAGGACGAGCTTTATCTTGAAGAGCACCGTGGTGTTCACACAACAAAGGCACTTCTCAAAAAGCTCAACAGATATTCAGAAAATCTCTATCGTCAGGCTGAGATGTTTGCAAGCATTGCTATGCAGTACGGCTACAAATATCCTCTTGAAAAGCTTAACGAAGGCTGGCAGGCAATTCTTACAAACCAGTTCCACGACTCTCTTCCCGGCTCACACATCACAGAAGTATTCGGTGACCTTTGCGCTATTTACGATAACATTATTGCTATCGGTGAAAGCGTAAGAGACGAGGCACTCAATGTTATTGCGGGCAACGTAAACGGCGTCGAAAAATTCGGCAAGCCCTTTGCTCTTTTCAACTCTCTCGGCACAGCTGCTACACAGAAGGTTGAGCTTCCCTACAAGGACGTTGAAATCTATGATGCAGACGGCAACAAGCTTGCAACTCAGGCTTATACAAAGCTTGACGGCACAAAGGTTCTTGTTTTCGTTGCAGAAGACCTTCCCGCAGTTGGCTACAAGGTATTCTATGCAAAGGATGCTGCTGTGAGCGAAGCAACATCAGTTGCTGCTTTCGGCAACACAGTTGAAAACGCAAACTTCAGAATCGTTCTTGATGACAGCGCAGAGCTTGTTTCTATCTTCGATAAGAAAAACAACAGAGAGGTTCTTGACGGCAAGGGTAACGTGTTCCGCCTTTATGAAGACCTTCCCGGTAAATACGACGCATGGGATATCGTTGCTTCATACGTTGACCGCCAGTTCGACACAGAGCCCGGCAAGGTAACAGGTATTGCAACAGGTGATGTATTTACAGCGGTTTCTATCGAAAAGAATATCAACAAATCTCTTGTTAAACAGAACATCATCATCTATAACGACCTCGACAGAATCGACTTTGACACATTCATCAACTGGAATGAACAGGAAAAACTCCTTAAAGTCGGCTTCGACGTTGACGTTAAAGCACAGAAATTCACTCGTGATATTGCCTATGCAACAATCGAAAGCTCCAACTATCGCCACAATCCTTATGACAAGGCTAAGTTTGAGGTTTCAGCTCATAACTTTATCGATATGAGTGAGGACAACTACGGTGTATCAATCCTTAACGATTGCAAATACGGCTACGAGGTTGACAAGCAGAGAATGATTATCACTCTTCTCAAGGCTCCCATGAACCCCGACCCCAAATCAGACCGTGGTGACCACTACTTCACATATTCAATCTATCCTCACGCAGGTAACTGGAAGGATGCTCAGACTCTTGTAAGAGGTCTTGAGATGAACAACCCCGCAGTTGCAGTTGAAATCAGCGGCGACTCTAAGGGCGAGGATGCAAAATCCTTCATCAAGGTTGACGGCAAAAACGTTACACTTGAAGCAGTTAAGAAATGCGAGGATGAAGATGCATACATCATCCGTTTCGTTGAAAAAGCAGGTAGCAGAACTAAAGTTTCTGCAGAGCTTTTCGCAGAAATTCAGAGTGTAGCAGAATGTGACCTTCTTGAAAGAAACGACGTAGCAGTTGATATTGCCGACGGCAAAACACTCAGCTTCGAAATCAATCCCTTTGAGATCAAGTGCTACAAGGTTAAAGTAAAATAAAACAAATAAACAAAACCATCGCAATACCTCTTGGTATTGCGATGGTTTTTTGTTGAATCGAATGTGAGTGTGAAAATCAAAATAGTGGTTGACTAAGGGTAAAAGTTGTATTAATATTAAGTCGTATCATATATTTTGGTATAGGAGGATTTTTTATGGCTTTTTTTGATGATGTAAGCAAGAAGATTACACAGGTAAGTCAGAACGTAGTCAGCAAAACCAAAGAAGCGACAGATATTGTCAGAATCAAAGGTGTTCTCACAGAAAACGAAAAACAGCTTCACGATTTGTATAAAGAAATAGGTGCTCTTTATTTTGAAAAGCATTATGAAGATTTTGAACCTGAGTTCGAAACATTGATGAACAATGCAAAGATAACTGCAAATAATATTGCGGCTTATGAATACCAGATTAACGAAATTAAGAGCATTACCAAATGCGAAAAGTGTGGTGCCGAGATTTCTAAAGAAGCAGCATTCTGCAATGTTTGCGGTGCACCCGTTGTGAAACAGGCACCCCCCGCAATGCTTGATGGCACAAAGCGTTGCCCCACCTGCTTACAGCCTATAACACCCGGCTTTAAATTCTGCACAGGATGCGGAACTCCCGTTGAAGAACAGGCTGAGGCTCCCGCACCTGCACCGGTATATGAAGCTCCTGTTGCACCCGTAGCACCTGTTTACGAAGCACCTGTGGCTCCCGTGTATGAAGCACCCGTTGCCCCTGTGGTTGAACCGGTTGCAGTCAGAGTTTGCCCCGTTTGCAGCACTCCTGCAGAAGCAGATTGCCTTTTTTGCACAAGCTGTGGCACAAAGCTTTGATTTATAAATTAAAAAGAACACCGCAAGACACATCAGTCTTGCGGTGCTTTTTTGTTGAGATAAACCCACTCCCGAGGGAGTGGGTTTTCTTGAGATTAATAGTAATAATCGCCGTAGTAATCGTCGTAGTCGTTGTCGCTATCGTTGCCGTATGAATAATAGTCAGCGTTTGAATAGCTGTATGCTGTGCGCAAACCTCCACAGAGGATTCCGCCTACGCCGGATTCGATGGTATATGACTTTTTGCCATTGATGCAAACAAGGTCGCCTTCGCCGTCGTCATAATCAACGATTGCAAGATATTTGCCGTCATAGCTGGCGAAATATCTGTATGAAGGATAAACATCCTCGACAATTTTTGTTGATTTGCCGTTTGTGCATTTGTAAATTGTTGCGAGGTGGTCCTCAGCATCATAATCTGCGGCATAATAGAATGTGTCAGCGTCGTTTTCATCAAGGAAAATAAAGCTTGAATATACGTCATCTGCAGAGAACTTGCCGGAGCTGATTGTAGCACAGTCATCTTCGTTAAGATTTGTAAGTGTAACAGGATCCTTCTGTGTGAAGAATGCACCTGCAATGTCTTCTGCTATAAGCTTAGCTTCTTTTGCTGATTTTGCTGAAGCCTTGAGGCTGTAGAGAGACATAGCTTCATAATCGCTGATTTCTTCGAGCTCCTCTGTTTTTGACTTGTCTTCTGCAATAACAAGGAATTCTGAGCCGGAAGCGTTGTATTTGATGTTTTCAACTGATAAGTCTTCGTTTACATCTTCAGCGTTGTATGTGTTGATTGTTTTGTCTTTTACAATAGCATAGCCCTTATTGGTGTTTTCTGTGAGGTGGTCGATTACGTCGCTTGTATACTGAATATCTTCAATGTTTACCTTTTCAATTTCAGCAACACCGCCGGCATATACAGAAAGGTAACCGTAGCCGGATTCTTCACCTTCAAGGTCATAAATGTTATTGATTTCAGAGTATGCACCGTTTTCTGTGATGAGCTCACCCTTTGAACCGTTGAGGTAATATACGTTGTATGTTGTAATATATTCGTATTCTTTAAGGTTTTCTCTAAGGTTTTCTCTGTTCTTTACTGCATAATATTTATCGTATGCAGCATCGTATTTTTCTTCAGCAGCATCAACAGCATCGTAATATGCGTCGTAGTCTGTTTTTGTGGTTGTCCATCCCCAGAAGGGATCAACGGTTTCGGTCTGGTATTTTTTGATGTCGGGTGCGTAATCTTCCCATACGGGCATTTCAACCTTTTCATCATTGCCTGAGTCGTTGACAAAATCATAAAGGGTGTAAACCTTGTTTTCTTTTGCATAATAAAGCTTATCACCGATAAGGTTTATGCCGATAACATCTTTTTCTATTGTTGTATCATTGCCTTTTCTGTCGTATTCAAGGAGCTTTCCTTTTTCTGTGAGGCAATAGAATTTTGACAAATCGTCGGTGTATCTGAACTGCTTTGCTTTGTTTGAAACCTTAACGGAATCAAGAGTTTTCAAGTCAATGAGCTTGTAGTTGTCGTATTCACCGTCATCAACTTCACAAAGCATATACTTGTAATCCTCTGAAATTGTCATACAGTATGCATCGCTGATGATTTTTTCGCTGTTACCTTTTTTGTCAGATACATAAATCTTGTCGTTTTTCTCGTAATAGATATTGTCGATGCTGCCTGAAACGCCACAGAAATCGTCAACATCTTTTGCAACAAGAACGGGTTCTTTTTTATCCTTGCCTACTTCTCTGTAATAGAGGTCGTAGTCGTCGTCGTTTTCTTCTGCATAGACGATGTATTTGTTGTCTTCCGTGAACTGGTGGAAGCCGGCATACTCATCTGTTACTTCAAATGTTTTAGCTTTGCTGCCGCCCAAAGAAGTAATAACATAAAGCTCGTTATCGCTGTAATAAACAGGGGGAGCAATGTCTTCTTTTTTGTCGCCGAAGATGAGGAAAACACCTGCAATTATGGCAACAACAAGAACAATTGCAACAACGGGAATAAGCTTTTTGATGCCTTTCTTGGGTGCTTTTGCGGGTTCTTCAACAACGGGAGCTGCAACGGGAGCTGCAACGGGAGCTGCAACGGGAGCTGCAACGGGAGCCTCAGCGGGAGCTGCAACGGGAGCCTCAGCGGGAGCTGCAACAGGAGCCTCAGCGGGAGCTGCAACAGGAGCCTCAACAGGAGCTTCAGCAGGAGCTTCAACAACTGAACCGCATTCGGGGCAGAACTTGGAATTATCGGGCATTTCTGCGCCACATTTTGTGCATTTCATAATCATATCTCCTTTTCATTATATAGTGCTTGAAAACACAAACAAAATATATCATATTGTGAATAGTTTGTAAATAGTTGTCGAAAAAAGAAAAACAAAAACGGAAATGTGCAAAAAAACTTGCTGTGAAAATTGACGAAATAAACAAAAATATTCTGCTTGTGTAAGCAAATGTTATAAATTTACAAATGCTATTGAAAACCAGAAAAAATAAGTGTATAATAAATTGAATCAAAATGGCGAGATTGTATGATATTTTGCCACAGGTTTTGTATTTTTAACTAATTACGGAGGTAGTTATGAAAAAGACAGCAAAAAGATCTCTTGCAGTATTGCTTGCAGTTATGATGCTTTTCAGTTGCGTTGGTGTGGGCGCTTCTGCTGAGAGAACAACAGGTTTTGAAACATTGCGTGTTAACTGCACAATGTATGGCGATGCCAAAACTCAGAGAGGCTTCTCTTGGTTCACAGAGAAGTCCTGTGACGGTGTTATTCAGGTTGTTAAAGCATCTGAATACGAAGGTAGCTTCGGTAACTCTGCGGTTTATGAGGCAACAACAAAGCAGTTCCAGGGTTACTATGGTCACAAGGTAGTTGTTACAGGTCTCGAACCCGGCACAACATACTATTATCGTGTAGGTAGCCTTAACAAAAATGCTTGGAGCCAGACAGGTAAGTTTGTTACCGACAACGGCGACAAGAAATTCTCATTCATCGCTCTTTCAGACGTTCAGGCAAGCAGCCTCGAGAATTTCCAGCAGGCAGCTCTTGTTATGGATGCAGCTATGCAGTCAAACAAAAAAGCTGAATTCGTAGTTAATATGGGTGACTTTGTTAACGATTGCACAAACGAAGAGTGGAACTGGTACGGCGAAGCATTTATGGAAGCTAACACAAATCTCACTCTCGTTCCCGTTGCAGGTAACCATGAAGGCAACATCACAAACAAGCTTAACGTAGGCTGGTTTGCAAATATGTTCAACCTCGATGCAGGCGAAGGCGCAGGTAACGGTGTTAACGGTGTTTACTATTCATATGACTACGGCAACGCTCACTTCTGCATCGTTAACTCAAACGATATGTATCCTATGGTTGAGGCTCAGAGAAACTGGATTATCAACGACCTCTCAAATTCCGATGCTCATTGGAAATTCCTTCTTATTCACCGTGCACCCTATTCTGCAGGTAAAAACATCAACAAGCCCGACACACTTGCAATGAGAGAAACTATCATTGAAATCGTTGACCAGACAGATGTTGACATTGTTCTTTCCGGTCACGACCATATGTATTTCAGAACAAAGCAGGTTGCAGGCGAAGCAGTTTGCGAAGACGTAACTTATGTAACAGAAAAATTCAACGGCGTTGACACAACATTCGCTAAGAATCCCGATGGCGCTGTTTACATTCTTCCTTCAACAGCAGGCACAAAGAGATATACAGTAAACGAGAATCCCATTGACCCCATCAACGATTGTGCTGACGTATCCCTCTCAACAAGAGATCTCGGCGGTTGCTTCTCAAACATCTATGTTGACGGCAACAAGCTCGTTTATGAAGCATTTGTTGTTAACGATGAAACTCAGGAAGTAACAAAGATTGACGAATACGCAATCAAGAAAACAACAAAGGCAGAAGAAAAAGAAGAATCAAAGCTTCCCACAGATGCTATCGGTTCTCTTGACGGCTCCGTAGCTAACTTCTTCACTGAAATCTTTGGTCTTCTTGTTACTTATATCAAGTTCATTCCTCAGCTTATCGCAGGTTTGTTCTGATTTCTGAAGCATAAAAATTCCGACTGCAATTTTATGATTGCAGTCGGTTTTTTATTTTATTTGCGCACCGGTGTAGTAATGCTTGAGAATTTCTTCATAGGTGCTACCCTGGCGAGCCATAAAATCTGCACCGTATTGGCTCATACCTATGCCGTGGCCCCTGCCTTTTACTGAAAAGGTTACTGTTGTTTTTGTGCATTCAACCTCAAAAACAGGGCTGTTCAGAGAAAAGATTCTTCTTGCCTCTTCGCCTGTCAGCTCAACAGAGTCGATTTTTATTTTCAGAACCGTACCAACCTTGCTTTTTTTTGTTATCTTTGCGATGTTTTCCAAATTTTTAATGCTTTTTATGTTTTTACCGTTCTTTTTAAGGCAGTTTAAAAATTCGTCTTTTGTGTAGCTTGCGGTAGTGCTGTATCGGGGTGAAAGTGAATCCCCCTCGCTGACAACGCTTTTAAGATACGGAACCTTTTCGCTCCACAGATTTTCGGCGTTTTCGGTTTTACCGCTGCTCAGTGCACAGAATGCCGCAACACAAAGCTCGCCGTCATAATAAAGGCATTGACCGTCAACGGCTTTTACAATGCTTTGAAGCTTTGCTTCATATTTTTCAAATTCGTCACCCCATTTTTCTTTTCTTTCAGCGGGGGTGATATATCCCTGGTGAACGGTGGTATCGTCACTTATATTGGCATTTTCAAGGTTACTGCCGTAAAGCTTTAATCTTTGTGCGTTTGTTCGGCAGGCAACAGCCTGGGCTTTAAGCGCCTCTTCCTCATAAGCAAGAGGCATTTCGGCGGCAACGCTTCCGCAAACGTATTCGAACATATCCATTTCAATATTTTTACCCTCTGTTGAACGAAAAACCGTTATGGTATCGGCTTTTTCGAGCCCTTGCTGGGTTGTGGTGGTTGATTTATCCGTTTTTTCGGGGACTGTTACGTTAACTGTATCCTTTAAAAGGGCTATGGGCAGAATTGCCATAACGAAAGCCAGCGAAATAACAAGTAAAATAAAACGTTTCATAATTTACACCTGTCCTTAATTTTGTTGTGTGTAATATTGACAAGAAAGTCAATATGTTATAAAATAATATGAATTGTTATCTGAATCTATGAGTACAAATTTATTAGTAAGGAGTGATAAGATGCATACATTTATCGAGCCCGTTCCGGATAATTATTTAAAGACACTTTGCGATGATTTAAAAAGCTATAGTGCAATAGCCCCCGAGTATTTCGACAGATTTGACGTTAAAAGAGGATTGAGAAACCGTGATGGCAGCGGTGTAATGGCCGGGCTTACAAAGGTTTGCTCCGTTGAAGGTTATCATATAGAAGATGGCGAAAGAAAGCCTGTTGAAGGTCATCTTACATACAGAGGTGTAGATGTTAACGATATCGTCAATGCCTGCATAAAAGAAAATCGTTTCGGTTTTGAAGAAACTGTTTGGCTTCTTTTGTTTGGTCACCTTCCCACAAAAGCACAGCTTGAAAATTTCAACAGTGTTATTTCCGCTTCAAGAGAACTCCCCGAGGATTTCATTGAAGATATGATTATGAAGGCACCGTCACCAAATATTATGAATAAGCTTGAGCGTTCTGTGCTTTCTCTTTATTCATATGATCCCAATCCCGACGATATTTCAATTGAAAACGTTCTTCGTCAGAGCATTCAGATAATCGCTCAGTTACCGATGATTATGACCTATGCTTACCAGGTGAAGAGAAGATACTATTTGAAAAAGAGTATGTATCTTCACCCAATAAAGCCCGGTCTCTCAACGGCTGAAACTATTCTTTATAACACCCGCACAGACAGAAAATATACCGACGAAGAAGCAAAGCTTCTTGACCTTTGCCTCATTCTTCACGCTGAGCACGGCGGCGGTAACAACTCTGCTTTTGCAACAAGAGTTCTTTCCTCCAGCGGCACGGATACCTATGCGGCAATTTCTGCAGGTGTAGGTGCCCTCAAGGGTCCCCGCCACGGCGGTGCAAATATCAAGGTTTCCGAAATGCTGAACTACCTTAAAGAGGATGTCAACGACATCACCAATGAAGGTCAGGTTGCAGATTTCCTTAAAAAGGTTATCAACAGACAGGCAGGTGACAGAAGCGGCCTTGTTTACGGTATGGGTCACGCTGTTTACACCCTTTCTGATCCCCGTCAGATAATCCTTAAACGTGAAGCAGGCAAAATCGCCGAAGAAAAGGGCTTTGGTGCAGAGTTCAAGGCACTTGAGCTTATCGAAAAGCTCACACCCGAAATCTTTGCAAGCGAAAAGCATAACACAAAGAAAATGTGTGCAAACGTTGATATGTATTCGGGTCTTATTTATGAAATGCTTCGCATTCCGCAGGACCTTTACACACCTTTGTTTGCAATAGCGAGGGTTGCGGGCTGGTCAGCTCACAGAATAGAGGAGCTCATTTCAGGCAACCGTGTTATCAGACCTGCATATAAAAATCTTGCAGTTCCGAAGGATTACGTTGATATTGATGAACGAGTTTCCGACTTCAAACGTGATTCACAATATGTTCCCCTTGATGAAAGATAATCTGAAAGATATCGAGTTTAAATCCATTTCGTAAAAGGAAAGGTTTGTAAATAATGAGTAAAATCAAAGGTTCTTCTTCAGCAATAAAAATGAAATATCTTCTTTTCGTTTTTGCTGCTGCAGTTTTGGTGGGTTTGCCTGCAAGAGTTTATCAGCTTCTTGCTATTGTGGACACTTCCTCAGGATTTTATAAAGAAAACGATATTACAATCCCCGTTTTGTACGGTGCGGTAATAATATTCTGCCTTTTGTTTATGGCGCTCAGCTATGTGAGTCGTGAAGTGCCCTCGCCCAAGCTCCCCACAGGTAAAAACCCTGTTTTGGGTGTAGCGTCCTTCGTGCTTGCGGGCGGTGCTTGTTACGATATATATGCCTTTATTGAAAAGGTTGTTCCCTCAGGTGTGGGTAACTCAGCAATATTTAACAATTTGCTCAAATCCAACATTGACCAGGCGGGCGGTCTTTTTGCCGTGCTTCAGGTTGTTTTTGCATTCTTTTCAATAATTTACCTTCTCGTTTTTGCAATAAGCCACCTCAATGGTAAGGCATCCTACAAGGAGTTCAAGCTTCTTGCCCTTGCACCATTGTGCTGGGTAATGACAATGCTCATTTCAAGGCTTATGACAGCAATCAGCTTTTCAAAAATGTCAGAGCTTTTGTTCGAGATTTTTACGTGCGTATTTTTGATGCTGTTCTTCCTCACTTTCGCCCGTATTTCCTCAGGCGTTTTCACAGAAAACAGCATGTGGGGTATTTACGGCTACGGTCTTTCAGCGGCTTTCTTGGGCGCTGTTGTAACAATTCCCAGAATTGTTATTGGTGTTGTCGGTCTTGACCCTGTTAAGGGCTATGAGTTTAATTTTTCTCATTTAGCTTGCGTTGTGTTTGTTCTTGCATATGTTTTTGCATCTCTCGGCGTAGGCTTCAAGGATGGCTTGAAGAACAGACGAGCAATCAACGATATTGCTTTGCCTGACGACAGCGAGGCTGTTTTTAAAAGTGACGACAGCGAAGCTGACGAGGACGATGATGACAAAATTTTGGCAGAGATTGAGGCTTTCGTGGCACAAGTTGATAATATTGAATCAATTTACGATGAGTCAGTAGATGTTGAAGAGGTTGCCGCAGAAGAAAAAAAGACAGGCTTTTCTGTTTCTTCTGATATAGACGAGCTTCTCAGCAAGCTTGATGAAATGAATGATGAGGTTGAAGAAGAGGAGCCTGTTAAAGAAGAAGTTTCAAGCGGATTCAGTATAAATGCGAATCTCGACGTGAATACAGTGGAGGATTTTGTTACAGATGATGAAGAAATACCTGCGCAAATTGTTGAGGAATCACCCGTTGATGAAACAGGGAAAGCAGAAGCAGAATCCGCCGAAGAAATCCCTGAAACAGAAGTCGAAGAAATTGTTGAAGAATCAATCGGTGAAGTTTCTCAAGAAGAAAGCGACGAAGAAGCTGAAATCACAGTTGAAGAAAAAACTGAACCGAAAAAACGCAGATTTTTCGGTAAAACAGAGGAAACCCAGGTGAGTGACGAATTTGTTCCGATTTCACTTGCGGAGCTCAAAAACAGACAAAATAAAGAATAACCACGGAATTTGTTGCGGGAGGGCAATAGATGTTTCTTAGTAATATGGCAACAGCCGCACAACAGGTTATAATTTTGTATCTGATAGTTGCGGTCGGCTTTGTAGCCGACCGTTTCCGTGTTTTCGGGCAGGATACAGCAAAGCGTTCAAATGACCTGTTGTTTTATATCATAACCCCGGCGGTTATGATACAGTCTTTTATGAATATGGAGTTCGACGTTAAAACTGCGGGCGCATGGGCAATAGCCTTTCTTTGTATGACAGGTACCTTGGTGCTTGGTATGATTTTGCCCATACCGTTTTTTAACAAAGACCGAAAAAACGGTGCAGTCTTCAAATATGCGGTTTCATACGGCAATATGGGTTATATGGCGCTACCTCTTTGCCAGGCAATGCTTGGAACAGAAGGTGTCTTTTATTGCTCAGCGGGCGTTGTTGCCTTTAACATTTTATCATTCACTCACGGTATTTGGGTAATGACAAAGGGTGAGGGAACAGCAAAATTCGACCCCAAAAGATTAATTCTCAACCCTGGTGTTATTTCCGTGCTTATCGGCGTTCCGCTCTTTGTTTTCGACATTAATCTACCCGTTGCGGTGGAGTCTGCCGTTGGCTACGTTGCAAGCCTCAACACACCGGTTGCAATGATTTTCTTCGGAACGTATATCGCTAACACAGATTTGAAAACAATGTTCAAGGAAAAAAGCAACTACCTTGTGCTTTTGCTGAAGCTCGGTGTTATGCCGTTAATTATGCTGGGTGCATTAAAGCTGTTCGGTATCAGCGGCACAATGCTTACAGCATGCATTATTTCCGCAGCTGTTCCAAGCGCAAACAATACGGTTATGTTCTCTGCGAAATACGGTAAGGATACCGGCGTAGCCTCGAAAATTGTGGCGCTGTGCTCGTTGGTGTCGGTTTTCACCATACCCGTTATGGTAGCGTTAAGCAAGGTGTAATTATATGAATTTTCCGTTTTTTGATTTGCTGCCTGTTGGGGTGTGCAATTTTTCGGCGGTTGAAAATTGCTTGATTGATTGTCGTGCGAAGCAAAGGCTTCCCGAAAATTCAAAAAGTATAATAGTGTATCTGTTTCCGTATTATCTCGGTGAAGCTGCCTATTCTCACATAAACATTTCAAAATACGCAGTTTCAAGAGATTATCACGAAATTGCGGGTGAGTACCTTGAAAAATCGGTTGCGGAGCTGAAAAACAGCTATCCCGATTTTCAATTTACCTGGTTTTGTGACAATTCCCCCATACCAGAGGTAAAGGCAGCAAGCCTTTGCGGGTTGGGTGTTGTGGGCGAAAACGGTCTTCTCATAAATGAAAAGTACGGTAGCTTTTGCTTTATAGGCGAAATAGTTACCGATATGCCCGTTGATTGCCCAATATGTGAAGAAAAACGCTGTATTCAATGTGGCTTGTGTAAAAAGCATTGCTTTGGCAGAGCCTTGTCGGACGGTGGCTTTTTAAAAGATAATTGCTTTTCTCACCTCACCCAGAAAAAGGGCGAGCTGTCTGAAAACACAGCAAAATATATTAAAAACCAAGGTATTATATGGGGCTGTGACGGTTGTCAGGATATCTGCCCTATGAACAAAAACGTTTCTATAACACCTGTTGAAGAATTTCATAGCTCGGCGAAAAGCCTTTATGAAAGCGGAGATATTCTTGAGCACAGAGCATATTCATGGCGTGGCAGAGACGTTATTGAAAGAAACTTAAAAATAATGTGTTGTAATGATGAGAAAAATAAATTATAATATGAATATAATTTATTGATAACAGGAGGCAACCATGAAACTTATTATCGGTATAATCAACAACGATGATGTAAACGATTTGCTCACCGAAATAACAAAAGCATCTTTTCAGGCAACCAAGCTTTCAACATCAGGCGGATTTTTGAAAATGGGTAACGTTACCGTGCTTGTTGGCGTTGAAGACGACCAGGTTGCTCAGGTAGTTGATATTTTCAAGGCCTGCTGTTCACGCAGAACACAGATGATTCCCACAACCACTCCCTTTATGGGTGAGGGCTTTGTCAGCGCAACACCCGTTGAGGTCACTATCGGTGGCGCAACGTTGTTTGTTGTTGATGTTGATAAAATGATTAAATTATGATGAATAACGTTAATTTTCCGGAAAGTGTGCTGGCGACGCTTGACAGCTTCTTTTTTGACGGACGCCGTCCTCACGCAATGCTCATAGACGGTGCAAGTGATGAGGAAAGGGCGGCGTGCGCTCAGCTTGCGGCAAAAATGATGGTTTGTGAAAACCCGGCAATGACTCCCTGTGGCGAGTGCGAATGCTGCAGAAAAGCGGTGGAGCAGATTCACCCCGATATCGTTGTTTACAAGAAACCCGACGATAAAAAGAGCTTTGTAAAAGCTGAGGTTAAGGATATGGTGGCTAAAGCCCACCTCACACCTAACGAGGCATCAACAAAGGTTTTTATAATCAGCGAGCTTCAGAATATGACAGAGGAAAGTCAGAACGTTTTGCTCAAAATTCTTGAAGAACCGCCGGTTTACACGTCATTTATTCTAACTGCACAAAACTCCAACGCAGTTATCGGCACCGTTCTTTCACGAGTCGTAAGGCTCAGGTTAGGAAAATCCTCTTTGGCAAGCTTCAGCGAAAAAGCAACAAGCGTTGTGTCTGAATTGTCAAAAGCGGTTTTGTCGCCCTATGAAATTGACAGAATTGTTGCCGTTGCACCAATGGAGGGTAACAAACAGCTCACCGCAGAGGTTTTGAGTATGTTTTGCCTTGTGTTACGTGACGCAATAGCAATAAAAAACAATTCACCGTCACGTGAGTTGCCCGGTTTTGACGGATGCACCGAAATTGCACAAAGACTTTCACTTGGCAAAATTCTCGGGATGTACGAAAAAACAGAGGAGCTGTTACGCTCTCTCGAAAACAATCCAAACTATACATTGCTTTCGGCGGTATTTTGCGCCGGGCTTTAAAAATAACAGACAAACGGAGATTTATTATGGCAGAGGTTGTAGGCGTACGCTTTAAAGAAAACGGCAAGGTTTATTACTTTGACCCGGATTCAAAGGCTTACAGCAAAAATGAAAAGGTTATAGTTGAAACGGTGAGAGGTATTGAATGTGGCGAGGTTGCAACAGTCAACCACAAAATCAACGATGCCGAAATTATTCACCCCTTGAAAAAGGTTATAAGAGCCGCTACCGAGGCAGACATAAAAATAGTCAACGAAAATCAGAAAAAAGCAAAGGATGCCTTTGCTTTCTGTGAAAAAAAGGTTGAACAGTTGGGTCTTGATATGGATCTTGTTGAGGTTGAGTGTGCTTTCGACGGCAGTAAAATGCTGTTCTATTTCACATCTGACGACAGAGTCGATTTCAGAGAGCTTGTTAAAATTCTTGCAGGCAACTACAGAACAAGAATCGAAATGCGCCAGATAGGTGTCAGAGACGTTTCAAAAATGATAGGCGGTCTCGGTATTTGCGGCAGACCCTTCTGCTGTTCACAGTTCCTTGACAGCTTTCACCCCGTTTCAATAAAAATGGCGAAGGAACAGGGACTTTCTCTTAACCCCGGCAAAATCAGCGGAACCTGTGGCAGATTGCTTTGTTGCCTTAAATATGAACAGGAAAGCTACGAGTATCTTTTGAAGGTAACCCCACGCATCGGCTCAGTTGTTGACACCCGTGAGGGTAGGGGAACCGTTACTGACAGCAACCTTTTAACAGGCATGCTCAAGGTCCAGCTCGACAGACGTCCAGAAGCAATTCCTGCAGAGTTTTCACGCAAGGAGGTGCGCCTTGTTAAAGGTGCAAAACCCCCGAAAGATGAAGAAGTTGAAGATTCAGAGGAATAAAAATTACAAAATCCTATTGATTTTCACAAAATATATGCTACAATAAACAAAAAAGCAAAGGGAGGTCAGAGAAAATGGCATACAAAATTACTGAAGATTGCATTTCATGCGGTGCTTGTGCAGCAGATTGCCCCGTAGAGGCTATTTCTGAAGGCGACGGCATCTATGTTATCGATGCTGATGCTTGCATCGATTGCGCTGCTTGTGCAGGTACTTGCCCCGTTGGTGCTCCTGTTGAGGCTTAATTTTTTGCTTTTAGCACAGAACAAAAGTAAAATTTGCTCCCGATTATGTCGGGAGCTTTTTACTTTTTAGGCGTTTTGCCGGCCTCGGAGTATCTTTATACACCGTCGGCACAGCAAAGCCGCCTTCTGCATCAAAAATCAAAAAATTAAACAGTGTTGCTTTTAGCGCAGAACAAAAGTAAAAGTTGCTCTCGGTATTTACCGGGAGCTTTTTACTTTTTTATATTATTTTGTCACTCCCGATTTTTGTCGGGAGTTACTATGCTTTTTGTTTTAATCAATAACCGTAAATAAATATTATAATTATCAAAAAATTAATAATTTTTAATTGTAATTTATATGTAATATATGATATAATCTTATGGATAATGGATAGGTGTCATCATTTTTGAAAACGAAGGTGATTATTATGGCAATGAAAAGATTTCTTGACATAACAGATTTTTCCAGAGAAGGTCTGCGAGAAGCCCTTAACCTTATGACGTTTATGAAAGATAACAGGGGTTTTTATTCCACCGAGATGAATAAGAAAACCCTTGTGAGTGCATTCTGGGAAAAGGATCGCAACAGTGAGTCTGCGTTCAGAACGGCAGTTTTCAGAATGGGTGGCAACGTTATTCCGTTTGAAAGTGTTGAGGGCGAAAGCCTCAAGGATGCTGTTATGGCTATGTCGTCTTATGCAGACGTTATTGCTATTTCTCACCCGAAGAAGGGTGCGGCGAGGGCGGCATCTCTTTATGCAAAGGTTCCCGTTATAAATGTGGGCGACGGCAAAAGGGCATACCCCGTAAAAACGCTCTGCGATTTTTCATCTGTATGGATTGAGAAAAATCACGTTTCAAACATGAAAATCGGCTTTCTCGGTGATTTTAGCGATAACGCTCTTGTGAGAAGCCTTTTGCAATGCCTCAACCTTTACAAAGGCAACGAGTTTTATTTTATCTCCGTTAATGGCAAGCCTGTTTCGGACGATTACGTTAACCTTATGGATAAGCGAGAGAAGAATTTCACGGTGTTCGATAATCTTTTCGATATTATTGGTGAGCTTGACGTTCTTTATATGACTCCTGTCACGTCAAAGAATTTTGATAGCGAAATAATGTTTAATGCCCGAAAGCACAACTTTGTTCTTGATGAAAGAATGCTTCTTTCTGCGAAGCCTGACCTTGTTATTCTTCACCCGTTTCCGAGGGGTGACGAGCTTGACTATACGGTTGACAATGACAGCAGAGCGAAATATTTTGATATGTTCGACAGGTATGTTGATGCTTGTATGGCGGCGATTCTCAAAACTGTAAGCGGCAAGGCGGGTAGGTTGATTGAACCCGATTTTGAGGAATCCACACACGACGTTTATTGCGGTAAAGAGGATTGCATAACATCAACTGAAAAATATCTTCCGTCGTTGTTTTTTGAAACCTCCGACGGCAGAAAAATTTGCAAATATTGCGGACAAGAGTTGAAATAAATGGCAGAAAATTTGCTTATAATTAACGGGTCGCCCCGAAGCAAGGGCTTCACAAACACAATTTGCGCAGATGCATTAAAAAGTGTTGAATTTAAAAACGTAGCGGTTTTTGATTGCTATGAAAATAATATCAGACCATGCATTGATTGCCGGAAGTGTGCAGAAATGGGCGAGTGTGTGTTTGATGACCTAAAAGAGTTTTTTG
The DNA here is from genome assembly GCA_045649005.1 of Acutalibacteraceae bacterium. GTDB lineage: Bacteria > Bacillota > Clostridia > Oscillospirales > Acutalibacteraceae > DTU089. The sequence goes on from JAZRPC010000006.1 coordinate 21,573, forward strand.
AGTTATTCGAGAAAACAGATGTAATTGTTTTTCTCAGCCCCATTTATAATGGCGGTTTTCCCGCGCCGCTCAAGGTTCTTGTTGACAGGTTTCAGGTTTATTTCAACCTTTTCTACAAAAACGGAAAAATCCAACAAATAAAAAAACGTCGCAAGGCACTATTGCTTTGTGCTGCAGGCAGAGATGGTGCGGATGAGTTTTCATACGTGAAAAAACAGCTTGAACGCTCCTTTACCATTCTCAATATTTCCTTGTCGGGTGCGGTTCTTTGTAAAAACACGGATACTGAGCCCGATTATGAAAATTCACTTAACGAATTTCAAACGCTTCTTAAAAGGAGTTCAGAAGATGAGTAAAAGAAAAATCAGGATAATAGCGATTGTTGCGGCTGTTCTGACGGCTGTAACCGTTCTGGGTGTTATAGGCATATCCCTCACGGTTGAGGATTCTCTTTTTAACACCGACACACCGATGCGAATAACCTGCAACTCAACCGTTGTCGGTACAATTGAAAATAAAGAGGATTACGAGGCATTTGTTTTTGAGGTCGAAAAACCGGGTGCTCTTGTAGTTAAGCTCCAGCACGATAACCTTATCGATACGGTTAAATGCGGTTATGTGCTGACTCTCTATAAAATAATTGAGGGCGAAAATAACACCTATCAGGAGATAACATATTTTGAATCCTTCTGGAGTGAAACAACCTCAAGCTGGGGCGAAACAGGAGTTTCTGCCGGCACCTACGTTGTGGTGGTTGAACCGGGTGTGGATATTATTTTCGGCGATTTCACACTTGTGACCGCTTTCACGGCAACTCCCGCCTATGAGAAAGAGCCCAACAACATAAAAGAGGCTTCAAATGAAGTTAAAGTGGGTGAGTCTTTCTATGCGTCCTCGTCACAGCTCAAAGAGGGCACGGACGTTGACTGGTACAGGTTCGAGCTTGAATACGACAGCTGCATTGATATATCCTTTATTCACGATGACCTTACCTTCCCCACATCGGGCTGGAATATCAAGATTCTCACAGAGGATGAGCAGGTTGTTTGCGATTACCGTTCACTTCTTACCGATATCCATCTCAAAACGGGTACAATCGGTCTGAAGGCAGGCACATATTACATCAAGGTCGAATCACAGACACCCGTTGCAGATACCTATAGCGTGCTCATAGCCGCAGACAAGGCGAAAAACCACGAGTTTGAAATGAATGACACACCTGAAACCTCAACAGACCTGCCTCAGGGCATTGCAATAACAGGCGCTCTTGCAGAAAAGCTCCTCAGCCTTGATAAGGACTATTATAAATTTACTGTTCCTGCCGACGGCTACGTCGAGTTCTATTTCAAGCATAGCGAAATCGAAGGCGACAAAAACGGATGGAACATCAGACTTATGAAGCAGGATGATAACGGCGAATATTATCAGGTTGTAAAGAAAATGTCAAAATGGAAGGACAAGGACGTTTCGGTTTACAGTCTGGGTCTTGCCGCCGGTGATTACTATATTGTTATTGATGCAGATTCACTTGCACATAATTCTGCAACGTATTCAATACAGTGGAACTTCACCGCAAAAGAAAACTTTGAAAAAGAGCCCAACAATGTTATGAAGAGGGCACAGACAATCAGCTTCAACGAATATTACTATGGTGCAATAATTTCATCGGATATGATTTTTGACGAGGATTATTATAAACTCGAAATCACCGAGGATATGACTGTTAACCTTGAGCTTGGTCACGAAATAGTGCCCGACGGTTCAATTTCCTGGATTGCAAGCATTGTTGACGAAGATAACGAGGCGCTGTATTCAATAGAATCCTCTCCCGATGATGGAGTTGTTTCAACGGGCGACGTTAAGCTGTCACAGGGCACCTACTACGTCAAGATAGAAACGGGTATGTATGAATCTGAAATTCCCTATTACTTCAGAGTCAGCGTGTCGTAAGTTGCAGAAAAGTGAGTGGACAATGAAAAAACTGATTTGTGTGCTGTTGGCAGTTGTGATAATTGTTGCGGGGTGCTGCTCCTGTGGCGCCCCTCTGCATAAAGAAAACGGGTATGTTCTTGTTGCTTCTTTTTACCCCATATATATTTTCACGGCGAATCTCGTGGATGGCATTGATGATTTCAGGGTAGAAAGTCTTGCGCAACAGAACGTTGGCTGTCTTCACGACTATTCGCTAACGGCAAAGGACGTTAAGCTTCTCGATGATGCAGATTTGTTCGTGATGAATGGTGCAGGCATGGAAACCTTTATGGAGGATGTTTTTGAGGGTGTTGACGGGTTGGAAATCGTTGATTCTTCCGAGGGCGTAGAGGTTCTCTGTAGCCATAAGCATCACGAAGAGGAAGAGAAGTCTTCTCACCATCATGATGAAAATTCTCATATATGGCTTTCGGTTGAAAATGCAAAAAAGCAGATAGAAAACATAAAAGACGGTATAATTGAGAATTTCCCCCAATATGAGGATGAAATAAACGAAAACTTTCAGAATTATCTTCTGAGATTGGCGGAGCTTGAAAAAGCAAGAGATGAATTTTCAGAACAGGTCAAGGGTAAAAAGGCGGTATCCTTCCACGGTGCCTATGAATATCTGGCGGCTGAAACGGGCTTCGTAATTTCCGAAACCATCGAAACAGATGATGGTGGCGAGCCGTCTGCAAAGGAGCTTGCTGAACTGAGTGAGCTGATAAAAAATGAAAAAATAAAGGCTCTTCTCACAGAGCCGGAGTACGAAGGCTCTGCGGCAGAAATCCTTGCCCGTGAAACGGGAGCCGGAATATATGAACTCAATCCCGTAATCAGCGGAGACAGAAGTCTCAGTTCTTACGAGGATACAATGAAAAAAAACTATGAAACTATTTTAAAGGCGGTGAAGTGATGTCGTCGGGAAACGGATGCGGACTCTGCAAAATAAAAATTGAAAATATCGGCGTAAAAAAAGGCGGCGAGGTCCTGCTTTCAGACGTTTCCTTTGAGCTTCATTGCGGGGAGCTGACGGCTGTTATCGGTGTTAATGGTGCCGGTAAAACAACGCTCATAAAGGCAATTCTCGGTGAAATACGTCACGAGGGGAAGGTTTCTTTTGAGTCCCACGATGGCGAAAAAATCGGGAATATAACAATAGGCTACGTGCCACAGCATCTTGATTTCGACAAATCTGCCCCCATAAGCGTTGAGGACTTTTTGTTGACAGGGCGCACTAATTCCCCAATATGCTTCAGAAAAAACAAAAAGCTCCTCAAAGAGATTGATGATGCTCTTGATATGGTCGGTTGCCGTGATTTGAAGAAAAAGCCCCTGGGTGCTTTGTCGGGCGGTGAGCTTCAGAGAGTTATGCTTGTAAACGCTCTTCACCCACTTCCTGAGCTTCTGATTCTTGATGAGCCCGTTTCGGGTGTGGACGCTCTGGGCAGTGAAAGGTTTTATGAAACAATTGATAATCTCAGGCATAATTATCATATGGCAATAGCAATGGTATCTCACGATTTAGGAATTGTGAGAGATTATGCCGATAACGTTCTTCTCATAAATAAATCTGTTTTAAAAAAAGGCTCAGCCCAAGAGGTTTTCGATTCGGGCGAATTCAAAAACAGCTTTTTCTGCCTTAACGAAAAGGAGGAAAAGAAATGAACGTGATATATAGTTTTTTCTCGTCCGTTGTGCCTTTTTCCTGGGCAGACTATAAATTTATGATAAACGCCTTGTTGGCGGTTATGTTGATTGCTCCGTTGATGGGTATTCTCGGAACAATGGCGGTAAACAACAAGATGGCATTTTTCTCCGATGCGTTGGGTCACAGCGCATTTACGGGTATAGCTCTTGGTGTTGTTCTCGGTATACATAACCAGTTGATATCTCTGTTGGCTTTCGGCGTTTTTCTTGCCTTGGTCATAACAAGGGTGAAAAACAAAGGCAACGCTTCGTCAGACACGGTAATCAGCGTGTTTTCATCAACCTGTGTTGCTGTTGGTCTGCTGGTGCTTTCCTATGGCGGCGGCTTTTCAAAATACAGCAGCTACCTTGTTGGTGACGTGCTGAGCGTTTCGCCCAACGAAATAATCGGGCTTCTTGTAACTCTTGTTGCGGTTGTCGTTATCTGGTGCGTTATTTACAACAAGCTCCTTATTATTTCGGTTAACCGTGAGCTTGCGGCATCAAGGGGTATAAAAACATCACTTTATGAAAACATTTTCGTTGTTCTTGTTGCGGTTGTTGTAATGATTTCAATAAAATGGGTGGGCGTTCTTTTGATTAACTCCCTTTTGATTCTTCCCGCCGCAAGCGCAAGAAATGTTGCGAAAAATTCAAGGCAATATCTTGCTTTGTCTGTTCTGATATCGTTCGTCTGCTCCATATCGGGTCTTATAAGCTCATTTTATTTCGATACCTCAGCCGGGGCAACAATCGTTACAATTTCAGCAGCAGTATTTTTCATTACTTATATTTTCAGAAAAAAATAATCCCGAAAGGACTGTATATAAATGTTATTTTCACAAGATATCGGTGTCGATCTGGGCACAGCCAATACCTTGGTTTTTGTTAAAGGTAAGGGTATTGTTATCCGTGAGCCCTCAGTTGTTGCGGTTGACGAAAGAACAAACCCCAAAACAGTTGTAGCGGTGGGTGCCGATGCCAAAAGAATGATAGGCAGAACCCCAGGCTCAATCACCGCCGTTCGTCCCCTTAAAGACGGTGTTATTGCCGACTTTGATATGACCTCTGATATGCTCAAGGAATTTGTTAAAAGAGCAATCAGCGGTTCACCCTTTAACAGGGCAAGAGTTATGATATGCATTCCCTCGGGCGTTACCGAGGTTGAAAGAAGGGCTGTTCACGATGCCGCAAAAAGTGCGGGTGCAAGATACGTCAGCCTTATTGAGGAGCCTATGGCGGCAGCAATCGGTGCGGGTCTTCCCGTGCTTGAGGCAACAGGCAGTATGATTGTTGACATCGGCGGCGGTACAAGCGAGGTTGCAGTTATTTCTTTGGGTGATATAGTAACCTCAAAATCCGTCAGAGTTGCGGGCGATAACTTCGACGATGCAATTATTTCTTATGTAAAAAGAACCTTTAACCTTCTCATTGGTGAGCGTTCAGCAGAGGATATAAAGCTCAAATTGGGCTCCGCTTACCCCTATGAGGGCGAAGCGGCAATGGAAATAAAGGGCAGAAACCTTATAGACGGTCTTCCCAAATCTGTTGAAATAACAAGCGAGCAGGTACGCCAGGCACTTGCTGACCCCGTTGACCAGATTCTTGATTCTATAAGATACACTCTTGACAGAACTCCTCCCGAGCTTGCGGCGGATATTATCGAAAGAGGTATCACCCTTACAGGCGGCGGCGCTTTACTCAGAGGTCTCGATAAGCTTATTTCCACCGAAACGGGTATGCCTGTTCACGTGGCTGAAAATCCCCTTGATTGTGTTGTTAACGGAACGGGAATTTGCCTTGAAAAAGATCTTTTAGGCTTCAAGAAGGGTTAATTTATGAAAAGATTTTTACGCAGTGCGGTTTTTCGCAATCTGGTGGTGATAGTTGTTGTGCTCCTTGCCGGGGCGCTGACAGCTTCGCTGAGCCATAATGCGTCTTCACCGTTAACGTCTGCAATAAGCTTTGTTTTCTCGCCACTTCAGAAATTGTCGGCGGCGATAGCCGATAATATAGATGATTTATCAGGCGCATTTGTGTCATCCTCGGTTTATAAGGAAGAGAATGCACGTTTGGAGGGTGAGCTTCAGGAATACAGAAAAAAGCTGGCAGAATACGAAGAGTTGAAAAAACGTGTTGATGCCTATGAGGAATTCTACGGCATCAAAAAAACCAACCCCGATTATGAATTTAGCTACGGCTCGGTTATATCACGTGATGCTGCCGACGTGTACGGTTCATTTGTGCTTGATATCGGCTCCAAGGATGGTGTTGAGGCAAACGACCCCGTAATATACGGCGAATACGTTGTGGGCGTGGTGAAAAAAGTGAATTTATCCACCTGTGTGGTCTATCTTGTGACAGATCCAAGAGTGAATATTGGCGCTTTTGAATCGGGGACGAGAGAATACGGCTACGTCAGCGGTGACGAAAAGCTCTATAAAGACGGTCTTTGCAAGCTGTCGGGGCTTGATTCGTCAACCTCGGTTGTGGGTGGCGGAATTGTCTGCACCTCAGGTGCAGGCGGGGTTTTCCCCAACGGGCTTATAATCGGCGAGGTCTCCGCTGTGGAGCACGACGATATTTCGGCTTCATATTATGCAGAGGTGAAGCCCTTTGCAAAGCTTGATGAAATAACAGATGTTTTTGTAATAACCTCCTTTGAAGGACAAGGAGAGGAAAACAGTAATTAAGAGAGGTGAAAAGCTTGCGCTACGGTAACAACAAGCCAAAGTATATACGATGGGCAATATACGTGCTCATTAGTGCTGTTGCAGTATTACTGCAGAATTCGGCAGGCCATTTTTTAAAGCCCGGCAGTGCAAGGATTTTTTTCGCTGTGTGCATAGCTGTTTGTGTTGCTGTGTTTGAAAGAGAAATAGCCTCTTCGCTGATTGGTGCCTTCACAGGCATTCTGTTGGATATTTCCTGCGGGGCAGATGGCTTCAACGCTGTTTTGTTCGTGGTTTTGTGTGCGGTCTGCAGTCTGCTGATAAGCCATTTTATGAGAAATAATTATATAACCGCATTGGTTCTGGGCACAGGCTCCCTTCTTGTGTATGAAATTGTTTATATCATAATAAACTATGCGGGAGCGGGGTTGTCATTGGGGGCAATATTATCCTTCTATCTGCCCTCGCTGTTGCTGTCGGTGTTGATTATCCCCATTTGCTATGAAATTGTTAGGTTAGTTTATGCGGCGTTTAAAACCGCTGATGAGTAAGGTGTCGAGAAATGTCAGTCAATTTAAGAAAAAGAAGAAGAATATCGGGCACCGTTATCATCGGCGTGATTTTTCTGTTGTTAGTGATTGCTCTTGGCAGAACACAGCTTGTTAACGGTGAAAAGTATAAAGCTGCGGCGGACAGCCTTGCGGTTTCTGTGAGCTCTGTGAAAGCCTCAAGAGGAGAAATTCTTGATTGTAACGGTTTACCCCTTGTAACAAACAGAACGGGTAACTCCATTGTTTTTAAACACGCAGATTTCCCGGCTGCAAAAAATCAGCAGGAAAGAAATGACGTTATTTTTTCACTCATAAGCCTGTTTGAAAAAAACGACCTTGAGTGGAAAGATATTTTGCCCTTGAAATATAACAAAAAAGGCGTTCTTGTTATTGATAAAGAACGTTTGACAGAGTTTGAGTATATGGTGTCGGAAAATATGCTTGAGCTTGAAAAGGGTACGGATTCAACTGCCGATGAATGTATGCAGGCGTTAATCAAAAGATATGGTCTTGAAGAGTATTCGCCCGAGGATGCAAGAAATATTGCGGCTGTTTGCTTCGGTATGAAATATGCATCGTTTTCAGTTGTGTCACCTTATACCTTTGCAGAGGACGTGCCCACAAATGTTGTGGCAACGATAATGGAAAACAGCGAAAAGTATGCCGGTGTTGTTTCTGAAGCTGTGGGCTACCGTGAATACAAGGATACTACAAGCTATTCTCATATTCTTGGTGTTGTAGGCTCAATCAGCGCCGATGAATATGCTCTTGAAAGCAATAAGCTCAAGGAGAAGCTCAGTGACGAAACGTTGACGGGTGCCCAGATTTCTGTTCTCAAAAACAATGCATATACCTTAAACGACAGCTACGGAAAAAGCGGTATTGAATACGCTATGGAAAGCTACCTCAGAGGTGTTAACGGAATAAAAACAACAACCACCGCATCTGACGGAAGCGTTACGGAATCTTATCTTTCAAAGCCTGTTCAGGGTAACACGGTTGTCACAACCGTTGATGCCGAGCTTCAAAAGGTTGCGGCAAAAGCCCTTGCGGATATGCTTGTTGACAATAAAAACTCATCATATTTCGGCACGGCGGGTGCTATGGTGGTTATGAACTGCAAAACAGGGGCAGTTTTAGCCAGCGTATCATTGCCGTCATACGATATCACAAGATATTTCAAGGATTATGATAAGCTTGTTGCAGACACCGAAAGCCCTTTGTGGAACAGAAGTCTTCAAAGTGCCTATGCTCCCGGTTCAACAATGAAGCCTGCCGTAGCAATTGCGGCACTTGAGGAAAAAGAGATAGATATCAACAGCAGCTGTTATTGCGGCGGCACCTATGTTCTTGAGGACCAGACCTTCAAATGTCTTTCAACCCACGGTTACCTCAACGTTACAACTGCCATTGAAAAATCCTGCAACATTTTCTTCTTTGAAACGGGCAAAACCCTTGGTATCGACAAAATGAACAAATATTGCAATCTTCTCGGTCTCGGTCAGAAAACAGGTGTAGAATTGCCTGAGGCAGAGGGTATGCTTGCAAGCATCGCCAACAAAGAGGCAAATAACCAGGTGTGGAACCCCGGTGACACCGTTCAGGCGGCAATCGGTCAGTCGGATAACCTTTTTACACCTCTTCAGCTTGCCAACTATTGTGCAACAATAGCAAACGGCGGCACACGATACAAGCCTTATATTATAAAATCTGTTCTCTCGGCAGATATGTCGGAGATTATATATGAAACAGAGCCCACGGTTCTTAACACAATAAACGTCAGCGACAAAACTCTTGAAATTGTAAAAGAGGGTATGCATAACGTTGTTAAAAACGGTGCATCTTCATACTACTACAAGGATTGTATAGTTGACGTTGCGGGCAAAACAGGTACGTCACAGGTTAAAAGAACAACCGAAAGCGGTGTCACAATGACCTGCAACAACGGTTTCTTTATTTCCTTTGCGCCATACGACGACCCCGAAATAGCCATTGCCATAGTTGCAGAAAATGCCCTTACAGGCAGCCAGACCTCTCAGGCGGCGGTACCGGTTTATAATTACTATTTCGGTCAGCGCACAAAATACGACACAGCGGGAACACCCGATAATTTTATTCCGTAAGGTGATAGAATGAAAATTGTTACAGTTGCATCAGCAAAAGGCGGAGTGGGTAAATCCACGTTTTGCTCTTGCGTGGGCAAGGTGCACGCCCTGCATGATAAAAGGGTGCTTCTTGTTGATATGGATATCGGCGTGAGAAGTCTTGACATACTTCTCGGTGTTGCCGAAAAAACCGTTTATAACTGGGGCGACCTTTTAAAAGGCAATTGCGATTTCAGACAGGCTTTGATAGAGGTCAGCAGAAATCTTTATCTTTTGCCGGCACCCATTGATTTTTCTGAAAGCTACACGCCCGAAAAATTCAAGGAAGCAATCGAGCCCTATAAAAAAGACTTCGATTATATTTTTCTTGATGCACCTGCGGGTCTTGAAAGGGGATTTCTTCTTTCGGCGGGCTCGGGCGACAGCTGTGTGATAATCACAACACCTGACACCATAAGCATACGTGCGGCGTCCTACGCCTGCGACGGTGTTCGCAAAGCGGGTATAAACGACGTGCGACTTGTGGTTAACAAGTTTAATAAAAAAACACACAAGAAAATTGATGTGGACTCAGTTATAGATACTGTTGGTGCAAGGCTTCTGGGCATTGTGCCTTATTCTGAAGAAATATATAATTGCTCCGACGGTGAAAAAATCCCGTATTCCTGCAAGGGCAACGAAGCGATTGTGCGCATAGCTAAAAGAATGGATGGCGAAAATCTTCCGTTCAGAGTAAAAAATCTTTAATGAAAAGGGCTGTAAAAATGATGAGTTTTTACAGCCTTTTTATATTGACATTTTTCGATTTTTTAGTATAATAATTTTGCACAAAGATTTGTAGCTACATCTTTTCAAGGTTTTCCTTGGTGTGCCGAAAATAAAACAGGGGGGCTGACGGACGTCGGCTGAGATAGAAAACATTCCTTTTCTGACCCTAATAACCTGATGCGGATAATGCCGCCGTAGGAAAAATACCTTTGAGATACTCTCTCCCTATGGCTGTGTTACCGCCGTAGGGAGATTTTAATTCGGAGGTATTAAAAAATTTATGAATGAACTTACAAAAAAACAAAAAATAAGACGGCTTGCAGAAACCGCAATAATGCTTGCACTTGCAACAATTCTGTCGGAGCTTGCCGTGGTGAAGTTTCCTTTCGGGGGAAGTGTCACAATATTCAGTCAGGTGCCCATGATTGTTATTTCATATCGCTACGGTGTGAAGTGGGGCGTGTTTGGCGGTCTTTCAATGGGTATCATACAAATGCTTTTCGGCATGGGTAATTTTGCATACGTCAGCGGAATAGTGGCGTATCTGATACTTGTTTTTGCAGATTATATAATAGCTTTCGGCTGCCTTGGTCTTGGCGGAATGTTCAGAAGCAAGGTTAAGGAGCCCTCCGCTTCATTGGCTTTGGGCGGTGCGGTGGTTTCAATTATCAGATTTTTGTGCCACTTTATCAGCGGTGTCACAATCTGGGGAGACTATTCTCAGGGTGCACAGGCTGTTTGGGAATATTCATTGTCCTACAACGGTGGCTATATGTTGCCCGAGCTTGCGATTACCGTTTTCGGTTGCGTTGTAATCGGTGCTTTGTTTGATTTGAGCGCACCCGAAATCAGGGTAAGAAAACGAAAAAAATAATCAAAAAGTAAAATATTTGTAAACCTCTTCGGGAATTTCAGATTTTATTTGAATTTTGTCACAAATGATGATAAAATGATAAAAAGATTTTTCCGAGGGGGTTTTTCCTTGAGAGATAAAAAAACAAAAGGCGAGCTTGAGTCGGTTCAGGATATGGCGGCGAAAATCATTGATGACAAAGTCCTTTCCGAGGATAGAGTCGCTTCTGCTATGAATAAAACCTCAGAGTATTCAAACGACGATTTGTCTTTGGAGCTTGAACAGCTTGCGTTGACCTTTAAAAACGAATACGAAAAAGCAAAAAATATGACTCCCGATGAATTGGAGCAAAACGGCTTTTCTGAAGAAAACAATATTCCCGAAGAGGATTTGTGTCAGTGCTGTGGTGAGCGTGTGAAGGATAGGTCATACGGTCAGAATCACGAATATTGTGATGTCTGCACAGAGGCTATGCGCCGGTACCCCTTCAGTATCCCCACGGTTATTCTTGCTGTTGCGGTCGTTTTTGTTGCGGTAGTCAGCGTGCTGAATTTTGCGGTTGATTACAAAATATATGAAAACGTGAAGCAGGGCGACGAATACTATTCTCAGGGCAAGCTTTATTCTGCGTATTATGAATACAACGATGCAACAACTGCCCTCAAGGAGCAGAACTCAGTTTCAAAAGCCGCCTCCTTGAAAATGGTTGATATTTTATATAATACAATGCCCCAGGGTGTCAGCTCAATGAGTCAGATCGTTACGTTGATTGACTCAACGCTTACACCGGCAGAGCTTAATATGCCCATTTACAAAGAATACGCAGATATGCGAACAAAGAGCCTTATTATCTACGGCACGCTTCAAAAGGTTTATGCCGTGACAGAAAATGAGGAGTATGCTGAATTTGACGGTAAGGATGAAAAGGTTTATGAAGCAATGGCTTCTGAACTTGAGGATATATTGGGCGAAAAGGTTTCGGTTATTTCTGCAGACGGTGAAACTACACAAAAAGCAAATTGCAGTGAAGCCGCCGTGCGCTGGTATCAGAGTATGCTTGCTTATTCCTTGGGCAAAAACGACGAGTTTTACGCATATATGAACAGGGTTGCAGAGCTTGAGCCCGATTTATTGTGGCTTTATGCATATCAGCTGGGCTCTGTCGAGCTGCAGCTCGGAAACATTGATAAAGCGACCGAATATGCTAACAAGCTTTATAAAAACAATCTTGATTCTGCCGATGCCTATGAGCTCTATTCTTCAATTTACAGAATGCAGAATCAACCCGACAAGGCAATTCAATGGGCTAAAGACGGTATCGCAATCGAGCCCAATTTCCCCGATTTTTACAGAGCACTTGCTATGGCGTACGTTGTAAAGGGTGACTACGACTCCGCAAAAGAGGCTGTTGACACGGCGTTACAAATTGACCAGTACGTCAATGCCTATGAAACTGCAATAGTAATTGAAAACGAGCTTGGCAACGACGACAAGGTGGAAGAATACAAAAAAGCAATCAAGGATATGGATGCCAAGCTGTCAGACAAAATGAAAAGCTACCTCAAGGGCGAAATATCTGCTAAGGATATGTTTACGAAAGGGACAGGTGAAGTGGAATGATACATCTTTACGTTATTACACGTGTGCTGACCTTTTTCGGAACAGAAATGAGAGTTTTCTGGGAGCATCTAGTTTGCCGTGTTACAAAAATTGTTGCAGAGGACATAAGAGCATTTAAGGTCAGCGAGCTTTGCGGCCACGTGGAGCACGAGCTTCTCAGAACAAAAAAACAGGCATTTCTTATGTGCTGGTTACCCTTCACACTCAACTTTATTCTGGGTGTTCTCTTGCTTCTGAGCGGTTCATACAGAATTATTTATCTCGGCAACTATGCCGCAATAAAATATTGGATATTCCTTTACGTGGGTATTTCCTGCCTTGCAAACTGTGCCCCATCTTTTGAGGATATACTTTCATTCAAGGATATGTTCTATTCAAAAGACGGCAGTGTAGCTTTGAAGGTGCTTCTAGCACCGTTCTTCGGTGTTGCGTATGCAATGGCATTTTTAGAAAGATATTCAGTAACGTTTATTCTGGCGGTTGCTTTCGCCGTTGCATTCCCGTGGATTTTTAATTTCGTTTTACCCGCAGTTTCACTACTCGGAAAATTACTGTAATGAATTTTATAAAAGAACTCGGTACAACAATATGTACCGAGTTCTTTTTACATTATATTTTGTGTAAGAATGATTTCGTTTTTGTCTGTGAACGTTGCAATAATACCGTTTCGGTGATGTGTAGAAAATACGGGTGCTTTCGCATGCATTGTGAGGTTCCACTTGACGTTGGGGTAAATTTTGCCGATGTAGTTAGTGCAGATTGCAATTTCAGGCTTGAGCACCTTTAAAAAGCTTTTTGAAGATGAGCCGTAGTAACCATGGTGACCGATTTTCAAAAGGTCAACGTTACCGATTTTTTCTGCATACATTCCCTCAAGCCCCGTGTCTTTTGTGAAGTCGGCGGCGAGAAAGGCTCGTTTTTCACCCTTTTTCACAATAACGCCAACACTGCTTGCGTTTTCGCCCTTTGATTTGAGTTCGTTGGTTGTGACTGTGTTCAAAAGCTGTATTGTGAAATCCCCGAACTCAAATTCCTCAACGGGCAAATCACTTATTACCTCAATATCACGGTCTTTGAGCGTAGCTATTATATTATCGTATGTTTTTTTGTTTCCCCAATCCTCGGATTCAAGCTTTGTTGAAACATCTGTATCAAACCTTTTGAAATAGGCTTTTTTTGCGGTGATGGCTTCATCGCTGAAAATAGCTTCAAAGTTTCCTGCGTGGTCATAGTGGATGTGTGTGCCGAGAATAAACTCAAAATTCACGTTACCATTTTCGTCGGCGGCAACCTTTTTGATGTAGCTGACAACCTCGTCACGGTAACCCTTATATTCTATTTTTCTTCTGGGGTTTTCGTTACCCTCGCCGGAATCAACAAGTGCGAATTTTCCGTTGCTTTCAAGAATGATACAATCGGAGTTTGCGGTGTTCAGAAAATGGATTCTGTCGCTGTTTGAATCATTTTCAAAGGTTTCATTGGTGATAGCAACTTTGTTAACAAGCCCGTTGCCGATAGCAACCACAATAATATCAAGAATGAAAACAGAGAGCATAACACAAGTGACAACCCAGGTTGCAATCACTCTTGCAAGCTTTTTCTTATCCTTTTGCATCTTTTGCCTCCTTTTTTCTTTGTGAGCAGCAAAAGCACACAAAAAGCACAGGGTAAACATAAAAAATGCAACCAATACAAATCAGCACAACAAATATAAGTGATGATATTTTCTTTTTGCTGAATGCTTCACCCAGAGATTTATACGGAACGTTCTGCCAGACTGAAACGATAAGCATAGCACCTACGCAATGCATCGGTATGCGTGAGAGTATTTCGGGGAAGAAGCCGAAAGTAACAACACAAAGAGCATAACAGACCACTGCGGATAGGGGGCTGAAGCCTGCACAGGAATGCTCTTGAACGGGCATTCCCGAAAGGAGCCCTGTTGATACGTTTGTTATTGCGGGGCGTACCTTCTTTTCTTCTGCGCAATTAAGATAAAGCAAAAACGCTGTTGAAATGATGCCCTCAAGAAGGGGGCTTATTTTTATTTTGTCAAACGACACCAAAGAAGAAAGTGGAAAAACACCGTTTGTAACAGTCGGGATTTCGTTGATGGTTGTCAGCTCAGCCACAGGGTTGAGAATAAGGTTTAATAAAAATGGAACTGCAAGGGTTATGAATGCAGCAGGAATGTGTTTGTTGAGCTTTTTGAATTTGAAGGGGTAGGTAATCATGGCAAAAAGAGTTATTGTGCCATATAAAAGTCCCCTGAAATTCGGGTGGAAACCTAAATATCTGTAGGATTTTAACATTTCAAAGGCTTCGGCACCGCTTGCGCCTATACCGAAATAAAGGTTAGTTAAGAGGATTGTTGCAACAAGTGCAATGCCTAAACCTACGCCGCCTTTTACCACAGGGGTGATGTTTATAGACGTTTTTTCTTTTTTCATTAAAACAAAAAGCAAGGAGCCCAAAGTTATGCTCACTGCGAGAGTAGCGGCACTTGCTTGACCGATGATGATAAGCACGGGCACAAGAAGTGCTGTTGACGGTGCGAAGATTTTATTTTTGTTACCGATGGAAGCCACGCAGCAAATTAAAGAGCAAACAAGCATACTCCATTTGCCGAGACCTGCGGCGGCGCATACGCAAAAGGTGTATGAGCCGATAAGCATGGCGGCACTTATGCCGTTGGCTACGTCGGTTAATTTGCTTTTTTTAACGCAAAAATCACTCATTTTATAAACCTCGGTTTCATTCATTGCAGAGTATTTTACAATAATTATTTAAAATAAACAATAGCGATATTAAAAATATTTGCAACGTTACGCTAAAGTTATTGACATTTCCGTTTTCTTTAATTATAATAGATGTACTCATATTATGAAATGGAGTGTGCATGTAATGAATATGTCACCTGTTAAAAAGATAATTTTGGCTGTTGCGGCGGTTACCATCGCAATCGCTCTTATCACAGCAAACAATATGGCTTCAGTTATGTTGATTGTTGCCTCAAGAGAAGATGGCAAGACTCAGCAGGTTCAGGCGGGTAACAATAATCAGTCTTATCAGAATAACAATAGTGTCGGAACAGGTAACGTCGGCACAGGCGATGCAGGTAATGCAGGCACAGGCGACGTTGGCACAGGCGACGCAGGCAATGCGGGCACAGGCGACGCAGGCAACGCCGGCACAGGTAATGCGGGCACAGGCGATGCAGGCAACGCCGGTACAGGCGATGCGGGTAACGCAGGCACAGGCGATGCAGACAAGGGCGACGCAGGCAACGGCGGTGCAGCTACGAATGATCAGGCAACTCTTGATATTTATAAAAAAGCTGTAAACAGCGCAAGAACAAAATCCAAGAGCGTTATCCGTGTTAAAGACGGTGCTATCAACTACAAGGGTATCGTTGAAGCAGGTGCACTTTCAAGTGTCGGTAGTTCTTTGATGGGTATGTTTATGGTTAAGGATGCCGCTTCAATTGAAGTTAAAAACGAGCCTTGGGAAAAAGAAAAGCTTCCCGATGCATCAAATCTTACATTGAACGGTATTCAGAAAATAACAAAAGAAGAAAAAGGCAACAACTACGTTATTACAGTAGTTGCCAAAAATGCAACAAACCCCAAAACCGGTGCTGATGGTGTTGGTGCTGTTGCCGGCGTTATTGAAGAAACACAGATTACAGGTGCTATCGGTAGCTTCCCTCTTCTTAAACTTAACAATATCGCTATTGATTATGAAAACGTTACAGCTGTTGCAACTATCGACAAAGCAACCGGCAACCTTGTAAGCCTTGAGCTTGATGCTCCCTGTATTCTCGGTCTTGATGCCGCTATGGGACCCCTTAAAATCAACGGTGCAAAGGTTGGTATCGAGGTTATTACAGAATACAAGATTGACTATTAATTAGCATTTGAAACAGCGTCCTTGTGACGCTGTTTTTTATTACGAGGTATTTATGACGGATTTTTTGAACGCAGAAAACATTACCCTAAGCTTGTCGGAAAAGCTCAAGCACAAGGTTTTAATAAAGGTTTTTGAAAAAACGGACTCAACAAATTCTTTGGTGCGCTCATTTGCAGAGGATGGTGCAGAAGAGGGATTGTTTGTTGTGGCAGGGGAGCAATCCGCCGGCAGAGGGCGTCTTGGCAGAAGCTTTTATTCCCCCGGTGATACAGGTGTTTATATGAGCTTGCTGCTCAGACCCGAAATGAAAGCGGCGGAATCCGTTTTTATAACTACTGCGGCAGCGGTAGCGGTTTGCAGAGCATTGGAAAAATCAGGTGCCCAAAAGCCGGCTATAAAATGGGTCAACGATATTTTTGTCGGTGGCAAAAAAGTGTGCGGAATCCTAACGGAAGCCAGCATAAACCCGTCAAGTGCCAATTTGAATTATGCCGTTTTGGGGGTTGGGGTTAATATCTATGCTCCCGACAGCGGTTTCCCAGAGGAAATTGAGGGTATTGCGGGTGCGGTTTTCAACGAGAGAAAAGAGAGCTTACGAAACAAATTCTGCGCCGCTTTTCTGAATGAGTTTTTTGATATATATAATAATGGTATATCTTCCCAAAGTCACACCGATGAATATATAGAAAGAAGTATTGTTATAGGCAAAAAGGTTTCTGTTATTTCGGGGGATGGTGTCAGATCAGCTTTTGTTGATGGAATAACTAGAAATTGCGAATTGAGTGTAACCTATGAAAATGGTGAAAAAGCTATAGTTTCTTCGGGAGAAGTCTCTTTAAAAATCTGAAACAGAAAAATTATGAAAAATCAACAATAAATAATGTTCAAAATCGTCATTAGTGAGATGAAAATTTTTTCAATTTACTTGCAATTAGCAGAATTGTGTGATAAAATCTGTTTGTATATATGATAGCGTATTGTAATGTGTATTGCTGTCGGTATCTATAATTAGGAGGATTACAATGAAAGCAACAAAGAAAATTGTTAGTGTTACCTTAGCAATAGTGCTTGTGGCTCTCGCTTTTGTTATGCCCGTTTCAGCGGCAAAAGGCTTGCCCCTCATTATTGTTGACGGTATATTCTCTACCGATTTGTACAAAAACTATGGCACTGCTGATGAAGCACCCGTTTTCCCCACGGATTCAGATTCTCTCACAGCTATGGGTAAAGACATTGGTGGCGCTCTTATCGGTGGCATTATCAACTATGGCACAGCAAAGAAGGATTTTGACAAATTCGCAGATAAATTCTTCCCTGTTGTCAACAAATATCTTGAGCCTATCGGTTACAATCCCGATGGTACTCCTATCGATGGCACAATCGGCTTCGAGCAGATTACAAAGCCCATGTCACAGTATACTGAAGAAGAAAAGGCAGGTCTCGTTGTTTTTGCAGAGGTTTATGCAAAAGAATACGGCGAAGAGAATGTTTACAACTTCAGCTATGACTGGCGCTCATCTCCCATTGATGCTGCTGCTCAGTTGAAGGATTTCATCGAAACAGTTAAATACGATACCGGTGTAAGAAAGGTTAACCTTATTGGTTACAGTATGGGTGCAAGCGTTGTTCTTGCTTACCTTGCTGCTAACGGCGGTAGCCTTATCAACAACCTTGTATTCGTTTCTCCCGCATGGCAGGGAACAAGCCTTGCAGGTAACGTTGTTACAAACGAGCTTGAAATCGATGCATTTGCCGTTGAAAACTTCCTTGTTCAGTTGGCAAATGTCAGCGCTACAACACACATTGCTGCTTTCATTATTTCATTTATAGCAACCTACGAAGATCTTTCGGGTGAATATTTCGGCGACATTGAGTATGTTTTGGCAAATATTCTTCCTCGTCTTTATACTGATACATTCAATCCCTATGTTGCGGGTATGCCCGGCTTCTGGAGCCTTGTTCCCGGTGAGGATTATGAAAAGGGTAAAGAGTTTATCTTCGGTAAAGACATTAACAAAGATCTTGAAGCTAAAATTGATGCTTACTATGAAATCCAGATGGATGCTAAGAACATCATCGAAGATGCTATGGCAGATGGTATGAGATTCGGCATCGTTGGTGGTTACAACTGCCAGATGATTCCTGTAAGCAAAGAGTTCGAACAGAGCGACACAATCATCGACGTTAAATATTGGAGTGGCGGCGCTACTTGCTCAAAATATCTCCAGGCACACAACGACTGGGCACAGCTCCACGAGCAGGCTGTTAAAGACCAGCACAACCACGTTTCTTGGGATTGCAAGGTAGATGCTTCTACATGTATGTTCCCCGAAAACACATGGTTCATCAAAAACCTTCAGCATTCTTACAATGCAGATGACGGTTCAACAGATATCATTATGTGGCTCCTTGGTGCAAAGAAGCAGATGACTGTTACAACCGATAAAGAGAACTATCCCCAGTTCTTCCTTCACAACACTTACAAGAGAACAACAAAGCCCATCACAGTTGATGGTATGATTGGCGACCTTGATAAGAGCGGTGCAGTTACAACAGCTGATGCAAGAATTGCTCTTAAAATTGCCGCAGGCCAGATGAAGGCTACTGACGAGCTCCTCGTTCTCGGTGATATTGATGAGGATGAAAAGATTACAACAGCTGATGCTAAGGAAATCCTCTACATGGCAACAGGTATCTATTAATTGCTTTTTGCGCAGAACAAAATAAAATATGCCCTCGGTTTTGCCGAGGGCTTTTTATTTTTAGGCGTTTTGTTGACCTCGGAGTATTTTTATACACCGTCGGTACAACAAAAGCGCCTTCTGCATCAAAAATCAATTAATATCTACAAATTATTGTTAATTGCTTTTTGCGCAGAACAAAAATAACGTACCCTCGGTTTTACCGAGGGTACTATTTTTTGCGTTTTGCTGACTGTGAAGCAACATATCTTTTATTTGCAATATATCAAATGCTGTGCTATACTGATTATATACATACTGTGAGGTGGTATAAATGGAAAAAATGAGTAAAAAAGATAATGTTATTCAAGCGGTAAAATTTGCTTGCTTTTCTGCCTCGGCGGGGGCGATACAGGTTTTGAGTTTTACCCTGCTTAATGAGCTAATGCCCGAAATCAAAGGAACAAACGGTTTTACAAAATGGTTTTTTGAATCTGAATACGGTGCATATTATCTTGTTGCCCTTATTCTTTCTGTTATCTGGAATTTTACCTTCAACAGAAAATTCACGTTCAAATCTGCTACTAACATACCCATAGCAATGCTTAAAGTGTTCGGTTTTTATTGTGTGTTTACGCCTGTGTCAACAATTCTTGGCGAGCTTGCAACAAAGAGTCTGCCTTGGGATTTTGCAGAATACCTTGTTCTTGGTGTTACAATGGTAACAAACATGGTAACCGAGTTTTTGTTCTGCCGTTTCTTTGTTTATAAAGATAGTATGAATACAAATGATTCAGCTAAAAAGGAAAAGGAATCAGAAAATGCCGCAAAATAAAAAATCTTCCCAAAACAGAATATGCCCCGTTTCAAGAAAATGCGGCGGCTGTCAGCTTATGAATCTGAGCTATGAAGAACAGCTCAGATTTAAACAAGCTAAAGTTGTTAAACTTCTTGCAGGTTTTCACAGAGTTTCACCCATTATCGGTATGCACAACCCTTTTCATTACAGAAATAAGGTGCAAGCCGCATTTGGCAGAACTCGTGGCGGTGAAATAATATCGGGTGTTTACCAATCAAGCACCCACAATATTGTTAAAACAGAAAACTGCCTTATAGAGGACGATAAAGCGGACGAAATAATCTGCACCATAAGAAAGCTTGTGAAAAGCTTTAAATTGACTGTTTACGATGAACGCAATTCAAGGGGCTTTTTGCGACACGTGCTTGTAAAACACGGCTTTTCAACCGGTGAAATTATGGTGGTGCTTGTAACGGGCACAACCGTATTCCCCTCTAAAAACGATTTTATAAAAGCGCTTTTAAAAATTCACCCCGAGGTAACAACAATAATTCAGAATGTGAATAATAAATTCACAAGCATGGTGTTGGGCGAAAAAGAAACAGTTCTTTACGGCAAGGGCTATATTGAAGATGTTTTGTGCGGTTGCCGCTTCAGAATATCTGCAAAATCCTTTTACCAGATAAACCCCATACAAACAGAAATTCTGTACAACAAAGCCGTTGAATTTGCCGCACTGACAGGCAAAGAAAGAGTTATTGACGCATATTGCGGTATCGGAACAATCGGTATCGTAGCATCCGAAAAGGCGGGTGAGGTAATCGGCTGCGAGCTTAACCCCGATGCAGTAAGAGATGCAAAAATTAACGCAAAGTTAAATGAAAAAACAAATATTCAGTTTGTTTGTGCCGATGCAGGTGAGTTTATGCTCTCTATGAAAGAGCAGGGCGAAAAATGTGATGTGCTGTTTATGGACCCACCAAGGGCAGGTAGCGACAGAAAATTTCTTTCAAGTGCAATTTCGCTGGCACCCGAAAGAATTGTGTATATTTCCTGCAATCCCGAAACACAGCAAAGAGATTTGTTTTATCTCACTAAAAATGGCTATAAAGTGAAAAAAATTCAACCGGTTGATATGTTCCCGTTTACAGCGCATGTAGAAACGGTTGTGTTGCTTGCAAAAATATAAGAAATGAGGTGAAAATGTGGGTAATATGGAAGGTGTGCTTTATTGTACGTTAAATGTTTTTTGCATCTGTATTCTTTTAACAATACTTTTACGTATTCTTAAAAGCTCAGACAAGCGAATGTCTCAGACAACGTATTCGTTGTTTATAATGTCGTCTGCGATTCTTTGCACAAGCGACCTTGTCTGGGGTATAATCGACTTTTCATATAATTGGCATTTTTCCGATTCCGTGGATTTTGTCGTTAACTTCATTTACCATATTTTCACGCTTATTGTTTCATATATGTGGTATCTCTATTCAGAAAGCGAGCTTGAAACAAGAACAACCACAACGAAAAAAGGGCTAATAATAAGTATGATTCCTTTTACTGTGGGCATTGTTATAATTCTTGGCTCGTTTAATGAGGGTTGGGTCTTCTCTATAAATGATGAGGGGGTTTATGAGCGTGGCGATTTGTATATTTTACATATCGGAATATGTTTTTTCTATATTCTGTTGACCTCACTCAAAGCTTTTATCCGTTCATTTTATAAAGATAACTATCTGAAAAAAGAAAAATACAGAACCCTTGCATCATTTTGCATTTTCCCGCTTGTAATGGGTGCTTTACAGGTGCTTCTCGTGGGCTCACCGATGATTAGTGCAGGCGTTACCTTCGCCGCACTCCAGGTTTATATAAGCACACGTGAGCAGTTGATTTCGGTTGACCCTTTGACAAAGCTTAACAACAGAACCGAAATGGTAAAGTACCTTGACAACAAAATGAAAAATGCAAATCCCAATAAGGATTTGTATTTGTTCATAACCGATATCGACTCTTTTAAACGCATAAACGACAAGCTTGGCCACGTTGAGGGTGACCTTGCCATAATAATGGCGGCGGATGCACTCAAAAATGCTGTGAGAAAAACAAGCTTCTTTATCAGCCGCTATGGTGGTGATGAATTTGTTATCATCGGCGAAACAAAAAAGGATTTTGTTCCGAAAGAATTTTGTCAGCATATTAATGAATGCCTTGAGGAAGAAACGAAAAAACACAACAAAGCATATGAGCTGCATATGAGTGTTGGTTATTTCAAATACACCCCCGAAATAAAAAGTATAGCAGAATTCATCGGTGCTGCAGATAAATATCTGTATAAACAAAAAAGCGAAAGGCTTCTCAAAATCGGTGCCGACGGAAAAACAAAGGTCAAAAAAAATCCCGCTGACGAATAAAAAATAGTTGACTGGCAAAATAAATGGTAATACAATAGTGAAGTATTTTTCACACAAACGGAGTGATTCACAATGATAAAAATAGGACTTTACGGCTACGGCAACATTGCAAAGGGCGTTGAATGTGCTGTTAAACAAAACAGTGATATGACAGTATCCTGCGTGTTTACAAGACGTGACCCGTCAGGAGTTTCAACCATTTCAGGCGCACCTGTATATAAAACAGATGATATTCTTTCTCACAAAGACGACATCGACGTTTTGATTATGTGCGGCGGCAGTGCGACAGATTTGCCTGTTCAGACCCCCGCAATGGCAGAGCATTTCAACGTTGTTGACAGCTTTGATACTCACAAAAACATTCCTGTTCATTTTGAGAATGTTGATGCGGCAGCTAAAAAATCGGGTAAAATTGCCGTTATTTCAGTTGGCTGGGATCCCGGAATGTTCTCTCTTAACAGACTTTACGGTAGTTGTATTCTGCCCGACGGCAAGGATTACACCTTCTGGGGCAAGGGTGTCAGCCAAGGTCATTCCGACGCTATCAGAAGAGTTGACGGTGTTATTGATGCAAGACAATACACAATACCGGTTGATGAAGCTCTTGATGCGGTAAGAAGCGGTTCTCAGCCCGAGCTTACCACAAGACAGAAGCATACAAGAGAATGCTTTGTTGTTGCCGAGGACGGTGCAGACCTCGAGAGAATCGAAAAAGAAATAGTTACAATGAAAAACTACTTCGACGAATACGACACAACCGTTCACTTCATTTCACAGGAGGAGCTTGACCGTGACCACAAGGGTATTCCCCACGGCGGATTTGTTATCAGAACAGGTAAAACAGGCAAGAATCGTGAGAATAACCACGTTATCGAATACAGCCTGAAGCTTGATTCAAACCCTGAATTCACCTCAAGTGTTATTGTTGCTTATGCAAGAGCCGCATACCGTATGAACAAAGAGGGTATGAGTGGCTGCAAAACCGTGTTTGATATTGCTCCCGCATATCTTTCACAAAAAAGCGCAGAAGAATTAAGAAAAGAAATGCTTTAATACGTGAACCGCAAAGTTTATCTTTGCGGTTTTCTGAATGGTGATAATATGGCAGAGAATTATAATTCAATTTGTATAACATCCGTGAAAAACACCGTGCTTTCACTTGCCGGGTTAAGTAATTGCCCCGATTCCCAGAATGCAAACACTCTTGTTGAAGCGCTGTTGAAGAAAAAGCTGGGTGATAAAAGGTGCGACAGATTCGTTCTTTATAACCCCGATGCAGTAGCCTTGTGGCTCTATCAGAAATATACCGAAAAATTCACCGATGCGGCACTTTGTTCGGATTTAGCTTTGCCAATGCTTTCGGTTATGCCAAGCGTTACACCTGTCTGCTTTGGTTCAATGTACACAGGTGTTATGCCTGCGGTTCACGGTATCACAAAATACGAAAAGCCTGTTCTTAAAATCAACACACTTTTTGATTGCTTTATTGAAGCGGGCAAAAAGGTTGCTATCGTTTCAACTGAGGGTGACAGCATATCAATGATTTTCCTTGAAAGGCAAATGGATTATTTTATCTATAAAACACCCGAAGAGGTAAATGCAAAAACCTTGGAGCTTATTGACGAGGATAAACACGACCTCATTGTTATTTATAACGGCAATTACGACGGAAGAATGCATAAATTCGGTCCCGAATCAGAAGAGGCGTTTGAGGCGCTCCGTAACAATATTGCTTTCTACAAAACTCTTGTTGACGTAATATGTGAAAAGTGGAAAACTCACAACGTTTTCTATGGCTTTATGCCCGACCACGGGTGTCACGAAATCGACGGCGAGTGTGGGTCCCACGGGCTTGATATGCAAGAGGATATGAATATAATCCATTTTTACGGAATATCAGAGGCTGTAAAAAAGCGCAGACCGCATAAAACTATATAAATCAAGGGACTTTTACAGGCAGGAAAGCCTATAAAAGTCCCGATCTTCATAAAAACAAAAAAATACCGTTTTATGCTACGAACAAACCTCGCCACAAGGGAGCGTAAACAAGGGATTTAATAGCCTTAAATCATTAACTTTGGCGCATAGCATCGTTAAAAAGGGAGGGAACCCGTCAGGGTGCCCTCCCTTTTGTGCCTTGCTTTGCATCCAAATTTAAAAGATTTAAGGTGCGGGCAGTTTAAATTTAAATAGTTTTCGTTCAGACGAAATGATAAACACACCGTTAGGCTGGCGCCTACGGTGTGTTTTCATAAAGTATTAACGGAAAATATTAAATTTAAACCTAATAAATCTCTTGTTTACGCTCCCTGTACCTTTGTACGCCTTCGGGCAAGCAAAAACAAGTCAAAAGCCTTGTTTTTGTTCGGTTTGTCCATTCTGCATCTTTTTTCTAACTCCTAAAAGGGAGCTGTAAAAAATAAACGTTTTTTACAGCTCCCTTTTTATGTGTATTATCCCCAAAACAAGGGTGTTTTTTTTGGCAGATGAAAAGCGAAAAACTTGTTGAAATATAAGGCAAAAACAATATAATATAAAGTATATATAGCTTTGTTTTTAAAGCGTGAAAGGTGGATTTATTATGGAAAAAATTCTTAAAATAGGTATTATTGGTTGTGGCGGTATTGCTAACGGAAAACATATGCCCGCACTCCAGAAGGTTGACGGGGTAGAGATGGTTGCTTTCTGCGACATCATAAAAGAAAGAGCAGAAAAAGCAGCGAAAAAATTCGGTACTCCCGGTGCAAAGGTTTACGAAGATTACAAAGAGCTTTTAAAAGATGAGAGCATTGACGTTATTCACGTCTGCACTCCCAACCGTTCTCATAGCTTTATTACAATAGATTCTCTTGAAGCAGGCAAGCATGTTATGTGCGAAAAGCCTATGGCTAAAACCTATGAAGAGGCAAAGGCTATGTGCGAGGCTGCTGAAAGAACAGGCAAAAAGCTTTCAATCGGCTATCAGAATCGCCAGACGGCAGAGAACCTCTATGTTAAAAAATGCGCTGAAAATGGCGAATTTGGTGAGATTTACTACGGTAAAGCTCTTGCAATCCGTCGCAGAGCCGTTCCCACATGGGGCGTGTTCCTCAATGAATATGAGCAGGGTGGCGGTCCTCTTATCGATATCGGTACACATGCTCTTGACATGACTCTCTGGGTTATGGACAACTACGAGCCCGAAATGGTTGTTGGTCAGACATTCCGCAAGCTTGCCGACCAGGAGGAGCAGGGTAACGCATGGGGCAAATGGGATCCCAAGGAATATACAGTTGAAGATTCTGCGTTCGGTTTCATCAGAATGAAAAACGGTGCAATAATCAACCTTGAGTCAAGCTGGGCACTCAATATCGCAGAGCCTAATGAGGCTTGCTATATGGTTTGCGGTGAAAAAGGTGGTGCAGATACACTTAATGACCAGGCTCGCATCAACTACATAAAAAATCAGCGTCAGTGCATTGAAATCCCCAACCTTGATGCAGGCGGTGCGGCGTTCTTCGAGGGTCAGAAGGACGGTTCACCCGCAGAGATGGAAGCATCATCATGGATTAACGCAATAAGAACAAACACCGACCCCGTTGTTTTGCCTCGTCAGGCACTTTGTGTAACACGCATCCTTGAAGCAATATATGAATCTGCAAAAACAGGAGCCCCCGTATATTTTAACGACTGATAAGGAGAAACAAAAATGAAATTCGCAGTACAGCTTTATTCCGTTCGTGACCACATCGAAAACGGAAACGATATGTTAGATATTCTCGGCAAGGTTAAAGAAATTGGCTTTGACGGTGTTGAGTTCGCAGGCTATTTTGACCTCCCTGCAGATGTGCTTCGTGCAAGATGCGAGGAGTTGGGTCTTGAGGTTGTTGGTAGCCATTTGGGTCTTGACGATTTCAAGCCGGAAAATCTCGAAAAGACACTTGCGTTCGGCAAAGCACTTGGTGCAAAATATCTTGGTGTTGGCGGTGCACCACACTCCACCTATGAAGAGGCAAAAAACACAGGCGACGTTCTCAGCGCCGCAGGCGTAAAAGCAAGAGAAATGGGTATGGATACCTATTACCACAATCACACAGAAGAGTTCGAAGACCTTAAAGATGGCAAAAATGCAATGGACATTATTTCTAAAGATGGTTGCAAGCTTGAGGTTGATACATACTGGAGCTTCTGTGCGGGTATCGACAACAGCAAATATCTCCCCGAAAATAAAGACAAAATTGTTCTTGTTCACATCAAAGACGGTGTTGACCATAAACCCATGGCTCTCGGTGAGGGTGAAAACGATTTAACCAAGGTTATTGAGGGTGTAAAGGCTATCGGTCTTGATTGGGTTATTCTTGAAAATGATGATCCCGTTCCCACAGGTCTTGAGGATATAACAAGAAGCTACAAATGGCTTAAAGAAAACTTTTAACAGAGGTAATAAAGATGAAATTAGGTGTTCTTACTAATTTATTAGGCTCCGTTTCTCTTAAGGAAGCGTTGGAATATTTTAAATCTCTCGGTCTTGAGATGGTTGAAATCGGTTGCGGCGGTTATCCCGGCAAGGACCACGCAGATCCCGATATTCTTCTTAACGACGAAAAGGCTTTGGAGGATTTCAAAGCACTTCTCAAAAAATACGATGTTGAAATCAGCGCCCTCAGCTGTCACGGTAACCCCGTTCATCCCAATAAGGAGATTGCAAAATCCTTTGATGAGGATATGAGAAAAGCGGTTCTTCTTGCAGAAAAGCTTGGTGTTCACCAGATTAACACCTTCTCCGGTTGCCCCGGTGATTGTGAAACTGCAAAATACCCCAACTGGGTAACCTGCCCCTGGCCCAATGATTTCGGCGAAATTCTTGAATATCAGTGGAATGAAGTGCTTATCCCGTATTGGAAAGAATTTGTAAAATTCAGTACAGCACACGGCGTTGACAAAATCGCTCTTGAGCTTCACCCCGGCTTCTGCGTTTATAACACAGAAAGTCTTTTAAAGCTTCGTAATGCCGTTGGTAAAGAAATCGGTGCAAACCTTGACCTTTCTCATCTTATCTGGCAGGGAATGGACCCCATCGCCGTTATCCGTGCATTGGGTAAAGAGGGTGCAATTTTCCACTTCCACGCAAAGGATACAAAAATCGATGCTATCAACACCGGTGTGAACGGTGTACTTGATACAAAATCCTATGCGGACGAAATCAACCGCTCATGGATTTTCCGCTCTGTCGGCTTCGGCAACGGTGAGAGCTACTGGCGTGACGTTATCAGCAACCTTCGTATGGTTGGCTATGATTACGCAGTTTCCATCGAACACGAGGATTCTCTTATGAGCCAGAATGAAGGTCTTGAAAAGGCGGTTGCACTTCTTAAAAATTGCATAATAAAAGAAGGTCTTGCAGCCGCTTGGTGGATTTAATTCGTTATTGCACTCGCCTTTTGCGATTTAGCCACCCGAACTCACGTTCCGTTGCACGCTACGGGGTGTATAAATCACAAAATCCAAGCACACTAACGAATTAAATCGTGAAAATAAGGTTATCGCACACGTTTTGCGATTTAGCCACCCGAACTCACGTGCCGTTGCACGCTACGGGGTGTATAAATCACAAAATCCAAGCACACTAACGAATAAAAAGTATTTTAAAAATCTAAAATTATTATACACAGCACAGTTAGAAGGTATAGACAATGGTTGAAAAAATTAATGTTGTAGTTGTAGGCTATGGCGGCATGGGCAAATACCACGCTGACAAAATTTCCGGAATGGAAAAGTTTAATCTTGCGGGCATATTCGATATAAAAAAAGAGCGATGTGACCTGGCAGCAGAAAACGGTATTTACGTTTACGACAGCTTTGAGGCAGTTCTCGAGGATGAAAAGGTTGAGCTTATAGTTTGCGCTACATACAACGACTGCCACAAGGATATTGCAATCCGTGCCATGAAAGCGGGCAAGGCTGTTATCAGCGAAAAGCCTGTTACAATGTGCTCTTCGGACCTTGAAGAAATGATTGCCGCTTCAAATGAAACCGGCAGACTTTTCACAGTTCATCAAAACAGACGTTGGGATAATGATTACCGTATGGTAAAGCGTGTAATTGATGAAAACGAGTTGGGCAGAGTTTTCGCCATTGATTCAAGGGTTTACGGTTCAAGGGGTATCCCCGGCGATTGGCGAAGAGAAAAGCAGCACGGCGGCGGAATGCTTCTTGATTGGGGTGTTCACCTTCTTGACCAGATTCTTATGCTCAACGAGGGTAAGAAGCTTCTCAGTGTTTATGCCACAATGACAAACATCACAAATGATGAGGTCGACGACGGCTTCAGAGCAATTCTGAAGTTTGAAGACGGGCCCGAATGTCTTGTCGAGGTGCTCACAAACAACTTTATCGAAGCCCCCCGTTGGTATGTTTGCGGTGAAAACGGCACGGCAATTATACGTGATTGGGATATGAACGGTGAGATTGTTAAAATAAAGGATTGGGAAACAATAGATGCTGTCCCCATTCAGGCGGGCGCAGGCATAACAAAAACAATGGCGCCACGCACAAAAGAAACTATTCAGACGTTCCCGTTTGAGAAAATATACGTTGAGTGGGTGGATTATTATAATAACATCTATGATGTTTTAAGAAACGGTGCAGAGCAGCTTATAACCCACGACCAGCAACGCCGCCTTATGAAGCTTATGGAGGCTATTTGTGAATCTGCCGAGAAAAATCAGACTATTTTCTTTGAGTAACAGGCGGTTTTTGCCCTATAAGAAAAATGGGGTCTTTTGATTATCAAAAATTCATAGTTTTTAATGTTTGGTATTATCTAAAGCTACAAAAATAGCGTCAACGAACAAAAATCAAACAGTTTTTTGTTAAAATACTTGCAATTTTTTGATATAAATGGTAATATATAAAAAACTGTCTTTGAAAGGAAAGTATCAATATGAAAAAAAGAGTCTTAGTTGCTTTAATGACTTTGTGTCTTCTTTTTAGCGTGTTTGCTTGCGTGGCAAGCGCAGCTCCCAATATTTCTGTCGGCGACCTTCCCGCATTTCAAAAGGTTTGCCCCGGCACAGCTTTGAAACTTGAAGCTCCCGAGGTTCTCGGTGAAACATATGCTGAAGGTTGGGAAATTCAGACTGTTGACGGTGTTTGGATTCCCTACGATGGTCAGCCCCTCACAGAAGATGATAACGGCAAGCTTGTAAGATATTTTGCTGCTAACGAAATCGGCGAATATGTATATTCAGGCAACGTTTGCACACTCGTTGTTAAGCACAATCCTCAGGGTGCTTACGAATACGACGGTATGTATCACTGGCGTGATTGCGCAGATTGCGGCGGTCAGGCAGAAAAAGGCGGTCACACAACTCTCAAGGGTGACGCAACTTCTGCAAACAAGGTTTGTCAGGTTTGCGGCCAGGTTAGAACATCTCAGTACACAGGTCTTGTTGCATTCTGGGAATGGCTTCTTAACCTCATTATGTCATTCATCGGCTAATTATTATTAAGCTTTTAAAACTCCGCAAGTGTTATGCTTGCGGAGTTATTTTTATTGTTTTTGTAGCTGTTTTTCTTGACAATTATTTTATGTTGGTTTATATTAAAAGGTAGGTTACATATTATATTTAAAGGAGTGTGACAACGTAATGGATTCAGGCAGTAGCGGACATGGGCGAAGTAGCATCTATATAAACACAGCGACAAAACAGCCTGGCGAAGTTACAGGTTGTTGACACTATTTGCTTTTGCAAATTAAATCCGACCAAGAACAGGTGTTTTTGGTTTTGTTTGGTGTCGCTGAGTCTTTGACTCAGTGTTTTTTGTTTACTTACCCGTTACCCATATTGCGAAAACGGTGTGTTTTCACACCGTAAACAAAGGAGGAACGGAAAATGACAATAGAAGTTTTTGAAAAACTTTTGGCACAAAGACAATATAAAGCCATAAAAACAATTTTTGACACAATGAACCCGGTTGACACAGCGGCGTTGTTGCCGGAATTTGAAGATAAGCAGATGGTTTTGCTTTTCAGACTTATCACTAAAGAAAATGCCGCTGCGGTTTTTACCTATCTTGAACCCGAGCAACAGCAGGTTCTTCTCGAGGCATTTACCGACACAGAGCTAAAGTTTATTATGGACGATATGTTCATTGATGACACAGTTGATATCATCGAAGAAATGCCCGCAAACGTTGTTGAAAGAATGCTTTCTGCAGCGGGTGATAAGCGAGATGCAATAAACTCCATCCTCAACTATCCTGAAGATAGTGCGGGTAGCATTATGACTCTGGAGTACGTCAGCTTTTCTCCGTCGATGACTATTGGCGACGCTTTGAAAAAAATCAAATCCACAGGCATACATTCAGAAACTGTCAACATTTGCTACGTTGTTGAAAAGCATAAGCTACTCGGCTTCGTTACAGCTATGGATCTTTTAACCTGCGATGATGATGAGCTGATTTCAGATGTTATGGATGAAAATTCCGTAAGCGTAACAACTATTGCCGATAAAGAAGAGGTTGCCCAGCTTTTTAATAAATACGATATGGTTTCAATCCCCGTTGTGGATAAAGAAAACTGTATGGTTGGTATCGTTACCTTCGACGACGCTATTGACGTTATTCAGGAAGAGGCAGAAGAAGACTTCCAGAAAATGGCGGCTATTGCCCCCACCGACAAGCCCTATCTCAGAATTTCTGTGTGGGAGCTCTGGAAGGGTAGAATCCCTTGGCTTATTCTCCTTATGCTCAGCGCCACCTTTACGGGGATGATTATTTCATCCTTTGAGGATGCTCTTTCAAAGCTTGTGGTGTTGACCGCATTTATTCCTATGATAATGGGTACGGGCGGTAACTCCGGTAGCCAGGCTTCGGTTACGGTTATTCGTGGTCTTTCTCTCGGTGAGGTAGACGTTAAAGACGTTTTCAAAGTTATGTGGAAGGAGTTCCGTGTTTCAATACTTTGCGGTATCTCTCTTGCACTTGCTTGCTTTGTGAAAATAATTGTTGTTGATAAGCTTTTGTTGGGCACACCCGGTGTGTCGGATAACGTTGCGCTTGTTGTTTCGTTGACGCTTTGTGTTACAGTTATCTGTGCAAAGTTTATCGGTTGCATTCTTCCCATTGCCGCAAAAAAGCTGAAGCTTGACCCTGCGGTTATGGCGAGCCCCTTTATCACAACTATTGTTGACGCAGTTTCATTGTTTGTCTATTTCGGCATAGCAAAATTTCTTGTGCCGGGGTTATAATTAATATTTGAGGTTTTTTATGAAATTAAAATTTAAAAACAAAAAATTCAGAATTATGCAGGTCAGCGATGCACAGGATTTGCAGTTTGTCAGACCCACTATGATAAGAATGCTCAACAAGGCTTATGACACATTGTCACCCGACCTTATCGTGCTCACAGGCGACAATATTCTCGGCAACCACCTTTGCGATGCAAGAATCGGCACAAAGTTGGTTATTCACGATATTGAGGGTGAAAAAGCGGCTATGGAAACAGCCATAGATAAGCTTATTGCCCCCATTGAGCAAAGAAAAATACCCTTTGCGATGATATACGGCAACCACGATGATAAAAACCACATCTCAAAAGAAGAACAAGCAGATGTTTACAGAAAATATTCCTGCAATATCGGACTTGACGACACCGAAAGCCCCGATGTTGCTACATATAATATTCCGATTTATTCCGAGGACGGCGAAAAGGTGCAGTTCAACATCTGGATGTTGGATTCTGCGTGGCTCGACAGCGCCGAGGATAAAAGCTATGAAATGGTGAAGCCTGAGGCTATTGAGTGGTATAAAAAAAGAAGCGCTCAGCTTAAAGCACAAAACGGGGGCGAGGTTGTTCCCTCGCTTATGTTCCAGCACATACCGATGATTGAAACCACAGAGCTGCTTACAGAATGTGAAAAGGGTGAGGCAGGCTCGGTTCCCGGCCCCGAGGGCAAGTATTACAAGCTCAAGCCCGAGGTAAAGGGTGAAATCGGTGAGTATCCCTGCACGGTCAGCGACAAAAACGGTCAGCTTGAGGCTATGAAGGAATGCGGCGACGTTAAAGCTGTTGTTTTCGGCCACGACCACACAAACTGCTTCACCGCAGAATATGAGGGAATTGATTTCGTTCAGACTGCTTGCGCTTCATTCAGATGCTATGGCACAAGAACTCGTGGTGTAAGAATGTTTGAAATCGACGAAAACGGTAATTACGAAACAAAGTTTTATGATTACAAGGAGCTTATGGGCAACAGCCTTGCAAACGAGCTTGCGTTCATTTGGGATGCAGACGGAATGATAAAGCAAAAGCTTGCACTTATTGCGGGCGGTGTTGCAGGAGTTGCGGCAACAGTTGCTCTCGGTGCAAAAATATTCAAAAAGAAGTAAAAAGTTGACGGATATTGTAAAATACTGTATAATTATAAAAAAAGGAAGCGAGGGCTGTTCCTATGAGCGAATGTAACGTTATATCCCATAGAGGTGCCAATCAGGTTGCCCCCCAAAATACAATAGAAGCATTCAAAAAATCTATAGAAATCGGTTGCGACGGCTTTGAAACCGATATCCATCTCACAAAAGACGGTATCCCCGTTGTTTGCCACAACTTTACTATTGACGAAACCTCAAACGGTGTTGGCGCAATAAAAGATATGACTCTTGAAGAACTGCGTCAATATGATTTCGGTAGCTATAAGGGTGAAGAATTCAAGGGCGTTAAAATACCGACTCTTGATGAATTTCTTGAGGTCAGCGCTTCAATGGGAAGCAAAATGAAGGTTCTTGACATTGAGCTTAAAAGCGAGCATTTTGGTCAGGCGGGCACGGAGCTTGCAGAGAAAACCATTGATGCCGTTAAAAACCACGGTCTTTTTGACAAGCTGCTCATTTCAAGCTTTGACCCTGCTTTGCTTGTTGTCTGCAAAAAGATTGACAAAAACTGCAAAACGGGTATCCTTTACAGCCCCAATCAACTTATTTCTTTGAAAATTGCCCCCCGTCCGGTGAGCTTTGCCAAAGAAATCGGTGCAGACGCCTTGCACCCATATTATATGCTTGTTACACGTCTTTACGTTGAGCGTGCCCATAGAGCGGGGCTTCAGGTTAACCCCTGGACAGTTAACAAAGACACAAACGCAAAACACCTTATAAACCTTGGTGTTGACGGCATCATTACCGACGACCCGGGTATGGTGAACGGTCTTTTAGGTAAATAATTATAATTAAGGAGCTGTAAAAAACTTTTTTTTACAGCTCCGTTTTATATATATGTAAAAGTTCTTGTATATAAATAAAAAAAGTGGTATTATAAAAAGGTATATGAAAACAATCTAAGAATAAGAAGGCTTTTTATGTCAAAAATTCGTGATTCCTTGCGTACATGGGTCGAGGTTGACTTGGATGCTCTCCAAAATAACCTCGAAAATGTAAGGCAGTTTTTGCCCGAAACAGTTAAAATTCTCGCTGTGGTTAAAGCAAACGCTTATGGCCACGGTGCTGTTAAGGTTGCCTCTTTTTTGCAGGATAAGGTAGATTATCTGGCAGTTGCCGCAACAGATGAGGCTCTTGAAATCAGAAAAAGCGGAGTCATCTGTCCCATTCTTATTCTCGGTCATATCCCCTATGGCGATTATGATAAAATAATTCAATATAACATAACAACAACTATCTCGGATATGACAGAGGCAAAGCTTTTGTCAGAAGCCGCAGGCAGAAAAAATATCAAGGCAAAAATGCATATTGCAGTTGATACGGGTATGTCACGAATCGGCTTTGATACAAGCGACAGCTCTGTTGAAACGATAAAAGAAATCAGCCTTTTGCCGAATGTTGAAATTGAAGGTGTATTCAGCCACTTTGCCGCCGCAGATATGCTTGACAAAACATACACACAAATGCAGATTAAAGCATTTGATGATTTTGTTTTAAAACTGAAAGAAAACGGCGTTAAACCTGAAATAACCCACCTTTACAACAGCGCCGCAATAGCTGACCTTGACAGTAGCCACAATATGGTAAGACAGGGTATTATTCTTTACGGCCTTAATCCGTCAGACGAGGTGGAGTTTAAAAACATCAAAACTCCCACACCCGTTATGTCAATGAAAACCCACGTTGTTCAGGTGAAAACCTTGCCCGCAGACGTTTGCGTCAGCTACGGTTGCACCTATAAAACAACAAAGCCCACAAGGGTTGCAACCCTTTGTGCAGGTTATGCCGACGGTGTGCCAAGAGCACTCTCAAACAATGCCGAGGTTATAATAAAAGGCAAGCTTGCACCCATAATCGGCAGAGTTTGCATGGATCAGTTTATGGTAGACGTTACCGATATTGAAGACGTTCAATGTGGCGACACCGCTACCATTTTCGGTACAGACGGCGATTTGACAATTTCTGTTGACGATATCGCAAGAAAAATTGGCACTATCGGATACGAGCTCATTTGTAACATAAACAGCCGTGTAACAAGAGTGTATCTGAAAAACGGCAAGGTTGAAAGTGCATTTTGTTATTTGCCATATAAATAAAATGAAAAATAAAGCGTTCAAACCATTTGGTTTGAACGCTTTTGTTATTGTGATATGAATTACATTTCAACGAAGCCCTTGCCGCCAAAGAAGATGTAAAGTATGTCGCTGAGAATTTCGATAAGTGTGAAGAGAAGGTCACCGAAATTCATATAAGCGTCGTTGTCTGTGTCAACCTCGGGTTCTTCGTCGCCGTTAAGGATTTCGTCACGTATCTCATAAAAATGAGCCTTTGCCGCTTCAAATTCGTTAATGTCAACGTTTGTCTTATCCAAAGCATCCTCTGCCTGAGCAATAGCGGCATCGAGAGCCTCTACCTGCTCGGGTGTAAGGTTGCTTTTGTCGTAAGCCTTCATTTCGGCAACATCTTTCATAAGACCCTTTGAGTTTCTACCAACGTTAAATTGGGGGAATCTGTCGGGGTATGAGAAAACACTTGTGAAGCTGCTGTCTGTAAGGAGCTCTGTAACAAGCTTCATAATAACGTCGTTTGAGCCTGTTTTTTCGTGGTCCTGATTATAGAAATAGAAGGTTGTTTCGGGGAGAAGACCTGTGCAAGCGTCAACGATGCCGTTGGGGTCAGCGTGGTTGTGGTTTTCGGGGTCGGTACAGTTGTTGCAAGCAGGAACATAGTCAGCGGGGAGCTTTTTGTCAACGCCTTCGCTGTATGCGCCCATTGATGTTGAATCAAGCTGAATGATACCGTCAGCGTTAACGTCGTCATAGGAGTCAACAAGCTGATAAAGGGGAACGTTGTAGTCAACGATGTCGAAAACCTCAACGCCTGCATTGATAGCGTTAAGAATGTTCTGGTCTGAATTGAGCTGAGCGTTATAGAACCATTCTGTCTGCTCACGGATGATTTCAAGACCGTCATCCATCAGGTATTTGTCACGGCAAGCGGGATAGTTGCCGGAGGGGCAAAGACCCCAGAGAAGAGTTGAATATCTCATATAGTCTTTAATGAGGATTTCAACAGCCTTGTCAAGAATGTTGTTGATGTCAGCGTTGGGCATAATGCGAAGAATAACGTTAACAAGGTAGCTTACAAGGTCATCTTCACCCATAAGTGAGGGGAGCATTGTGTTGTAAAGCTCGTAGCTGTCGTCAAGAAGACCTTTTTCGTAGATTTCACCGATGAGGATTGAACCGTCAAGAGCGGGCACAACAAAGATGATTCTGTTGATATCTTCTGCAACGCTTCTGCTGTTATCAGCATACATCTGAAGAAGTGCGTTAGCAACTGAGCCGCCCTGGCTGATAGGAACGATGTTAACCTTGTCGGAGCCGGAGTCCTCCTTGACAAACTGAATGAAATCATAAAGCTCCTGAGCAGTTGCTTTCATATTGCCCAATGAAGCGTATGAGAAGAAATAGAGGTTTTCTTCGCCGGCCTTGTCAATGTAGTTCTGCAAGGGAATCTGGTCAAGGATATATTCCTGATTGTATGCAGAAAGCTCAGCAAAGCTTGAATTATATTTTGTTGCTCTGATGTCGTGAACAAAGTTACCATTCTCGTCGCAACGGCTCTTTTCCATAAGAACCTCGCCGAGAAGGTTACCAACTGCAAGAGCAGCCTGCTCGTCTTTATCTTCCTGTGAAACAAGAAGCTTGGCGATTGGCGAAATAGCATCCTTGAGAGCGGCACCGACTATTTCGATAGTGGAGTCAATGAAGAAGGGCGCTTCATAAGGAGTGCCGTCCATTTTAACAGCAACCTTGCCGTTCTCGTAGTATTTTGTTTCGCTCTGGAAAATACCGGGGATAACGATTGAGGGGATGTATTCCTCTTCAGCAGCCGCAAAGCCGGAAACCGAGAAACAGGAAACCGTGAGAATAACGGCGAGAAGAAGGGAAATGACTTTTCTTGAGGTTTTCATTGAAATTTTCCTTTCAATAGGTATTTTTAAACAGAATAAGTATAGCATTTTAAAACATTTTTGTAAATATAAATGGAAAAAATTGTGTAAACTAAATTATTTATTATACTTATCTTGACTAATAGCCCCATAAATGCTATACTCACTAAGCAATATGTGAGGAAATAAGAAAAAACCTCTTCACCCTCCACTATTACTTCTTCACTCTTCACTATTACTTCTTACTTAATATACGGGGGCGTAGCTCAGCTGGGAGAGCGCATGAATGGCATTCAAGAGGTCATCGGTTCGATCCCGACCGTCTCCACCAAAAAATCTCGTTCTTCGGAACGAGATTTTTTTATCCATTGCGAAAGCAATGGCATATCATCAACGATAGGGTTGCTATCGTTGTATCTCATCAGTCCGTTAGGACTGCATATCATCACACCTTCAGGTGTGTATCAAAAAAAGCTTTCGCAATGATGATATACAAAACTACGTTTTGGTGATATGCAATTCCTTGCGGAATTGATGATATACAATGCTTCGCATTGATTTTTTGCTACCCCCGCACCCAATTGTAAATCTAGATTATATGTGATATAATCAACCCTACAAACTTGAATTTGGCGAGGCGATAGCGATATGAGCATTACCCAGACTTTTTATGATAATCTGGCTTCTCAATATGATAAACTGTTTCTTGATTGGCAAGCCACCACACAGGAACAGGCTGTGATTTTGGATAGAATCTTTGCGACCAATGGTTTTGACAAAACTGCAAATATTCTGGACTGTGCCTGTGGCATCGGAACACAGTCAATCGGCCTCGCTGCCATCGGCTACAATGTATCGGGTTCGGACATTAGTGATGGGGAAATCGCTGAAGCAAAGGAACGAGCCGCAAGGAATAATGTAAGTGTTTACTTTGAACACGCCGACTTCTGTGCTTTGTCGAATACATTTGCCGAGCAGTTTGACATTGTGATTGCTATGGACAATGCTCTACCTCATATGCTTACTGGCAATGATTTGGAATCTGCGATTAAGAGTATCGTAAATCAGATTAAGTATGGTGGTATGTTTGTTGCCAGTATTCGCGATTATGATGCTCTGCTTATGGATAAGCCACCTTATTCGCCTCCCTATATTCACAAAACAGTAAAAGGACAAAGAGTATCTTTCCAGACTTGGCAATGGAATGGTGATAACTACAGA
>JAZRPC010000007.1:0-4909 GCA_045649005.1 Acutalibacteraceae bacterium
TAAAAAAAAAAAAGCCGGATTAAAACAAGGCAAACCGTAGAATTTTTTTATAATTAATCTGAGAATTTAGATATAAACGCCTTTGTTCTTTCTGATTTCGGGTTATCAAAAACCTCTTCAGGTGTGCCCTCTTCAGCAATAACGCCATTGTCCATAAAAATAACCTTTGTGGAAACGGCTTTTGCAAAAGACATTTCATGGGTAACGATTACCATTGTTATATTTTCTTCTGCAAGGCTTTTAATAACCTTGAGAATCTCGCCCGTAAGCTCGGGGTCAAGGGCTGAGGTTGGTTCATCAAAGAACAAAACCCTTGGCTCAAGCATCAATGCTCTTGCAATAGAAACACGTTGCTTCTGACCGCCGGAAAGCTCACACGGATAGTTTGCCAGCTTTTCGGAAAGACCGACCTTTGCAAGCAATTCCTTTGCTTTTGCTTCTATCTCTTCGTGAACCTGCTTTTTATTTTCTTTATAATCCTTTTCCTCAGCGGCAAGAAGCTCCGCCGCAAGTGTAACGTTTTTCAAAACGTTGTATTGGGGGAAAAGGTGAAAATCCTGAAAAACAAGACCAACAAGAAGCTGTCGGCGACGTTTTTCTTCAGCGCTGTCTTTACCGATTACTCCGTCGAAAAACACTTCATTAGCAACAGAAATAAAGCCCTCGTCGGGTGTTTCAAGCTGATTAATGCAACGAAGAATTGTGGTTTTGCCGCTACCGGATGAACCGATAATGCTGAGAACCTCACCCTCTTCAAGTGTGAATGATACACCCTTTAAAACCTCGGTCTTTCCGAAGCTTTTTTTCAAATCTTTTACAACAAGCACAGACATTTTAAAAGCTCCCTCCGACCTTAGTTTTTGTAATAATCAAATTTTTTCTCAATGAAATTGAAAAGCAATGTAAGAACGCCGCAGAATACAAGGAAGAACACCGCCGTGTAGAACAACGGCCATATAATACCCTGGCTTGAGAAATCCGTTGCCTGCATAAGTATTTCAGAAACGGCAATAACTCTTGCAAGAGAGGTATCCTTAACCAGTGTTATTATTTCGTTGCTCATAGGCGGAAGAATCCTCTTCACAACCTGCATAAGAACAACCTTGAAGAAAATCTGTGATTTTGTCATACCAAGCACTTGACCTGCTTCGTACTGACCTTTGGGAATGGACTCGATACCGCCCCTGTAAATCTCAGAAAAATATGCAGCATAGTTGATAACAAAAGCGATAAGTGCGGCTGTCATACGGGATTTCATCGGTGTGCCGAACAGAAGACCCGGAACGTAAAACACCACAAAAAGCTGGAGCATCAGAGGTGTCCCCCTGATGACCCAGACAAATGCTTTTGTTATAACCTTTAATATTTTGAGCTTTGACATTGAGCCCATGGAAATCACAAGACCCAACGGTAAAGCAAAGAGCAGCGTTGCTCCGAATAAATAACAGTTTTGGTAAAAGCCTTCAAGTAATTCAAGGCTAACTTCAGCAAAAGACATTTAATTTACTCCTGAAAATCAGTCAGCTTTAACAACAACTGCCTGTTCGTTTTTCATATAGGGAATGGAAATCTGCATATTTTCCTGTCTTTCGGGAGTGATTGTCATACCATTCCAGATGCAGTCGATGTTTTTACTTGCAAGCTCTGTTTCTTTTGAGTTCCAGTCGATAACCTGGAATTTAACCTTAACACCAAGCTTTGCTGCAACCGCTTTTGCGAACTCTGTTTCAAAGCCTGTAAGCTCGCCGTTTTCATCCTTGTAGTTCATGGGAGCAAAGTATGTGATACCAACAACAAGTGTGCCCTTGTCTTTGATGTATTTCCAATCGGATTCTTCAGCCTTTACGTCTTCGTAGTCAGCGTCGCCGAGAAGCTGATCCTGAAGCTTGTAATCCTTTGCGATGTCTGCAAGAGTGCCGTCTGCTTTGAGCTCTTTGATAGCTTTGTTTACATAGTTAACAGCATCAGAGCCTTTTCTGAATGCGATACCGTACTCTTCGGGAGAGAATTTAGCATCTTCAACGAGCTTAAGGTTTTCGAAGTCTGTGCCTTCACCGATTGAACCGATAGACATAACGTAGTCGATAACTGCCATATCAGCTGTGCCTGCAGAAACCTCCATAAGAGCCTTTGACTGTGTGTCAACGGGAGTCTTTTCACAATCTGCGAAATACTCGTTTGCTTTCATAACGCTTTCGCCTGCTGAACCTGCTTCTGCAACAACAATCTTCTTTTCTTCGCCGCAAGCGGTGAAAGCAAGAACGATACCTGCAACGAGAACAAGGCTCATTACTAAAGCTAAAACTTTTTTCATAATTTTTCCTCCATAGGTGAACTCACCTTTTATTTTGTGTGGTTATTTTAGCACTTTAGCGTGATAAAGTAAAGTGTTTTTTGCCATTTTATTTTATTTTGTATGTTTTGCCATAGACCCCTGTGCAATATTTCATTCTTTTATGCAACTTTACCACTTTAACGCACTAAAGTGTGCTCGTGGTAACATATTATCATTGTAAAAATTCCTTTATCGTGATAAAATACGTATATAACATAGCCGAGGTTTTTATATGAACAGTTTTGAAAATCAGATTAATATCAAGCATCTTATTGATGAGCTTGACCACATTTTAAGCAGAAACGACTATAACTCTGCCCGTGATTTTTTAGAAAAATGGGTGGCTATTGCACAAAAACAAAATAACAACAAAGCGTTATTTTCTCTTTGCAACGAGTGTATCGGGCTTTACAGAAAACGTGGTGAAAAGGAGCTTTGCTACAAGCATTGTGAAAAAATTCAGGAGTTGCTAATTATTTTAAATATTGAAAACACAATCGCCGGTGCAACCGCACTCACCAACTGTGCCACCGCCTACAAGGCATTTAGTGAGGCCGAAAAAAGTCTTGCACTTTTCACTAAAGCACAGGCTCTGTATGAAAATCTCCTGCCCCCAAACGACCCGAGGCTTGCGGGATTATACAACAATTTTGCACTTTCCTTGGTGGATTTAAAACAATACGAAAAAGCTTTTTCACTTTACAGCAAAGCTATTGAAATACTTAATAACAACCCCGATAAGAGTCTTGAACAGGCTGTAAGCTACCTTAATATGGCAAACGCCGTTGAAGCAGAGAAGGGTCTTGAAAACGCCTGCGAGGAAATTGACGTTTTACTTGATAAGGCTCAAAAGGTGCTTGACGAAAAATATTCTCAAACAGACGGCAACTATGCGTTCGTCTGTGAAAAATGCGCCCCCACCTTCGGGTATTACGGCAGATTTTTCTATGAAAACGAATTAAAAGAAAGGGCAAGGGTAATTTATGAAAGGACTTGAGCTTTCAAAAAAATACTATGAAGAATTTGGTATACCAATGCTCCGTGAGCAATTCCCGGAATACGAGCATTTAATTGCCGTGGGGCTTGTGGGTAGTGGGTCTGATTGCTACGGCTACGATGACGACATTTCTCACGACCACGATTTCGAGCCGGGCTTTTGCCTGTTTCTGCCCGATGAAAGTGTAATTGACAACAAGGCTTTCTTTAGCCTTGAGCGGGCATATAGCAAGCTTCCGAAAGAGTTTCTCGGCTACAAGCGCACCCTTGTGAAGCCTGTAGGCGGCAAAAGAAACGGTGTTTTCAGAACAAGTGATTTTTACACTAAAAAAGCCGGCTCACCAACAGGTGACTTGACTGTGGAGCAATGGTTCACTCTCCCGGATTACGCTTTGGCAGAAGCAACAAATGGTGAAGTTTTCAAAGATGATTTGGGTGAATTTACTGCAATACGCAACAAGCTTCTCAATATGCCCGAGGATATTTTTCTAAAGAAGCTTGCAGGCAACCTTCTTATTGCATCACAGAGCGGGCAATACAACTACCCCCGTATTATGAAGCGTGGCGAAACTGCCTCTGCTCAGCTTGCACTTTTTGAATTTTCCAATGCGGCATCGAAAATATATTTTCTTTTAAACGGCAAATATATGCCGTATTACAAGTGGCAATTCAGGGCGTTGAGGGATTTACCCGGCGGTGAATATTTAGCAGATTCCCTTGAGTTTCTTATTTCAACCGACAATACAGTAGAAAACGCCAATATAAAGCTCGAAATAATAAACAACGTCGCAGAGGATATTGCCAACCTTTTAAAAGCAAAAGGAATAACAAAAGCCACCTGCAACGACCTTGAAAAGCACGCCTATTCAGTAAATGATTTTATAAAAGACGGCAATATAAGAAACAGTAATATTTTAATCGGTGTATAAAAAGGCGGTTCGGAATCACAGGATTCCGAACCGTTTTTAATTAAAGACCCTTGAAGAAATCAACAAAGAAGTTGTAGATTGTTGAGAAGAGCTTTTCAAATATATAGAAGAAATCGTAGTTGTTTCTTCCGCCAAGCTCACCTAACTGAGAATCATCTCTCTGAGCAAGCTCGTTTGATGTAAGGTTATATGTTTCATAGGTTGTAAGGTCATCCTCATAAAGCTCAATAACTCTCGCACCCTGGAACATATTGCTGTAGTATGAGTTGTAAGTAACACCGGGAGTCTGGATAAGATCCATTCCGTCGCAATGTGCAACGAAATTGTTCTGATGGTCGTGACCAACAACAAGACCGAGAACATCGCCGCCTGCAAGCATTGCATCCCACTGACCGTCGTTACCGTAGCTGGGACAGCTCTTTTCGAAAATGAGACCGTCGTATTTGGTGATATCGGGGATGGGTGTATAAACAGAACCGTCTGAGAAATTGATGGTAGCTTCGCCGAGAGCAATAGCACCCTCAAAGAAAATCATTTCAACAGGCTCCTGAGGAATGATGTGCTGGAATGCGAGAGCGGGAACAACCTCGCCACCGTTTTCTGCAGTCATTTCATCACGTGTTGTGTTGTACCATTCAATCTGGTCTTC
>JAZRPC010000008.1:0-14686 GCA_045649005.1 Acutalibacteraceae bacterium
GCCGTGCCTGCAGAGGGTGGCGAGTTCACAAAAAGAGCTTTTCTTAACGGCAAAATGGACCTTTCCGAGGCGGAGGCTGTTATGTCGCTTATTTCTGCTTCGGGTGAGGATGCAAGAGCCGCAACCCTCAATGCACTTGACGGTGCGCTTAGCCGAGAAATAGCAGGATGCAGAGATGAGCTTGCAAAAACAGCGGCTTTTCTTGCGGCGTGGGTAGATTACCCCGATGATGAAATCCCCGAGCTGACAGATGAGCAGATGGGTGAAACAATTGCTGACGTAAAAAACAGACTTCAGAAGCTGTTGTCGGGCTTTGATGCAGGTCAGGCGATTCTTGAGGGCATAGACACCGCTATAATCGGCAGACCAAACGTGGGCAAATCCACTCTGCTTAATGCTCTTTCCGGCAGAGAAAGAGCCATTGTTACCTCCGTTGCGGGAACAACACGTGACGTGCTTGAAGAAACTGTAAGGGTCGGTAACGTTACGTTACGTCTTGCGGATACTGCCGGCATACGCTACGACACAGACGATGAAATTGAAAAAATCGGTGTTACAAAAGCCCGTGAAAGGTTTGACAGAGCGGGACTTGTGTTTATGGTTCTTGATGCACAGCAGGAGCTGACAGGCGACGATGAAGCGTTGCTGGAGCTTTGTAAATCAAGAAATTCTATCGTTATTGTCAACAAGACCGACAAAGAAAAAAATCTTTCACTCAACAGAGTGAAAGAAATTGTCGGGCATAATTATATCGTTGAAATATCGGCAAAAAATAGCATCGGTCTTGACTTGCTTTCAGAAACGGTTGAAGCCGTTGTCGGGACGGCGGGCTTTGACCCATCGGCACCCCTTATAACCACCGAGCGTCAGCGCTCCTGTGTTGTAAAAGCCGTTGAAAATCTTGCAGAAGCACTTGATGGTATCAGCATCGGCATAACACCCGATGCCATCAATGTTTGCCTTGACTGTGCCGTTGAGAATTTATGCGTTTTGACAGGCGAGAAAGCAACAGAAACAATAGTCAACGAGGTCTTCAAAAACTTCTGTGTCGGCAAATAATTTGGTGCATTTGTCATTTTTCTGCCCACTCGACGTAATTTTTTACGCCATCGGGGCAGAGAAAAAGCCAACTGCATCCAAATTACAGTTGGCGAATTTATCGTTTTAAAAACACTTAAAAATTGCTGTTAATTATTTCATTAATGAATATGTCGGTTGGGTAATCCATGATTATCCAACCGTATTTTTTGTTGGGTTGGAGAACTGTGTTTTCTAACCTTTTATTGATATATTTTGCTGTGATTTTGGGGGTGAAAAGCCCGGTCGTTGAAGAGAAAAAGCTGATAATTGCCCCTTGTGCTTCGGGGGGATTTTCAAGGAATGGGGCGATTGCTTTTTCCCATTTTTCACGGGGCTTCAGCCTGTACATATCCTGCACAAAACAGGTGAATTTGTCTGAATTTTCACCCTCGGAAACGTTGAATTTTTCAAATATCTTACCTTTGAATTTGTCTTGATAGGGCCATTTTGTAAGATCTATTCCGGTGCTGTTTGGCTCATAAAAAGCCTTGTCAGAGTGGTTGCAACGGTTGAGTAAAACGAGCCTTGAGCGCACCTCGCCAAGGGTTGGGAATCGGTTTTCGGTGTAACATAAAGCATCGCTTACATAGTTCTTGAAAAATAAATCAAAGGTGTTTTCATCACCCTCACCGTCATCTCTTTTGAAAGAAAAAAGGATTGTTTCAGATGGGTTTTCACAAAGAAATTTTTTGCAATCATCAAGAACGGTGTCAAGGCGCAAAACCCCTTTGTTTTCGGGGTTTCTGCAATTTGCTATTGCGTGAACTGCGATAAGAATATCGCCTTTTTTTTCGACACGTATATCGAGAAAACGCACACCCGCACAAAGCTGTTCATATACTGTTTTGTTCTGGCAATTTGAAAGAAAACCGAAATCTGCTTTTTTTGCACAGCTGTTATGTGTGCCCGGCAGATTAATGCCGGTTATGGGGGTGTT
Source organism: Acutalibacteraceae bacterium (assembly GCA_045649005.1). Lineage (GTDB taxonomy): Bacteria > Bacillota > Clostridia > Oscillospirales > Acutalibacteraceae > DTU089. The sequence goes on from JAZRPC010000008.1 coordinate 2,018, forward strand.
ATCATCTAAATTTTTCATCCAATCAGTTTGCATAATCCGGCTCCTTTCGTTTTTTCGAATTAATTTTAATATACACAAATTGTTTTGTCAACGACACAAAGCAGGAAAAATTCTCTTTATAGTAAATAAAACATATATATGGCAAAAAAATACAAGGAATAACAGGGGAGTTTCTATTGCTTTTTTAATAGTAATATGGTAGAATTTACGATGTATGATTGTGGGCGTATGCCCTTATGCGCTATGTGTGCAAATTTATTAAGGAGTGAATATTTTGAGCTTTCTTGAGAAGACAGGTACACTGATAAAAAAACACATAAAAATAGTTTTGGCTTTGCTTGATATAATTTCTGCTTTATTTGCAACGGTTTTTTCTGCAACACTTAAATACGATGCTGTGCGCCGTTTGCCTGACTGGTTCACAGACCATATCCTTGTGGTTCTTGCTGTAGATCTTATTGCAATGCTTGGATTGTTTGTGATTTGCAGAGTTTATAAAAGAATGTGGCAGTATTTTGTTGCCACCGACTATGCAAAGCTCAGCCTTGCTTTCTTTATTTCAAAGCTTGTAACGTTCTTTGCATCAATTTTCATCTGGATTGATGCTCCCAGAAACTTCTTCACTTGGTTTGCGCTGTACGTAACAATTCAGTATTTCCTCATAATGGTTTCAAGAGGCGGGATACTTCTCGGCTACAATTTCTGGCGAATGAGGATTATTGCTGAAAGACCTGTTGGAGAAACAAGAAAAAAACGAGTTATGATAATCGGTGCAGGTAATGCGGCAAAGAGAGTTATTGAAGAGCTCAGAGGCATTAAAAACGTTAACAGATATAACGTTGTTGCACTTATAGATGACAACAAAATTAAACACAACAGCTATCTGTTCGGTGTTAAAGTTTATGGTGGCAGAGATGTAATTATAAAAACTGCACAGGAGCTTGATATTGACGAGATTTTCTTTGCAGTGCCCTCTGCCGGCGAAAAAAGTAAAAAAGAAATTCTTGAAATCTGTAACAAGACGGGTTGCGTTTTAAAAATTCTTCCGCTCATTTCCGATTTGCAGAAAAACAACAGCTCTGAAGTAAAAATCAGAAAGGTTGATTACACAGACCTTTTGGGAAGGGAACAAATCAAGCCCGATTTATCAAAGGTTTTTGAATTGCTCAAAAATCACACCGTTCTCGTTACAGGCGGCGGCGGCTCAATCGGCAGTGAGCTTGTTCGACAGATTGCAAAAAGCGGTGTTGCCAAAAGAATACTCATTCTTGATATTGCCGAAAACGGCGCATACGACATTCAGCAGGAGATCCGCAGGAATTATCCCGATGTTGAATTAAAGGTGCTTATCGGCTCTGTTCGTGACGAAAAAAGACTTTGCGACATTTTTGAAGAGTACAAGCCCAGCTTTGTTTACCATGCGGCGGCTCACAAACACGTTCCCCTTATGGAGGACAGCCCCAAGGAAGCGGTCAAGAACAATATTTTCGGCACATATAACCTTGCAAAAACCGCATCGAAATACGGCGTAAAGCGTTTTGTTATGATTTCAACCGACAAAGCGGTTAACCCCACAAACGTTATGGGTGCAACAAAGCGTGTTTGCGAAATGATTGTGCAGACCTTCAACAAGAAAAGCGAAACGGATTTTGTTGCCGTTCGTTTCGGAAACGTGCTCGGTTCAAACGGTAGCGTTATACCGCTTTTCAAGGCGCAGATTGAGGCGGGTGGCCCCGTAACGGTTACTCATCCCGACATAATCCGCTATTTTATGCTTATACCCGAGGCAGTTTCACTTGTTCTTCAGGCGGGTGCCTACGCACAGGGCGGCGAGATTTTTATTCTTGATATGGGCTCACCTGTTAAAATAAGGGAGCTTGCAGAAAACCTTATAAGGCTTTCCGGCCATATTCCGGGTGATGATATTGAGATTAAATACACCGGTCTTCGTGACGGTGAAAAGCTTTATGAAGAGCTTCTTATCAGTGAAGAGGGTATTCAGAAAACACAGAATGACCTTATCTATGTTGCAAGACCTATGGAGTTTGACGGCGAAAGACTTTTCAGAAAGCTTGACGAACTCAGAAATATGATTGAAGATGCATCTCACACAGAGGTTGTGGATGTTATAAAAGAGCTTGTTCCCACATTCAAGCCAAATAACATATCGTTCGCTCACAACGAGGACGAAGAAAAAGAGGCAGAGGAAGTCTGCGTTTGATAAGATAAGCAGTTTTTCGGAAAGGAAGTGAATTTATGAGTCTCGACGTTTTATTTTTGGGCAGACTTTTTCCCCGTGAAAAAGAAAGCGAAATTAAAAGTAAAATGAAAACCGGTTTGCAGGATGCCGCTAACGTTCTTCAATGGAATATAATCGACGGGTTCGAAGAAAACGGTATGGGCGACATAAAAATTGTTAACTATCTTCCTGTTGATGCATACCCTAACGGATACACCGATAAATTTATCGAAGGCTTTTCTTTCAACCACGCAGACAAAGGGGCTTCCGACGACGTAAACGTTCATTGTTGCAATATTTTCGGTGTTAAGAGATTTATAAATGTTTTTTATTTCAAAAAGCATGTAAAGAAATGGGCTAGACAGAAGTCTGATAAAAAGAAGGTATTGTTTTCTTATACCGCTAATTCGATGTTTCTGACACTTGCAAAAATGGCAAAGCAGATAAACCCCGATATAACTATTGCGTGCCTTATTGCGGATATACCGGAATATTCAACAACTACCCCCCCAACGGGTGCCAAAAAGCTTTATCACGATTTTGAAGTCAGAAGATGCGAAAAACTTTACGGCGTTGTTGACAGATACGTTTTGCTTACAAAACAGATGGCACAGCGATTGAAACTGACGGCACCCTTTGTGGTAATGGAAGGAATAGCCACCACAAAATCAACCGAAGTTAATGAAGCCGTAGCAGAAAACCTTAAAAATAAAAAATATATATTATACTCGGGCCTGCTGAACGAAAAATTCGGCATAAGAACACTTCTTGATGCTTTCGGGAAGGTTCAGGATTCTGAGTTGAAGCTTGTTTTGTGTGGCTCCGGCGATGCAGAAGAGCTTGTGCGGGAGAGGGTAAAGGCTGACGAAAGAATCAGTTTTCTCGGCAGGGTTGACAGAGAAATTGTTCTTGCGTTGCAGAAAAATGCAAAGATCCTTGTTAATCCGAGGCAGAATAACGAGGATTTTACAAAATACAGCTTCCCGTCAAAAAATCTTGAATATTTATCTTCTGGTGTTCCCGTCATAGCATACAAGCTTGACGGAATCCCCGATGAATACGATGAATTCATTATCTACCCCGAAAATGATTCAGTCGATGCGTTGCATAAAACGATAAAGACTCTGTCAGAAATGACGGATGAAGAACGAAAGGTTATCGGCGACAAAGCCCGCCGTTTTGTTGTTGAAAACAAAAACAAAAATAAGCAGGCTCAAAGAATTTTTGAGTTTATTGAAAAATAAGCAGAATTTGTTAGGAGAATATTATAATGGGTGTGTCACGTTCTTTGTTGAAACAACCTTATAATACAATAGCATACAGATTACTGATTGCGTTAATTTGGACACAGTTTACAGTTCTGAATTTCGTTAAAGCAGTTATTGAAAGAATTCCGTATATCGGTTCATTGTCAACAATTTTTATTCCTGTATGCATTATTTTGGCAACTATGGCAGCTATGCCATGGTTTTTGAGGCGTGTCAGGGGTTCTGATGTGTTTTTCTATTGGTTTTTTGTTTTGGTAGTTCTTGTCTCTGTCTGCATTCATTTTAATAACAGAGCGTTCTTTAAAGAAGATTGGTTCAGTATTTTGATTGCCTCTGTTCCGATGTATTTTGTAGGCACGGCATTCTCATTCAGGACTTGTTCCAGAGATTTGTTTTGGTGTTCTGCCGTGGGTGTTGTTTGTGTTCTTGTTTACAGAATCTATTTGTTGAATTCCGGCGCAATATTGGAAGCGGATGATATGGATGCGGCATATAAGCTGATGCCCAGTGTTATGTATCTGATATGTTATGCTTCCGTAAAAAAGCAAAAGCTGTATTGGGCAATAGCTATATCTGCGATGCCTGTGCTGTTTATTTTCGGCACACGAGGGCCAATAATCTGTGCATTGGTTTTCTTTATGATTTTAGTGATTATTGATGTTACAAGAACACGAAATATAAAGAAATTTTTCTTACTGTTTGTGGTGCTTTCAATTATTCTTTCGGTTGTTGCAAACGAAGCACTTTTCTTGAAAATTGTTTCAGCTGTCGCCAATATGTTTGAAAGAGTTGGCTTCAGCACCCGAGTATTCGAATTCTTTATTTCCGGCAACGTTTTAGAAAGCAAGGGCCGTGAGTACCTTATTGAAAAAGCAACGGAGGCAATAATACAAAACCCCATAATGGGTTATGGCTTTATGGGTGACAGATATCTTCTTGGCTTCTATGTTCATAATATATGGCTTGAAGTATGGTGCCATTTCGGTATTGTTGCAGGTACGCTGATGCTCATAGCTATGCTTGGATTAGTTTTGTTTGCATTAATAAAAAGCAGACACTCAAGAGATTTCAAGTTTTTGCTTATGCTGGCGTGTCTGGTGTTTATTAAGTTGTCGCTTTCGGGCAGCTACGTTTTTGAACCTTATTTATATTTGATGCTGGGCTTTAGTGTGGCAATTATCAGAAAACCACGGAGTTTTTACAGGTACCGTCGGAATCATTACCACTATCACCGTGAAAGCTACTATTCGGAGGAAAAGAAGTATGAAGAAGCGTTTGAAGATGCTTTTGATTCGGTTGAAGAATTCAAAGAAGAAGGTTAAATTCGAAAACGGCAGCAGCGTTACCGTTCAAGCTGTTTTTGAAGGCCACAACTACATTGGTAAAAATTCCACTTTTAACGGCGAGATGGGATATGGCTCATACATCGGAAGCCATTCTGCAATACGTGGCAAAATCGGAAGATTTACTTCGATTTCTGATTGCGTAAATGTGGTTAACGGACTGCACCCATCCGGTGAGTTTGTTTCAACCCATCCTGCTTTTTACAGCACAGACTGTTGTGTGGGTTTGAGTTTTTCTAACGAAAATAAATTTGATGAATTCAAATATGCAGACGAAGAAAAAAAGTTTGATGTTATTATAGAAAACGATGTGTGGATTGGCTACGGTGCAACAATTCTTGCAGGAGTTAAAATCGGCAATGGTGCAATAATCGCCGCAGGTGCAGTTGTTACCAAGGATGTTGAGCCCTATGCCATAGTGGGCGGTGTTCCGGCAAAAACCATAAAATACCGCTTCAACGAAGAAGAAATTGACGAATTAATGAAGCTTTCGTGGTGGGACAAAGATATTTCGTGGATAAAAGCTAACGGAAAGAAGTTTTCATCTTTAAAAGAACTTGTCGATTAAAGGAGCAATCTATGTTTTGTGAAAGCAAAAAAACCTCTGATATATGCGTAATTGCAGTTGGTTATAACCGACCGGATGCAATGCAGCGTTTGCTTGATTCAATTTCTCGGGCTGATTTTGAAAATGATAGCGTGGATTTACTCATAAGCATTGATAAAGGTCAGCGTCAGGATGAGGTAAAGGCAGTTGCAGAAAGCTTTGTTTGGCAAAACGGCAAAAAAACCGTAAGAGCCTTTGAAGAGCGACAAGGCCTCAGACAGCACATTATAAAATGTGGTGATATGGCGCTTGAATATAAAGCGGTTGTTATTTTAGAAGATGACATAACTGTGTCAAAAGGGTTTTACAGCTATGTAAAGCAAAGCGTTGATTTTTACGGCTGCGACGAAAAAATCGGTGGTATTTCTTTATACAAGCATTTCTTCAATGTTTGTGCAGGTCACTTTTTTGAGCCGGAGTTCAACGGTTATGATGCTTATTTAATGCAATTTGCGCAATCATGGGGTCAATGCTGGACAAGCTCAATGTGGAAAAAATTCAAAGAATGGTATGTTCTTAACGAAGAAGGCTATTTTGAAAAAGAAAATAAACTTTTTGATAAAATACCCGATTATATTCTTCATTGGGACAGCAGGTCCTGGATGAAGTATTACATGGCTTATATTGTTGAAAATGATTTGTACTATGTTTACCCGCACCATTCTTTAACAACAAATCATTCAGAATCCGGCGAGCACAACGATGTTGCAAATTGCGATTATCAGGTATCTTTGGCGTCATCAGCCATGAAATATCGGTTCCCCGAATTTTCTCAGGCGGTAAAATACGATATTTTTATGGAACGCCAATACTACAGCGTAAAGGGCTTTGAGGATAAAAAAGTAATACTCGATTTGTACGGAATAAAAAAATGCTTTGTCGGTGCCGATATTCTTGTGTCATCAAAACCAAGACCGTTTAAAGTTGTTGCACAATGGAAATTGAAATACCGTCCCCACGAGTGTAACTGTTCTTGCCCTGAGGATGGGTTTGGTTTATATGTATATGATTTACACAGCTCGGCAGAATGCAATCAGAAATCAACACAGGTAATGAGGACAAGCTACGATGTGCGTGCAATTATTTGGAAAAAGCTTTTAAAAGTCGGCACGGAACGTTTTAGTGCCGCCTTAAAGAATAAGGTGAAAAAATAAGATGGGAATAAATAATCAAAAGGTCCTTGTTTTCACCTCGGGTTACGGTACCTCTGCAAACGGTATTTGCGCAGAAGCCCTCGTTACCGAAATGGAAAACAAGGGGGCACAGGTTTTTGTAATCAGCTTTGACTCCGAAGAAAAAGTATATGCGACTGACAATATCAAATCCGTTTTAAACAAACGGGTTGACAAGAAAAGCCCCAAAAGCTTTGCGGCAAAGTGCATCAACTTGTTAAAAGAAATGATTTTGCACAGCAGAACACCGAAATACAACAAGGCTTCGGTTAAAAATGCGGTGGATGTTGCCGAAAAACTGGATGAAACAGTAGGCTTCGACAAGGTTGTGAGCGTATATTTCCCGGTTGAGGCAGTAATCTCTGCATATAAACTGAAAAAAGCAAATTCAGATTTGAAATTTATAATTTATGAGCTTGATTCCGTTGCAGACGGAATATTGGGTGGCTCAAAATTCGGCGGCTACATCATAAACGCATACAAATATCTGCTTGAAAAAATCTATAAATACGCAGATTTAATTATGGTGCATAAATCCCATGAAGAGTGCTGGTTGAAAGAGCACGGCACGCATAAAAGTAAAATGGTCATAACAGACCTTCCGCTTTTATGCGCCCCTGCTCACACAAAAAAAAGCAAAGACAATTCTTGTTGCAGTTTTCTTTATGGCGGCACATTGGATTTTGCATATCGCTCTCCGCAAAAAATGTTAGATAGTTTAAATGAGCTTGAACTATCTGACAGAAGAATTGATTTTTACAGCAAGGGCTGTGAAAGGTTATTGAATGCTCTTAACGACGACACTATTCGTGTTCACGGCTATGTAGGTAAGAATGAGCTTAACTTGGCTATCAACGAAGCCGACTTTTTGCTTAGTATAGGTAATGCCGTTTCAAACAGCTTGCCGTCAAAAATCATCACATATATGTCATACGGTAAGCCTATTATTCATTTTTCGTTGCAAAAAAATGATGTTTGCGCAGAATATCTAAAAAAATATCCGTTGGCGTTTGTGGTGGAAAAAGACAGCAATCCGCAAAACGCTCTGGGCGAATTTGTTAAAACCAATATGTGCAAAACCATTGAATTCGGTGAGGTTTGCGAGTTGTTTCCGATGAATTTGCCCGATTATAGTGTAAAGTACATTTTAGAACAGTAAAAGAGGTGAGAAAATGGCGGCAAAAAAGGGGAAAGTGATAACCAGCTTGTTCTGGAGCTTTTTTGAAAGAGTCGGTAGTCAGGGAATAGGTCTTGTGATTTCTGTGATTCTTGCCCGTCTTGTTTCTCTCGAGGATTACGGCGTTATTGCCGCAGCGCAGATATTTACTCAACTGGCAACGGTTTTTGTTTCCGGCGGCTTCGGCAATGCGCTGATACAGAAAAAGGATGCAACAGATAAAGATTATTCTACAATGTTTATTTTTAATATTGTGTTTTCTTTATCAATGTACGGCATAATATTTGTTTCTGCCCCCGCAATAGTAACAATTCTCAACAAGTCGTATGATTATGATTTGCTTGTGAAGGTTATACGTGTGCTTGGAATCGGAGTAATCCTTTCGGGTTATGAATCATTCTATCGGGCGCTTTTAACGAAGCAGTTGTTTTTTAAAAAGCTCTTTAAGCTTTGCATAACAGGAATGATTATCTCCGCAACCGTCGGTATAACTATGGCGTATAACGGCTACGGTGTATGGGCATTGGTAACACAAAGCCTACTTTCTTTGTTTCTTAATTGTGTTTTGTTTACAGCTTCTTCAAGATGGAAGCCAAAGCTTTATTTTTCATTCAAGCGTTTCAAGCCGATGTTTTTGTTTGGTGTTAAGCTGATGCTTTCAAGCTTGTTCATAACCGTTTATGCGGATTTAACGAGTCTTGCAATTGGTAACAGGTATTCCGGCGAGGATCTGGCTTTTTATAAAAAAGGCGTGAATTTTCCGAAAATGCTTGTTCTGAATATTATCACCGCAATTAATACGGCGTTGTTCCCGGTTATGTCAAAGATGGATAATATCAATGAACAAAAAGCGCTTGTCAGAAAATTTAATCGTCTTAGTGCATTTATTATCACTCCGATGATGCTGGGATTTGCGGCAGTAGGAGGAGCATTTATTGAAATTGTTTTGACAGAAAAATGGCTACCCTGTGTAGTGTTTTTGCAAATAACGTGTATTAACTACGCAATTCAGCCTATAGGAATGTCCAGCTTGCAATATCTGAAGGCATCCGGCAGGGCAACCGAATATTTGGTGCTTGATATAATAAGAAAAGTTGTCGGGGTTGCGTTGTTGGGCTTGGCTATTGCTCTTAACAAAGGAATATGGCTTATTGCCATGTCCGAGATTGCGGCGAATTTTATAGCAATCTTTATAAATATGTATCCGGGCAAAAAACACATAGGCTACACAATAAAAGAGCAGGTGACAGATGTCTTGCCAAAGTTTATTTTGGCGGGCGCAATGTTTGGTGTGGTTTATGCTTTGGATAGCTTGGGCATAAACATTTACCTGAAGGTTGCTATGCAAATAACAATCGGAGTTGTTGTTTATCTTTCGGTCGCAAAGCTCTTTAAAATGAAAGAATTGGATGAAATTTTGAATTTGGCTAAAGGCTTTTTAAAAAAGGTATAAAAAGTTTAATAACTTAAATAATATATAATTCTTTGGAGGAATAAATATGTCATTATTTACAGGAAAAACTCTTATGATTACCGGCGGAACAGGCTCCTTCGGTAACGCAGTTCTTAACAGATTCCTTGAAACAGACATCGGAGAAATTCGTGTTCTTTCCCGTGATGAAAAGAAGCAGGATGATATGCGTCACGAATTCCAGGCAAAAATGCCTGAGGTTGCTGAAAAAATAAAATTCTTTATCGGTGACGTGCGTGACCTTGCATCGGTTAAAAATGCAATGCACGGTGTCGATTATATTTTCCATGCGGCGGCTCTTAAACAGGTGCCCTCTTGCGAATTTTTCCCCATTGAGGCAGTAAAAACAAATGTTATCGGCACAGAAAATGTGCTCACAGCAGCTATTGACGCAGGCGTTAAAACTTGCATCTGTCTTTCAACAGACAAGGCGGCATACCCTGTTAATGCAATGGGTACATCAAAAGCTATGATGGAAAAGGTTATTGTTGCAAAAAGCAGAACAGTTTCCCCCGAGAGGACAAAAATCTGTTGCACACGCTACGGCAACGTTATGTGTTCAAGAGGCTCGGTTATCCCCCTTTGGATTGACCAGATTAAACAGGGCAAGCCCATCACAATCACAGAGCCCTCAATGACACGCTTCATTATGTCACTTGACGAGGCTGTTGACCTTGTTCTTTTTGCATTCGAAAACGGCGTTTCAGGTGATATTCTTGTTCAGAAAGCACCCGCTTGCACCATTGAAACACTTGCAAAAGCCGTTACAGAGCTTTTCAACCCCGAAACAGAAATCAAGGTTATTGGTATCCGTCACGGCGAAAAAATGTATGAAACACTTCTCACAAATGAAGAATGTGCAAACGCTATTGATATGGGTGATTTCTACCGTGTGCCCAGCGATAAGCGTGGACTTAACTATGATAAATACTTCAAAGAGGGCGACACAGAGCGTGCAAAGCTCAGCGAGTTCAACTCCAATAACACAGACCTTCTTGATGTTGAGCAGGTAAAGGAAAAGCTCCTTTCACTTCAATACATCAGAGACGAGCTTGCTTCCTGGGAGAAAAAATAATGAAAATTCTTGTTACGGGTGCAAAGGGCTTTGTAGGCAAAAATCTTTGTGCTGCATTAAAAAACGTTCGTGACGGCAAAGACAAAACAAGAGGAATCGGCGCCGATATCGAAATTTTTGAATACGATATCGACACCGAAATGAGCCTTCTTGATACATATTGCAAGGAAGCGGATTTTGTTTTTAACCTTGCGGGTGTAAACCGTCCTCAGAACCAGGAGGAGTTTATGGCGGGCAATTTCGGATTTGCCTCAACCCTTCTCGATACCTTGAAAAAGCATAATAACACTTGCCCCGTGATGCTTTCAAGCTCCTTGCAGGCAACACTTATCGGCAGATATGCCGAGGGTGACTACGGCAAAAGCAAAAAAGCAGGTGAGGACCTTTTCTTTAACTACTCCGAAGAAACGGGCGCAAGGGTTTATGTTTACCGCTTCCCCAATCTTTTCGGAAAATGGTGCAGACCAAACTATAACAGCGCTGTTGCTACATTCTGCAACAACATTGCAAACGATTTACCAATTCAGGTTAACGACAGGGCAATAGAGCTCACGCTTCTTTACATAGACGACCTTGTTGATGAAATGTTTGCAATTCTCAGAGGAATGCCCCACCGCTGCGAGTTTGACGGTCTTAGTGAGGTTCAAAAAGCTGACGGTAAGTTTTGCTATTGCCCAATAACCCATAAGGTAACTCTTGGCGAAATTGTTGACTTGCTCAATCAGTTTAAAAATCAACCCGCAACCTTGTTGATGCCCGAGATACCCTATAATTCATTTGCCAAGAAGCTTTATTCCACGTATCTTTCATATCTTCCCAAGGAAAAGGTTTCTTTCCCCTTGAAAATGAACGTTGACCCAAGAGGTAGCTTTACCGAGCTCATCAAATCCGAAAAATGCGGACAGATAAGCGTAAATATATCAAAACCCGGTATTACAAAGGGCCAGCATTGGCACAACACAAAATGGGAATTCTTCATTGTTGTTTCCGGTAAAGGTCTTATTCAGCAAAGAAAAGTTGATTCCGATGAGGTTCTTAACTTTGAAGTCAGCGGCGAAAAAATCGAGGCTGTTCATATGCTCCCCGGCTACACCCATAACATAATAAACCTTTCCGACACAGAGGATCTGGTTACTGTTATGTGGGCTAATGAGCAGTTTGACCCGGATAAGCCCGACACTTTCTTCGACCCCGTGTAAATTTGGATAATTTTGCCCACAGCATTGCTTCGGCTCAGGGAAAAAATCGCTGTGAACAAAATTCTCGCAAATTCACCTAACCCCTCCTTAACACATGCGAAAGGATTATAGAAATGGATATTAAACTTGACTATTCAGATGTTTCTTTTAAAAATAACGGCAAGCTCAAGCTTCTTATAATTGTTGGCACACGTCCCGAGATTATAAGACTTGCGGCGGTTATCAATAAATGCAGAAAATATTTTGATTGTGTTCTTGCCCACACCGGTCAGAACTATGACTACAACCTTAACGGCGTTTTCTTCAAGGATTTGAAGCTTGAAAACCCCGAGGTTTATATGGACGCCGTGGGCGATGACCTTGGTGCAACCGTCGGCAACATCATTAACTGCTCATATAAGCTTATGGCACAGATAAAGCCCGATGCATTGTTGATTCTCGGCGACACAAACTCATGTCTTTCTGCAATTTCTGCAAAAAGACTTCATATCCCCGTTTTTCATATGGAAGCGGGCAACCGTTGCAAGGATGAGTGCCTCCCCGAGGAAACAAACAGAAGAATCGTTGACATTATTTCAGACGTTAACCTTGCATACAGCGAGCACGCAAGAAAATATCTTCATGAATGCGGTCTTCCCAAAGAGCGTGTTTATGTTACAGGCTCGCCTATGGCAGAGGTGCTTCACGAAAATCTTGCCGACATTGAAAAGTCAGATATCCTCACAAAGCTTGGCCTTGAAAAGAAGAAATACATTCTTCTTTCTGCCCACAGAGAAGAGAATATCGACACAGAAAAGAATTTCCTTTCGCTTTTCAATGCTATCAATAAAATAGCAGAAATGTATGATATGCCCATTCTTTATTCTTGCCACCCCCGTTCAAGAAAGAGATTGGAGCAAAGCGGATTTCAGCTCGACAGCAGAGTTATTCGCCACGAGCCATTGGGCTTCCACGACTATAACAATCTTCAGATGAACGCTTATGCCGTTGTTTCAGACAGTGGCACTCTTCCCGAGGAATCAAGCTTTTTCACCTCAATCAACAGACCATTCCCCGCTGTTTGCATCAGAACAAGCACAGAGCGCCCCGAGGCACTCGACAAGGCTTGCTTTGTTCTT
>JAZRPC010000009.1:0-2613 GCA_045649005.1 Acutalibacteraceae bacterium
ATTGCTCCAGCAAGGTTTCAACAGGCTTTGCAGGCGAATTGAGGGCAGACATTTTCAACAAGGTCCCGATATTGCGATAAAAGCAATTGCCGGCGGTAAAAATGCCGCTCAGTCCATTGATTGCTACATAAAAGGCGAAACGTTCTGTGCAGAGTTGCCGGCATATTCCGTCAACAAAAGCTTTGACCCCACAATTCTTGCAAGCACACCTGAAATAACGGGTGAGGAGGTAAACCTCCTTGATGCCGATTCAAGAAAGACAAGCTTTGATGAGGTGGCAAGCACATTTACCCGTGAGCAGGCATTAAAAGAGGCTTCACGCTGTCTTGAGTGCGGTTGCTCTGCCGTTTATTCTTGTGAACTTTTACCTCTTATGCGTAAATATGATGCTTTGGATAATGCCATTAGCGGTAAATCGAGGCAATATCCTAAGGATAAAAGCCACCCGTTTATCGTGCGGGATAACAATAAATGCTTGCTTTGTGCCCAGTGCGTCAGAGCATGTCGTGAGATTTCAAAAACAGAGAATCTCGGGCTTTTCGGCAGGGGCTTCGGCACGTTGCCTGTGAGCGCATTCGATTTGCCTCTTGGTGAAAGCAAATGCGTTTCATGCGGCGCCTGTGTCAGCGTTTGTCCCACAGGTGCATTGACTTCACGCACCCCGTGTGAGAAAAATCCGCCAATGCCTTTTGAAGACAGCGGGTATATATGCGATTTGTGTGATAAAAACTGCAGATTCACAAAACGCATCGTTAACGGCAAAGCAATAAAAATGATACCCGAAAAATTATCTGAATGCTGTTCCTTGGGTATGTTTGCGTTGCCTGTTACAGATAACCTTAACGAAAAGCTTCCCGAAAGCAAGCGGGTTGAGCTGTTGAATAGGTTAACTGCAGATTTGCGTAATTACACGGGGGATGAAAATCTGCTCGGGATAAAATCTGCTCTCGGATTGAAATGATTTGGTGTACAAAAAAGCAAAGATATTTTGTGTAAAATGACGGAATAGGCTGAAAGCCTTATAAAATCAAGGTTTTCGGGCGTTTGCAGGTCGTGAAAATAATAGTAAAAACAATACTATAAAAACAAAATTTCTATTGACTTTGCGGCTTGTTTGTAATATAATCATTTTAGTTTATAAGTGTTGCTATAACTATGCTCACTTATCGGGCGGTAGGTTTTCCGCAATTTCTAGTAAAGGAAGATATAAATGAAAAAAATTCTTGCGATTTTTCTTTCAGCTTTACTCATCTGTATCAGTCTGGCACCGATGAGTTTGGCAGCGTCTGATCCCGGTCTCGCAACAAGAGTTCTTGAGGGCGATTATGACGAAAACGCATCAGCGGTAACTGCAGTTGAAGAAACAACCTTCACACTCGTAGTTAAAGCTCCTGCAGTAAAGAAGCTCACCGGTGTTAACCTCTATGTTTCTTTTGACCCCACAGTTCTCGCAGTTGCAGATGCAGGTGCAGCAGGCTGGTTGGATGCAGAAGATAACTTCACTCCCTACTTCAACGGTATGCCCGTTAGTGGTTTCAAGAGTGGCTCAAACAGCGAATATGCTTTCGGTTGGGTGTCAAGCGATGGTGTTACAAAGAAATCTGCTAAAGACCTTTTCTTTATCACATTCAACGTAATCGATACCACAAAGGCTGAAACAGTAGTTGACCTTTATCTCGATGAGTTCCTCACAGATGACGGTAACGACGCTAACGACGTTGCTTCAACAATCAGAGTTGAAAATAAAACAATCACTTTCAACTATCCCGAAAACACACCCCCCGCAACAACCGGCGGTTCAACAGGTGGCGGACTTGATGGTGAAGGTGAGGGCGAGGGCTCCACATCAGAGGGCATCAACGCACTTCTTCAGCTTATCAGAGATATGCTTGCAGGCAACAACGTTACATTCGGTGATTGGGCAGATGCAATAATCAATCTCTTCGGTAACGCAGAGCTCACAGATATCATTGAAATGCTTATCGACGACAACATTGATATTTCAGATATGTTCCAGCAGTTCCTTGAGAGCCTCGGCTTCGACTTCGGAATGCTCGAAGATTTGCTTAATAAAATCATCCAGTTCTTCAAAGACCTTTTCGGTCCAGATGACGGTCCCGCTGATGTTACAGATACAACAGCAGCAGCTCCCAACCTCGACACAACAGCTCAGGGCTCTTCCTCAGGTTCAGAGGAAACAGGCGATGTTGGTATCGCTCTTGCAGCAACAGTTTGCGTAGCAGCTTCTGCAGCATTCGTTCTTACAAGAAAGAAAAAAGAAACAGTTTAATAACAAAATCGCAAGTTTGTTTTAAATTTTAAACTCCATCCGATTTTCGGATGGAGTTTTTGTTATATATAATATGGTATATAAAAAGTGGATAGGAAAAAAGATGCAGAACGGACAAACTGAGCAAAACCAAGGCTTCGGACTTGGTTTTGCTTGCCCGAAGGCGTACAGAGGTACGTCGAGTGGCGAAGTTTGTTCGTAGTATAAAAAATAATTTTTCCATCAATTTTAAGTTTTTGATATTTTTAAAGGGTTCTACAGGCTTAATAAACCTGTAGAACCCTTTGCTATATCCAGTTTTATACGGTCTGCGCTTTTTTACA
>JAZRPC010000010.1:0-2398 GCA_045649005.1 Acutalibacteraceae bacterium
CATAGGCTGAAAATTAGATACTGATTCATCGGTTATGTAGTTTAAAAGTGCCCCTGTCATTGTGAAATCAGGTAAAACCAGTGGTTCTTTTCCATTGATTTTACGGATTACATTCTCTGCAGCTATAATACCGCACATCGCAGATTCTGTATAACCTTCAACACCCGAAATTTGACCAGCAAAATAAATATTTGAGTTTGATTTAAGTGATAAATCTTTTGATAATACACGAGGCGAATCTATAAATGTATTCCTGTGCATAACACCATAACGATAGAATTCTGCATTTCGTAAAGCAGGAATCATTGAAAAGACTCGCTTTTGTTCTGAAAATTTAAGATTAGTTTGAAATCCAACTAAATTGAACATTGTTCCCGCAGCATTTTCACGACGCAACTGCAGGTTTGCCCACGGTCTGTGACCTGTTTTGGGGTTAGTGAGCCCAACCGGCTTGAGAGGACCGAAACGCATGGCATCTTTTCCACGTGAGGCAAGCGCCTCAATTGGCATACAGCCCTCATAAACGTCTTTTCTTTTATCGAAAGAATGAAGCTCTGCACCCTCGGCATTTATAAGTGCCTCGTAAAACTCCTCATACTGAGCTTTATCAAGGGGGCAGTTGATGTAATCGTCCTCACCGCCCCTGTCGTATCTAGACTGAGTAAAGGCATTTTCCATATCGATGCTTTCAGCGCTGACAATGGGCGCCGCCGCATCGTAAAATGAAAGAAAATCAGACCCGCAAAGCTCGCCCACCGTTTTTGCCAGACTGTCTGACATCAGGGGACCTGCCGCAATTATTACAACGTCGGCATCGGGTATTTCTGCTATTTCTTCTCGCACAAGAGTTATATTCTCATCATCTTCAACAGCTTTTGTTATAAGCGACGAGAACACGTCTCTGTCAACTGCAAGTGCACCACCCGCAGGAACCTGTGCTATATCTGCCGCTTTAAGACAAATAGAGTCAAAAAGCCGCATTTCTGCTTTTAAAAGACCCGCCGCAGAGCCAAGTCTTGCGGCTTTCAGCGAATTGGAGCAAACAAGCTCAGCCAATCCGTTTTTTTTATGAGCGGGAGAAAATTTCACAGGCTTCATTTCATAAAGGGTAACCCTTATGCCTCTTTTTGAAAGCTGTTTAGCCGCCTCCACCCCTGCAAGCCCGCCGCCGATAACAACCGCTTTTTTATCAGTCATTTTCATTTTCCTGTGTTTTCTTTGCGTTTTTTCTTGCAGCCTTGTAGCTGTATCCGCAAGCCTCGTTACAGCAGGTAATCATACCGCCCTTGCCTTTGAAGAGGGCTTTGCCGCACTTGGGGCAATCCTCGCCAATGGGTTTATCCCAAGTCATAAAGTTGCATTCGGGATAATTACTGCAACCGTAGAACTGGTAGCCACGCTTTGATTTTTTGCCGATAACGTCACCGCCGCAAAGGGGGCATTTTGCATTTGTTTCTTCAACAAGGGGCTTTGTTGTTTTGCACTCGGGGTAGCCCGGGCAAGCAAGAAACTTGCCGAATCTGCCAACCTTAACAACCATATTTCTGCCACACTTGTCGCATTTGATATCTGTTATATCTTCCTGAAGCTGAATTTTCTGACCCTGCATATCTGACTTTGCTTTTGAAAGAGAATTTTCAAGGTCATCATAATACTCACGAAGCATTTCGATGTAGTTGCACTTGCCCTCATCAATTTCATCAAGCTTTGTTTCCATTGATGCGGTGAATTTAGTGTTAACTATTTTTTGGAATTTTTCTTTAAGAAGATTTGTTGTTGCAACGCCAAGCTCTGTTGCTTTAAGAAGCTTGCCTTCACGTGCAACATATTCTCTCTTTATTATTGTGCTGACTATTGAAGCATAGGTACTGGGACGACCAACACCCGTCTCTTCAAGTGTTTTGATAAGAGATGCCTCTGTGTAATGTGCGGGGGGCTGAGTGAAATGCTGATTACCCTTAATCTCTTTAGCCTTGAGAGAATCATCCTTTTTAATTTCGGGAATTGTGCTTTCAGCCTCTTCATCATCCTGAGAAACCTCGTAAAGTGCGGTAAAGCCGTCAAACTTAACTGAATAGCCACTTGCTGTAAACAGGCAATAACCGTCCACGCCCTGTTTTTCCGCTTTGATTTCAACCTTAACGGTATCCTGCAGGCAAGCAGCCATAAGGCTTGCAACGTATCTGCACCAAATAAGGTTATAGAGCTTATACTGGTCGTTTGTAAGGCTCTGCTTTGCGATTTTGGGGGTAATTGCAACGTTTGTGGGTCTTATAGCCTCGTGACCATCCTGTGCACCAGCACGTGTTTTGAAATATCTGGGTTTATCGGGGAGATACTTGTCGCCATAGGTATCGGAAATAAAGGCATTTGCAGCGGCTCTTGCTTCTTCAGAAAT
>JAZRPC010000011.1:0-27749 GCA_045649005.1 Acutalibacteraceae bacterium
CATTAAAGAGTGAAGGTATTTCATACATAGCAGGTTGTGATTTACCGGCACTTATCGTAAACGTACAGAGAGGTGGCCCTGGTCTTGGCGGTATCCAGCCGAGCCAGTCTGACTATTTCCAGGCAACACGTGGAGCAGGTCATGGTGACTTCCATATGATCGTACTTGCACCGGCATCAGTTCAGGAAATGGTAGATATGACATTCAAAGGTTTTGAACTTGCTGATAAATACCAGATGCCTGCAATGCTTTTAGCAGATGGTACAATGGGTCAGATGATGGAACCTGTAAGCCTTGATGCAGGCGAAGTTAAAAAATATGACAAGCCGTGGGCACTTACAGGTACAAAAGGTGAGAGAAAGCACAATATCGTTAACTCCCTTTACCTTAAACCCGAAGAGCTTGAAAAGACAAACTTTGAGCGTTATGCCAGATACAAAACAGTAGAAGAAAACGAAGTTCTTTTTGAAGAATATCTTATGGACGATGCAGAAATCTGTGTTGTTTCCTTTGGTATCACAGCCCGTGTTGCTAAAAATGCTATTGTTGAAGCAAGAGCAAAAGGCATCAAGGTTGGTATGATTCGTCCCATTACTCTCTGGCCCTTCCCCGAGAAGGTTCTCAGAGCAGCGGCTGACAAATGCAAAGCATTCATTTCAGTTGAAATGAATATGGGTCAGATGATTGAAGACGTTAAGCTTGCAATTGAATGCAAGAAACCTGTATATCTTTGCAACCGCACCGGCGGTATGATTCCCGCACCTGAAGAGGTACTTGCAAAGATTGAAGAAATCAATGAAGGAGGCGACAAATAATGGTAGTATTCGAAAAACCCAAAACGTTAACAGATGCACCGCTTCACTACTGTCCCGGTTGCACTCACGGTATTATTCACAGACTTGTTGCCGAGGTTATTGATGAACTCGGTATCGACGGCAGAACTATCGGTGTTGCCCCTGTTGGTTGCTCCGTTATGGCTTATGATTATTTTACTTGCGACTTTATTCAGGCACCTCACGGCAGAGCTCCTGCTGTTGCAACGGGTGTAAAAAGAGCAGACCCCGAAAACAACGTTGTTTTCACATATCAGGGTGACGGTGACCTTGCCGCTATCGGTACTGCTGAAACTGTTCACGCCGCTGCAAGACGTGAAAACATCACAGTTATTTTCGTAAACAATGCAATTTATGGTATGACAGGCGGTCAGATGGCTCCCACAACTCTTCCCGGTCAGGTTACTCAGACCTCTCCCTACGGCAGAGATGTTAACACTGTTGGTTACCCTGTTAAGGTATGTGAGCTTCTTCAGAATGTTGACGGTGCGGCATATCTCGAAAGAGTTTCTGTAAACAATCCTGCAAACGTTAAAAAGGCAAAAGCCGCTATCAAAAAAGCATTCCAGAATCAGCTTGATGGCAAGGGCTTCTCTCTTGTTGAGGTTGTTTCAACTTGCCCCACAAACTGGGGTATGACCCCCGAAAAAGCACTTAAATGGCTTGAGGAAAATATGCTTCCTTATTACCCCTTGGGTGTTTATAAAGATATCTACGCAGAGGAGGCAAAATAATGAGTAAAGCATGTAACATTCTTTTTGCCGGTTTCGGCGGTCAGGGTATTCTTTTTGCCGGTAAATTCGTTGCGTATAAAGGTCTTCTTGAAAACAAACAGGTTTCATGGCTTCCTTCATACGGTCCCGAAATGCGTGGCGGCACTGCAAACTGCAGCGTTATCGTCAGCGACGAGCCCATCGGTTCTCCCATTGTCGGCAAACCCGACGTTCTTGTTGCTATGAACCTTCCTTCTCTTGACAAATACGAAAATGAAGTTGTTTCAGGCGGTAAAATTTTCGTTGATTCAACTCTTATTTCACGCAAGGTTGAGAGAACAGACGTTGATGTTTTCTATATCCCCGCAACACAGATTGCTAACGAAAAAGGCATCAACACACTTGCAAATATGATTATAACCGGTAAGCTTCTTAAAGAAGTACCTCAGATTGGCTTCGACGGTATCGATGCACCCCTCGCAAAGGTTGTTTCTGCCCGTCACCAGGATCTTCTCGAGGTTAACAAAACAGCACTCAAGCTCGGTTACGACTATTAATTTTCAGAAAAGAGGTTATTTTCAATGAGCTACAATTTCAAAATTGAAAAAACAACAGCACCTAAGGCTAAACCTCAGGATGAAAGCAAACTCGGTTTCGGTAAACTTTTTACTGACCATATGTTTATTATGAACTACGACGAAGGTCAGGGCTGGCACGACGGGAGAGTTGTTCCTTACGGTCCTCTCCAGCTTGACCCCTCTTCAATGGTTTTCCACTATGCACAGGAGCTTTTCGAAGGTCTTAAAGCATACAGAACTGCTGACGGCAACATTCAGCTTTTCCGTCCTCAGAAAAACATTGAAAGAATGAACAACACCTGCGACCGTCTTTGCGTTCCTCGTCTTGACCCCGATATGGTTCTTGAGGCTATCAAAACTGTTGTTGACGTTGATAAGGATTGGGTTCCCCACAACGACGGAACATCACTTTACATCCGTCCCTTCATCATCGCTACAGACGCTTTCCTTGGTGTTCACGCTTCTCACAGCTACATCTTCGCAATAATCCTTTCACCCGTTGGTTCTTACTATGCAAACGGTATGGACCCTGTTAAGATTTACATTGAACGTGAATACGTTCGCTGTGTAAAAGGCGGCACGGGTATGGCTAAAGCCGGCGGTAACTATGCCGCATCTCTCATCGGTCAGGAAAAGGCAGATAAAATGGGCTATGCTCAGGTTCTTTGGCTCGACGGTGTTGAGAGAAAATATATCGACGAAGTTGGCGCAATGAACGTTTTCTTTGTTATTGACGGCACAGTTATCACACCCTCTCTTGAAGACGGCAACATTCTTCCCGGTGTTACAAGAGCATCCTGCGTTGAGGTTCTTAAAGCAAACGGTTACAAGGTTGAAGAGAGAAAAATTTCTATTGATGAGGTTAAAGAAGCTCATAAAAACGGCACACTTACCGAATCCTTCGGCACAGGTACAGCCGCAGTTATTTCACCCGTTGGTGAATACATCGATGGTGACGAGCATCTTGTTATCAACGATTCAAAAATCGGCCCTGTTGCTCAGTTCCTTTATGATGAACTCACAGGTATTCAGTGGGGCAAAAAAGAAGATAAGCTCGGCTGGATTGTAAAAGTCAACTAAACACTCTGAACCCCGTTTATTCGTGAACGGGGTTTTTTGTTGCAAATATTTTAATAATATGATAGAATCAACGGAGTTTATCAAAGGAGAAATAAAATGTCAGATAAAAAATATTCTAACGATGATAGCTACTCTGAGTTGTTAAAAATGATTGAGGAAGACTACGAGCTCAACCAAAAAATTAACGAGCCGGTTGTTGAATATGAGGATGTTTACAGCAACTCAACACCAACAGAATACGAGGATATATATAGCTTCTCAGACTCTTCCGGTGATTATCAGGATTCTTCAAAGGACGTGTATATCGGAAGAAGCCCTAAAGCGGATGACGTATATATCAGTAAACCAAAGGAAATAAAAAAAGCGAGCAAGTTCCCCACAGAGGATATACCCGTGGTGAAACAGCCTGCTCCCTTTTATAATGCCGAAGAGGACGAGGATTCTGTATCTGATTTTGAAGCAAAAAGAAAGAAGAAGCATAAAAAGAAACCCGTAAAGCTTGTGGTTCTTGCAGCCTTGCTTGCCGTTATAATCGGTCTTGGCAGCTTTGCTTCCTCTGTTGTTAACAGCATTGTCGGTAAATTTCAGGAGGCTGAGCCAATTGAACATATAGAGGACGTTGATTCTCTCGTCAGCGATAAAAACGTTCGCAATATTTTGTTTATCGGTGCAGATAAAGAAAGTGGCGGCAATTCACGAAGCGACAGTATAATGATAATCTCTGTCAATAAAAAAACAGGCAGAATAACGGTTTGCTCAATTCTTCGTGATACCCATCTTGATATCCCCGGTGAGCGTGAAGCAAAGGTTAATGCCGCATATTCTTGGGGCGGTGCTAATCTTCTCGTGCAGACTATTGAGCAGAATTTCGGTATAAAAATTGACGATTATGCAACCGTCGATTTTGAAATGTTTACCGATTTGGTTGATGCCTTGGGTGGAATTGAGGTTGAAGTAACTGAAAATGAGGCGGATTATATAAACAACCGCCACAGATACGGCAACGAGGTGAAGCCCGATTATTTTGAAAGCGGCGAAAGTGTTCATCTTAACGGTTACCAGGCTTTGTGGTATTCAAGAATCAGAAAGCTTGACTCTGACTTTATGCGAACAGAACGACAGAGAAAGGTTATAACCGCTATTTTCGAAAAGGTAAAGGACAAAATGAATCCTGCAGGTGTGTTTGAACTTATGGACACAGCTGAAGCGGTTGCGCCGTTTATTAAAACTACTCTTTCTGCATCGGATTTCTGGAGCCTTGCCACAAGCGTTTTCGGTTGCTTTTCAAAGTCTGGGATGAATATGGAAAACCTCATTGTTCAACAGCAGATACCCTTTGAGGATACCTGGCATTATTCAAGCGAATGGGACGGCTCAAGCATCAGCATTGACGTTGAACAGAACAAACAGCTTCTATACACTCTTCTTTATGATGATTACGAAATTCCTGAAGATGAGAGCACAGAATCGGAATAATTACTAAGAATAACAGCAATAGCTCCCTCATATACTTTCATAGAAGGTATATGAAGGGAGTTAATTTTATGGATATTTCTTTAAAACACGAGGATTACAAATTTCTGAAAAATGTCAACGATAATTCAATTGAAGAGTGTATTGAGGCGGATTTTGCTTTGCCGGAATATATGCCGGAGATACTCCGAATCATAAAATCAAGTGCCGAGCCCAGAATAGTTTCCTGCAAGCTTGTGGGCGAGCGTGTGACAATCGACGGCATTTGTGAGTTGAGAATGATATATACCGCAGAAGATGGTTGCATTTACTGCTTTTCACAGGCAAGACCTTTTACAAGGCATTGTGAAAACGAGATTTTCGGCGGTGCGGTTGACGTTACCGCCGAGCTTGACGTGTCTTACGTGAATTGTCGTGCTACCGGCACAAAGCGAGCAGAGATAAAGTGCGGTGTTGTTATCAAGGTTTCTGCATTTGTGCAGGACTGCATTGATATTGTGTCTTTAAAAGAAAAGTGTAATATTCAAGAAAAAACAGAAAATATCAAAGCGATGTCGCTTGGGTGCAGAAAAACCCGTCAATTTTCAATGAGTGACAGCGTGTCGCTGAAAATCCCGGCGGCTTTCGTTGTCAGCGTGGGCGCTGTTGCAAATTGTACCGATATAAGAAAAATCAGCAATAAAATAATGGTAAAGGGAGACGCTGTTGTTGACGTTTGCTACGTTAGTGCAGATGATAAAACGTCAACAGAACACCTGAAGCATACGTTACCAATAAATCAGATTCTTGAATTTGACGGAATGGAAGAACGTTTTTCAGGTGACGTTGTTTTGAGAGTTGTTTCGGCAGAGGTTATCCAGAGAGGTGAGTCCGATTACTCAGAGGGTGTGTTTGACATTTCCTTGGGTATTGATGCTTCTGCAACTATGTGGGAGGAAAAGGAGCTTTCTGTTATAAGCGATGCGTATGCCGTCGGCGGTAGTGTGGAGTTGGAGAAAAGCCTTTGCACCTTCTATTCTCATTGCGGAAACATCAGTGAAACACAAATTATAAGAGGCGACGTTAAAGTATCGGGTGAGGGAATAAAATCTATTGTTAACGTAACCGGTAAAATCATCAGCGCCGAAGCAAGCAAAAAGGATGATTGCCTTGTTATTTCGGGAACAATTGGTGCTTCGCTTTTGCTGAAGGATGCAACAGGCAGCCTTTTTTGCACAGAAAAGATAATTGATTATAAATATGAGCAAAAAGGGGAGTTTGCAGACCGGGATATTGTCTGTGTACCCGAGGTTGTGCTTTCGGCTGTTGATTGCTCCGTAAACGGCGGCAACAACGTTGAAGTGAAATGTGAGTTGAGGATTAAAGGAACAATTTTCCAAAAGAGGATTATTGATGTTGTTACAAACCTTATTCCTTGCGAATGCACCGTTGAAAGAAAGATAAATGCAATTACGGTTTACTTCCCCGATGAAGAGGAGAGTCTGTGGTCAATTGCAAGAAAATATAACACAACAGTTGAAGCCATAGCCAAGGAAAACGAGCTTGATGGCGACACAACCGCAGATCTTAGCATTATATTTATCCCCGCTGTTTAACATTTTTAAAAGCTCCATCTGTTGTTGACACAGAGGGAGCTTTTATGTATAATTCAATAGTTGCACATAGGCATAAACTTTCGAAAATATTTGTATAAAAGTGTTGATTTTTTCTTTTCTTTGTGATATTATTATCAAGTCTATGTGTGCGTTGTTTCCAAACAACGGCAGTTAATGGCAACATTAAAGCTGGCGGTCCGCTACCAATTTGGCACGAACGCTTGAAAAAATCGGAGGTTTATTATGGACGCATTAAAACTTATTGCACAGGACAGCCTTAAGGCTGAGAAGCCCGCTTTCAACGTTGGTGATACCGTTAGAGTTGACGTTAAGATCCGTGAAGGCGAAAGAGAAAGAATTCAGGCTTTCGAAGGTACTGTAATCGCTAAAAGAGGCAGCGGTGTTAGTGAAACATTCACAGTTCGCCGTGTTTCTTACGGTGTTGGTGTTGAAAGGGTATTCCCCGTTCACTCTCCCAACGTTGCAGCAGTTAAAGTTGTTCGCTACGGTAAAGTACGCAGAGCAAAGCTTTACTATCTTCGTGACAGAGTCGGCAAGGCTTCTAAGGTTAAGGAAAAAATCGGCTGATTTTAGTCGGGATGTAGGGGCAGATGTAAATCTGCCCTTGATTTCTTTTAGAGTTAAGCATATCCCAAACCGCCTTAAGTGGTGTTGTTTAGGATTTTTTACCCGATTTGTCCGTAAAAGCTTTAAACAGAGGTGAGCACAGTGCGAAAAACCGAAGAATATAATATTAAATTGTCAAACGAAGCTGAAGAAGGTCGCAAAAAATCACGAGAAAAGCTTTCTGTTTTTCAGGTGTTTGAAATGATTGTGTGCGCATTCGTTGCCGTTGCAATTATTTTCACTTTCTTTTTCAGAGTTTTTGACGTTGAGGGCCCATCTATGAAGCCTGTTCTTGAGGATGGCAACAAAATTGTTGTTTCTGCCATTGGCTACAAGCCTGAAAGGGGCGACGTTGTCGTTTTATCGGGTCCCGATAACAACAAACCCATAGTTAAAAGAATCATTGCTATTGCGGGTGATGAGGTGGATATAAACTTCACTACAGGTGTAGTTACCGTCAATGGTACTGAAGAGGAATATACACAAGAATTAACAACTCAACAGTTCGATATTGCTTTCCCCATAAAGGTTCCCGAGGGAACGGTATTCGTTTTGGGCGATAACAGAGGCAATTCTTTTGACAGCCGCTCTACTGCGTTGGGTTGCGTAGATGAACGAATGATTGTTGGCAAGGTTTTGTTTAAGCTTTTGCCTCCCGGAAAGGTAGAGTAATCTATGGATAAAGACGAAAGAATCATTGACGTTACATCTGAAAAAGAAGAGGTTACTTCCGAAGATGGTGACGTAGTTGTGTTAAAAAATGACACACGTAAAAAACAAGAGAATAAAAAACAGGCATACGTTGCTGTTTATGATTTGATATCTGTTGTGATGTCTTCGTTTGTTATAATAGCATTGTTGTTTACGTTTGCTTTCCGCCTTGTTGGTGTTAAGGGCACTTCTATGACCAACACCCTTAATGATGGTGATTGGCTTCTCACCTATCAGAAGGAGTCTTATGAGCACGGTGATATTGTTGTTATAACCGGCCCCAACTATTTTAATGAGCCGTTGATTAAACGTGTTATAGCTAAAGGTGGCGAAACCGTTAACATCGACTACAGCACATCCACCGTTTACGTTAATGGCAAGGCTATTGACGAGCCTTATATAAGAGATAACTTTATTTTGCAAAACCTTGATGATATAAAGTTCCCGTATACCGTTCCCGAAGGTTTTTTGTTCTGTATGGGTGATAACAGAAACGGTTCAACAGACAGCAGATCAAATCTTATCGGGCCAATAGACGAAAGATACGTTTTGGGTAAAGCATTTGTACGAGTTTTACCCCTTGGTGATTTTAATATTTACGATTATGAATGATAACCAGAAACAAGTAGTTCAATGGTTTCCGGGTCATATGGCAAAAACACGCAGGCTTATTAAAGAAAGTCTGCCGTTTGTCGATTTGGTGACAGAAATTGTTGATGCGAGAATACCCGTGAGCTCTTCTAACCCCGAGCTTGCTGAGCTTATAGGCAACAAGCCGAGAATTGTTTTATTAAATAAATGCGACGTTGCAGATGAAAAAGCAACCGCCAAGTGGGTTGAATATTATAAAAGCAACGGCATTTATGCAATACCCGTTGATTGTCGTTCGGGCAAAGGGCTTAATGCCTATTTGCCGTTAGTCAGAGAGGTTCTTAAAGATAAAATCAGACGCAACACCGAAAAGGGTATGCAGGGTAAGCCCTTGCGTGTTATGGTTGTTGGCATACCTAACACAGGCAAGTCATCGTTTATTAACAAAATGGCGGGCAGAAACCGTGCCAAGGTTGCAGATAAACCCGGTGTTACCCGTTCAAACAGTTGGTTTGCTGTTGGTAACGGTGTTGAGCTTCTTGATACACCCGGTGTTTTGTGGCCCAAGTTCGAGGATAAGGAAGTGGGCGACAAATTAGCCTTTATCGGCTCAGTTAAGGACGAAATACTCGATAGCGAGATGTTAGCACTCAGATTGATTAACGTGCTTAAAAACGGCTATTGTGACCGTATTGCGGAGCGTTTTAAAATAAGCGGCTTTGAGGATAAAGAGGATTATGAAATTCTTGAAATGATAGGTCGCAAAAGGGGTATGCTCATTTCCGGCGGGGAAATAGATTATGAAAGAGCTTCTGTTATGCTGCTTGATGAATACCGTGCAGGTAAGCTTGGCAGATTAACTCTTGATTTACCACAATAAATGTATTAAAATTAATCTCAAGGATTTTTCCTTGAGATTTTTTGTTTTATGGTGATATTATGCTTGATTTTTCATATGAAACCGAAGCCCATAACAATGGCTACGGGGTTGTCTGCGGTGTGGATGAGGCGGGCAGGGGACCTTTGGCGGGCCCCGTGTTTGCGGCGGCTGTAATTTTGCCCCAAAACTATTCACACGAGATTCTTAACGATTCGAAAAAGCTTTCAGAGAAAAAAAGAGACATTGTTTACGACGATATAATACGTGATGCTGTCAGTTGGTCTGTGGGCGTTGCAACCGAACAGGAGATTGACGATATAAACATTCTTAATGCCACCTTTCTTGCAATGAAAAGGGCTATTGAAGGTCTTAGTGTAAAACCCGACCTTGCATATATTGACGGCAACCGTGAGCCCAAATCAGGCGTTAAAGAAATCACCATAATTAAAGGTGATGCCAAATGTATGTCTGTTGCGGCGGCATCAATTATAGCAAAGGTAAGTCGTGACAGATTTATGCTTGAAATAGATAAAAAATATCCGCAATATCAGTTTTCAAAGCACAAGGGCTACGGCACAAAGCTCCATTATGAAATGATTGAGCAATTCGGTATATCGGAAGTTCATAGAAAATCATTCTTAAAGAAAATAATCGGTGAGGGTAATGAATAATAATTTATTGGGTGCTCTCGGTGAACAGGAGGCGGCAAGATACCTTCGCCACGAGGGGTATATGATTTTAGCCGCAAACTATGAAACCTATGTGGGTGAGCTCGATATTGTTGCCCAAAAAGGGAAAAAGCTTTGCTTTGTTGAAATCAAAACCCGGACAGAGGGCGGTTTGACTAGCCCCGCAGATGCTGTTGACGGCAGAAAAAGGGAGAATATCCGGGGTAGTGCGGCTGCATTTATGAATGCTAACTCCTTGGATATGAAATATCGGTTTGACATTATTGAAGTATTTGTCAGAGATGAAAAAGTGGTAAAAATCAACCACATTAAGAATGCATTTTGAGGTTTATATGAATCTAGTAGATTTACATTGTGACACCATAGGTGAATGCTACAAAAGAAAACTGGCTTTAAGAAATAATAACCTTCATTTTGACCTTGAAAGAGCAAGCGGAATAGATAAGCTTGTTCAATCCTTTGCTGTGTGGATTCCCGACGAATTAAGGGGCAAAGAGGCGTCAGAATATTTCGAGAACGTTTCAGATTATCTCTATAGTCAGATTGAAGAGAATAGCGATAAAGCTTCGGTATTTAACGGCAGCCCATCGGCGGGGGTAAATGCCATTCTTTCGGTTGAGGGCGGCTCTGCGGCAGGCGGGTCTCTTGAGGGGCTTGAGAGATTGCACGAAAAAGGCGTTCGGCTTATAACGTTGACATGGAATGCACGCAATGAAATTGCAGGCGGTGCTTTTTCTGACGGTGGCTTCACCCAATTCGGTAAAGAGTTCGTGAAAAAGGCAGAAAGCCTCGGTATTATTGTTGATGCATCGCACCTGAACCGTGAAAGTTTTTTTGAGTTAGCCGATTTTGCAGGCAAACCATTTATTGCAAGTCATTCCAATGCTGACATTGTTAATAAACCAAAGGGCAAAAAGAGAAATCTGACCTTTGAACAGGTAAAAATAATCAATGAGTTTGGTGGAGTTGTGGGAATTAATTTTTACAATGCTTTCCTTGATGACGAAAATGCTGAGGGCGTTGACGGTATTTGCAGACAGCTTGATTGGTTCCTTGAAAACGGATTTGAGAAAGCTATTGCAATCGGAAGTGATTTTGACGGTTGCACAATTAACGGGCAAATCAGTGGCGTTGAAAAAATGAAGCCCCTATATGAAGAACTGCTGAAAAGAGGGTATCCTCAGAAAAGCATTGACGATATGTTTTTTAATAACGCAATGAGGTTGTTAAATAAATAAACAAATAAAAATCCCCGCTTAGAGCTTTGTTAGAGCTTCTAAGCGGGGTCTTTTAATTAATATGAAAAGGATGATGAGTTAGAGGATGAAGCAGATGATTTAAAATATTCTGCATTTTTTGCCAATGTCTCTTCAAGGTCTTTAGCAAACCAGTTGATAAGTGAGTCATTAGCTGAGATTTTTTCTTTTATCTCGTTGTGGATATCTGTTACGAAATCCTCTGCTTTTTCTGTTGAGATAGCATTACGAACGTCACTTTCCCATTTAACGTCTTTTTCTGCGTCAACAAAGTACATAATGTGGTAACCGTAATCTGTTTTGATTATACCGGTGTCACCTTTTTTGTGCTCTGCAAGAGCCCAGTCAAGGAACTCGGGAACATAGCTGCTTGTTGCTGTGATATCTTCGTAAAGACCACCGGATTCAGCAGAAGCGGTATCATCAGTTTTATCTGCGGCAAGCTTTGAGAATGTCTCTTCAGTTGCATCGCCTTTTTTCCATTCAGCAAGAAGAGCATCTGCCTCTTTCTTTGCTTCTGCAAAATTCTTTGCAATTTCTTTATCTGAAAGGTCAATTGTTTTACCTTCAGAATCCTGTTTTGTTGTTTCTGCCTTGACAAGGATGTGACGAACATCTGCGCCTGCTGTCTGTGTATCGGGTGCAGCGGTGTCAACCATCAAAGCAATGTAATAAAGCTCGTTTTTGCTGTCATCAATAACAACCTTGTCGCCGACTGCTCTTTCAGAAGCGAACATCCACTTTGCGAGGTCTTTAGAAGTGGATTCAACCTGTGATTTAAGAATCTTACCGGAATCTGTTGCTGTCTCTTTCTTGAAATCGTTTTTCTCGGAGGGGATAGCGTATTCCTTTGCTGCTGCTACGAATGAAGCGGGATCTGTAACCTTGCTGAGGAATTCGTCAGCAAGCTTCTTTGCTTCTTCCTTAGTGTAAACGGGATCTTTGCTGTCTTTATCTGTTTTCTCAGGCTTTGCATAAGAAATTCTGAAAATCTTTGCTGAAGCATAGTCGTAATTCTCTCTGTTTGCTTCGTAGTATGCTTTGATTTCTTTGTCTGTGAGCGATTCAGAGGTGTGTGTGCGATACCATGCAACGTATTCTTCAACAATAGCATCTCTTTCAACAAGAGCTTTGTATGTTTTTGCGTTGAGACCTTTACCGCATGTGTTTGAAATGTAAGTGTCAAGCGCAAAATCCTGCTCCTTAGCATTCTGCTCAAGCTCTCTCATACCATCAGCAATTTCTGTATCGATAGCAGTTTTCTGCTCTTCAGTAAGAGCGAAGCCGTCTTTTTTAGCCTCTTCACTCATTGCGATATCATAGATGGCTTTGTTGAGAATAGCTTTCTGGCTTGCTGAGTATTTGAAGTAGTCCGCCCATGTAACAATGTTTTCGGGAAGGTCTTCATGCACGCAATCCTGCTGAGCGGGATCTGTGTACATATCGAAGCCGGTTGCGTATACACCATAGCCCGTGCCATAGTATGATTCATACTGCTGAGCCTGTGAAAGCACCTGGCGGTAAAGTGAGAGATAGTAGTAGTTAAACTCTGCAACAGAAACCTTTTCGTCTTCATAAGTTGCAGCTGTAAGAACCTTCTGCGGTACAAAAAATACCTTTGATAAAATATTGCCGACACCATAGATAACTATGCCTGCGATAAGCACGATACAGATTGTTTTGAGAAGAACTCTCACAACCTTGTCGCCTTTGCCGGATTTTTTCTTTTTCGCAGCTTTTGCAAGGCGAGCCTTGCGCTGCTCACGATAGATTTCGGCATTTGTTTTGATTTCGTTGTTTGCCATAAGTTTCATCCTTTGCTTTCATTTGTAGTGTGCACAAGACATATGCACACAAAGTACATCTATTCTATACCAAAACGAACAAATTTACAAGTCTATTTTACATATTTGTTTATTTGCATTATAGTTGTTTACAATAAATTAAGAATTTGAGCACAATTTTGTTACAAGATAAAGTGCCATTAGTTATTTAATCGGTTGCAAAAATCGTACCGGTGTGTTATCATAAACAAGTATTTTTCAGAAGGATTTGTTATTTATTGTATGAAAAAGTCAAAGTTAAAAATAATTATACCGCTTGTTGCGATTTTTCTTGTTACCGTCATAGTTGCGGGAGTTTTGATTTTTCCTGTAAAAAAAGATGCTGACAGTAAGCTTTATTCATATGTCAGCGACAAACAAGAAGCGGTTCAATTCAGCAAAAACTTTAAAGAAGTAATAAAAAATTCATACGCCTCTCTTTTTTATGACGAGGCTACCTCGGCTGTGGTTGTCAGCACAGGTGATTCTGTTTTTAATAGCTTTTCTGCTTCTGCGGCCGGTGGTAAAAATGCTTCAATAATCAACGTGTCGTTAAGAGATGAAAACGGCAGTATTTATGTTATGAACAGCACCGATAACAGCGTTGCATTTGATTCGTTTGAGATTTCTGCCGAGAAGAATAAACTGACGTTTAAATTCTCTTTGTTTGCTGATAAAAAGAGTGCCGAAAATAAAGGCAACGAATCTGCATTGGCAGAGATTCCGGTTGTGTTCTCATTGGTTAACGGTGCATTCAAGGTCAGTGTCAACACTCGTGAAATCAAGTGTGCTGACGGGATGTGTGTTGAAAAAATAAGTCTTTTACCGGGTCTTTTTAGTGTTGATGTCCCTGAGGAGAATATGGCGTACACCATACCTGAGGGTAGCGGTGCAGAAATTCTTCTCGATGTTGTTACCGAAGAGGAACTGGCGGAAACACTGTGTGTTTACGGCAGTGATGTTTCATTTAGTGAGTATTCTGCAGGTGCCAATCTTCCGTGTTTTTCATTCTTTAATGGTAAAACGCTCAGCTCCGTTGTGATTGATGGCGGGGATGCGTTGTCGCAGATAACTGTTAAACGGAACAAAAACGGCGGCGGAATGCTTTACAACACTTTTGTTGTAACGTCTTTCGGCAAGGTCAACGGCGAGCTTTTGCGAGGCGAAACATATAACGGAGAGTTGTCGCAGCTTTACTATATCGATGACGATAACGCTTCAAATTATAATCAGCTTGCATCTGCTGTTCGTGATTTGCTTATAGAAAAACAATATCTACCCTCTGAGTTTAGCAATAAATTTGCGGATTTACCCTTTTTCGTTAATGTTATCGGTAGCTATAACGGAAAAAAAGAGTCCGTTTACACCACCTTTGAGAATTCGGCTGAAATTGTGGCACTACTGAAATCACGAGGAGTGCGAAGCACAGCGTTGCGCTTTTCGGGCGGTTTGACCGATGGTATTTCAGAAGATAACAAAAAGCAATATAAATTAAACAAAAATCTCGGCGACGTCGATGATTATAACGAATTCTGCAACATCGCAACTGAAAATAACGGTAGTGCGTGGTTGGATATAAACCTGATGTCAACACCTGCAAAGGAAGGTGCTTTCGGCTACAAGTTAAATGGCAGAATCAGCGATTTGTTGGGCGGAGCTGTTTCAAAATCATCAAACCTCGGCTACAACAAGGTTTATTCAAACATTTCGTCTGCCTATAAATTTATGGATAACTTTGAAAACAGCAACGTTTGTCTTAATGACGCTTCATTTTTGCTTTATACAGACGTCGATTCCGGTATCGGCAGGCAAACTGCCCTTGACACTCTGCGTGATAAGCTTGAAGCGCTTGGTGTGGGTGGGGGAATAATGCTTGATTCTCCTGCGGTTTATTTAATGAATAGTGCCGATGCAGTGTTTGATATGCCTGAAAAATCTTCATTGGAAAAGTTTGACGGGGTGTCATCGGTGCCGCTTCTGCAGATGGTTCTTCATGGTAGTGTTTGCTATGGAACCTCTTCTGTAAATATCAGCGATAATCCCACCGATGCTATTCTTAAAGCGATTGAATTCGGCGCATCGCCAACTTTTACCTTTACTTATAACGATGGCGGCGATCTGGATTATGGCCCTTATGCATCACAGGTTGCGAAGTTTTATTCTGATGTTAAACAGATAATGCCCCTTATGGATATGCAGATAACCAATCACGAAAAGGTTGTGTCCGGTGTTTATAAGGTGGTTTATGATTACAGCAAAACTGTTTACGTAAACTACAACCCATCGGTTGTTGAGGTTGACGGTATTCTGATTTCTGCAAAGGATTACGTGATAATATAATTAGAAATCTGTCGGGATTGCCCAAGTGTTACTAAGGACACTTGGGCAGTTTTATTCGCCTTCGGCGAGTGATATTGCTATGCAGTGATATTTGAACTTCGTTCAAGTGATATTGCCTTCGGCAGTTTAAAGGTGAATAAAATATCACGAAAACCACAAGGTTTTCATATCACGATTGCGTAAGCTATCATATCACTCTTTGCGTAGCAAAGAATATCACTAAATTAAAATAACTACCGGAAAAAAAGTTTTGCTTTTTCTTGTTCGGGTAGTTTTGTTTTATATCGTTACAAGCAGGGAATATGTGTGCAGATTCCGTTTTTCCTAAAGAAAACTATCCTTAGCAAACCTGTTTGTTTTCCGACAGATTTTTTTCTTTTTCGAAATAGTTATCTTTTTAACAAAAAAGTGTTTGCAATTTTCGGGATTTATGATACAATTATTAGTGATAAAAAAATCTGTGTTCAGAAAGGACGGATACAATGAATTACAAAATGGAATTGACAGCTGAACAGGCTGCCATTCTCAACGGTGAACAAGGCGAAACAATGGCAAAGGTTATGAAAACCCTTGTTATGTATGGTGAAGCCTTCGGTGCAACTAAAATGGTGCCCGTAACAAGTGAAAAAGGTCACCTTGTTACAAGCTTCGGTCTCAAGGTTATGACCCCTGTTTACGACCTTATGGATCAGCTTATCAACGCAGGTATCACTTCAAAACAGAAGTTCAGCGTTGACCCCAAGCCCGTTGACCCCAAGGTTCCTTCAAACTTTATCAAAAACTTTGTTTTCAACAAATTTATGTATACAAAACAGGACAGCTACGATGAACAGCTCAGAAAGCTCGGTCTTGTCAGCGATGATGCATACACCTGCACCTGCTATATGGATCAGGTAGGCAACCTCCCCAAAAAGGGTGATGTTCTTTCATGGGCAGAGTCAAGTGCTGTTGTTTATGCAAACTCTGTTCTCGGTGCACGTTGCAACCGTAACTCCGGTATTATTGAGCTTTTCGGTTCTATCGTTGGCTACGTTCCTTATTTCGGTCTTGTTACTGATGAAGGCAGAAAAGCAACATGGGTTGTTGAAGTTAAATGTTCAAAGAAGCCCGAAGCACAGGTTCTCGGTTCCGCAATCGGTATGAAGGTTATGGAAGACGTTCCCTACGTTAAGGGTCTCACAGAGTGGATCGGCACAGAGCTCAATGATGATGCTAAGGCATACCTCAAGGATTTCGGTGCTGCTACAGCTTCCAACGGTGCGGTTGGTCTTTACCATATCGCAGGTCTCACACCTGAAGCAGTTGAAATGGGCGAGGATATTATCGCCGAAAATGCTCAGGTATACGTTGTTGATGATGCTGAGCTTGAAAGAGTTAAGGCTTCTTACCCCGTAATGTGGAAGGATCCCGACAAGGCACCTCAGCTTTGCTTCATCGGTTGCCCACATCTTTCTATTCAGCAGCTTAAAGAGTGGACTGATAACGTTTGTGAAGGTCTTAAAAAGAACGGCAGAGCAAAGGTTTCAATCCCCACAGTTTTCACAGCTGCTCCCGCTGTTTGTGATGAATTCAACAAAACAGAGTACGCTGCAAGGCTTGCCGCAACAGGTGTAACTCTCAGCTATATCTGTCCTCTTATGTACATGAATAACCCCGTTGCTAAAAAGGGCAGAGTTATCACAAACTCAAATAAACTCCGTACTTACACAACATCTCGTTACTACACAAGTGAAGAGATTCTTGACATAATCACAAAGGGGGTAAAATAAAATGAAAACTTTTAAAGGTCGTCCGGTAGTACCCGGAACAGCAGAAGCAACTGCTCTTGTTTCTCACGGTGGTTTCAATACCCTCGCATCATTCCAGAACGCACTTCAGTTCGGCGATAAGGAAGCTAAGTGCGGTGACCAGAATAATAAAGACATTTTTGAAAAGCCTATGGTTGGAACAGCTCTTTGCCTTCCTCAGACAATCGGTTCAACAACAGGTGGTATGGTTCTTTACTGTGCAAAGGTTATGGAAAGAAGCCCTGCATGTATGCTTTTCTCTGAGCATATCGACTCTCTTGCTGCTGCAGGTGCAATTCTTGGTTCTGTTTGGACAGATACCCCTATGCCCACAATTGACTGCTTAGGTGAGGAATTCCTCAACACAGTTAAAACAGGTGACAAAATCAAGGTTTATGAGGACGGTACTGTTGAAGTAGGCTAATCATGTAAAAGAAAAGAGGTTTGCTTATGAATTGTATTAAATGCGGATTACCTTGTGAAGACGGTGAAACCATTTGCACCGTTTGCAAAAACAACGAAAATTACACATATTCGCAGACACCGAATTACCAAAATCCAACACAACCCAACTATTACACTCAGGGCTACAATCAGCCGAATTATACACAGGGATATAATCAAAATTACGGTTATAATCCTATGTACGGATATCAGGCTAATGACACAAGAGAAGAGCCTATGTCCATCAAGGATTGGTTGAAGGTAATGCTCATTCTTTGCATCCCCATTGCAAACATTGTTATGCTTTGTGTCTGGGGCTTTAGCAACAACGAAAATAAATCAAGAGCCAACTTTTGCAAGGCTTATTTGATTTGGATGGCAATAATGGTTGGTGTTGCTATTGTGATGTGGATTGGTATGTTCTCTCTGATTTTTTCTATGGTATAAAAGGTAAAATTAAACGAGCTGTAAAAAACGAAACTTCGTTTTTTACAGCTCATTTTTTTATTTCAAATATATTTTATTTGTCTTTGTGGCAATCGCCGTCTTCACCGCCGTCACAAGCGACGCTGACTTTAACAGCACCAACAGGATTTTCTTTCAAGGTAACAATAATCTTGCCGTTTTCAGTTGGGCAATAGGGTACCTCACCATCAAAGATTTCATCGGTGATGAGTGTAATTGTTTCAGCAGGCATATCTGCTTTATATTTAGTAACTGTGCCTTTTGAACCGTCTGAAGCAATAGCAAAATCAAAGTTTTGGTTAAAGCCGTTTGTTATACACCAGTTTTTAACCTCTGTTGAAACAAGCTTCTGTTTAGCGTTGCAGGTCTTAATTCTTCCGTTTTTGGTGATTGTGTCATAAAGCGGAATTGCCACTGCAACAAGAATTCCGAGAATTAAAACTACAATTAACAATTCAACTAACGTGAATCCTCTTTTTGTTTTAACAAACCTGAACATAACTAAACCTCCTTTGTGGTAAGAAAAACGAAACTAAAGCGTAACTCTTACGAAACCATAATAGCACGTTTTTCCTCATATGTAAACATATGTATAAGAAAATTTAGATTTTTCGGTTTTTTAAACAATAAAACTTAATGTTATTTGGTTTAAATAAACAAAGCCACGCAGTATTCCTGCGTGGCTTAACGTTATTTATTGGTTTTAGATAAATCAGATGATGCCCTGAGCCATCATAGCGTCGGCAACCTTGATGAAACCTGCAATGTTTGCACCGGCAACAAGGTCGTAACCAAGGCCGTAGGTTTCTGCGGCACTTGCTGAGTTATCGTGGATTTCTTTCATAATCTGCTGAAGCTTTGCGTCAACCTCTTCAGCAGTCCAGTTGTATCTCATTGAGTTCTGACCCATTTCAAGGGCAGAAACAGCAACACCACCCGCATTAACTGCTTTTGAGGGGGCAACAACCTTAACATTTTCTTTAAGGTATTCAAGAGCATCGTTTGTTGTGGGCATATTAGCAACTTCAATATAGTACTGTGTGCCGTTTGCAACGAGCTTCTTTGCTTCGTCCATATTGATTTCGTTCTGTGTTGCACAAGGCATAGCAACGTCAACCTTTACGCCCCAGGGCTTCTGACCGGGGAAGAATTCCGCACCGAATTTGTCAGCATAATCCTGAACCTTATCACGACCTGATGCACGCATTTCAAGAAGATATTCGATTTTTTCGTCTGTGCTTATGCCATCTTTGTCGTAAACGTAACCGTCGGGACCGGAGATTGTAAGAACTTTACCACCAAGCTCTGCGATTTTCTTTGCAGCACCCCAGGCAACGTTACCGAAGCCGGAAAGAGCAAATGTTTTGCCTTTGATATCTTCACCGAAATGTTTGAAAACTTCACAAGCGTAGTATGTTGCACCGAAGCCAGTTGCTTCGGGACGAACAAGAGAACCGCCGTAGGAGAGACCCTTACCTGTAAGAACGCCGTTTTTGAAAGCGCCCTTGATTCTTCTGTACTGACCGTAGAGGTAACCGATTTCTCTGCCGCCGACACCAATATCACCTGCGGGAACGTCAACGTCGGGACCGATGTGTCTGTAAAGCTCTGTCATAAAGCTCTGGCAGAAGCGAAGGATTTCCATATCGCTCTTGCCTCGGGGGTCAAAGTCTGAACCACCCTTACCGCCGCCGATGGGGAGACCTGTAAGGCTGTTTTTGAAGGTCTGTTCAAAAGCAAGGAACTTCATGATACCTGAATAAACAGAGGGGTGGAAACGAAGACCGCCCTTGTAAGGACCGATAGCACCGTTAAACTGAATTCTGTAACCGGTGTTAACGTGAACCTTGCCGTTGTCGTCAGTCCAGGTTACACGGAAAGTAATCTGTCTTTCGGGCTCAACGATTCTCTCAAGAAGAGAATATTTTTCGTATTCGGGATGCTGTTCAATAACAGGAGCAAGAGAGGTGAGAACTTCAGTAACAGTCTGAACGAACTCGGGCTCATTTGCGTGTTTTTTTGCAACATCGTCAATAACATTCTGGATGTAACTCATAGCGGACAACTCCTTAATAGTTCCTTTGGAACTGAATAATTATACTATTTTTATGTCAGTTATTTTATAACACAAAATTGCAAATTGCAACAAAAAATTCACGGATTTTTCAATATTGTAACATTAGATAAAAAAGACACTTTTTACCATCAAATTTTATTGCAAAAAGCAATCTTTTTTTCGCAAAACACATAAAAAATAGTTAAAAAATATACAAATTTGGTGAATTTTGATTCACTTTTTTGTTGGAATCTATTGTAGTTGCGATTTTTAAGAACATTTTCACAAAAGCTTATATTTTGTGTTGTTGAAAAAAATCTCATATTATGGTATGCTTATTAAAGTCATTTTGATAAAATTTTCCTCTGTAAGGGTGAGTGATTTGTCAATAAAAAATAACTATAATCACACGGTGTTTGCCTGTTATTTCGGATATGTTGTTCAGGCGATTGTGAACAATTTTGCTCCGTTGCTGTTTTTAACCTTCCGAAGTGAGTTTGGCATACCACTCAATATGATAACCACCCTGGTAACTATCAATTTTTTGTTTCAACTTTTCATCGACGTTGTCTGTGCAAAGGTTGTTGACAAAATCGGTTATAGAAAATGTATCGTTGCGGCACAGTTGTTTTCTGCGGTTGGTATAGCAGGCTTGGGCATTTTGCCGGATTTGTTGCCGAATCCCTATGTTGGGCTCATTATTTCCATTCTTCTTTATGCGACAGGCGGTGGGCTGTTGGAGGTTCTCGTCAGCCCCATTGTTGAGGCGTGCCCCATAAAAAACAAAAAGGCGGCGATGAGTCTTCTTCACTCCTTCTATTGCTGGGGGCATCTCTTTGTTGTAATCGCATCGACCGTTTTCTTTGTTGCTTTCGGCATAGAAAATTGGCGTATTCTTGCATTTTTGTGGGCGATTGTGCCATTCCTTAACACATTCTATTTTGCAAAGGTTCCCATAGCTCACCTTACTGAAGAGGGGCAGCAGATGTCCCTTAAAGAGTTGTTTTCTTCAAAACAGTTTTTGCTTTTTATTCTCATAATGGTGTGTGCAGGCGCATCGGAGCAGGGTATGAGTCAGTGGGCTTCGGCATTTGCCGAGGCAGGTCTTGGTGTTTCAAAAACAGTCGGTGACCTTGCGGGACCAAGCATTTTTGCAATAACTATGGGCACGTCAAGAGTTATATATTCAAAAATAAGTGAAAAAATAGATTTGAACCGATATATGACAGGTTGCTCTGTTTTGTGTATTGTTTCCTATGCGATTGCAGCATTTTCGGGTAATCCCGTATTTTCGCTGATTGGCTGTGCAATGTGTGGCTTTTCTGTTGGTGTTATGTGGCCCGGATCGTTTTCTCTTGCATCCGAAAAATTCCCAAAAGGCGGCACTGCTATGTTCGCTTTCCTTGCATTGGCGGGGGATTTTGGTTGTTCATTTGGCCCCACGGTTGTGGGCTTTGCCACAAGCGTTATGAATGATGATTTGAAAAAAGGTGTTTTTGCGGCAGTAATTTTCCCGATATTATTAATTGCGGGGATTTTTTCAATGAAAAAACTGTCGAAAAAGCAATGTAATAAAGCTTCAGATGTTAACCTAAAATAACAACTGATTTAGTGACGCAACTTGACATTTATTGTATAAATAATTAAAATAATATAGTTAATCTTATTTACCACTACGAATTTTTGAAAGGAACTGAATTATGATTAAACCCGAAAACAGGAACTGTTTTGAGTTTTTCAGAGATTGCACAAAAGACTTTGGCGTATATGATGTTGCCGAAAGCTTCGGTAACCTTATAAGCAGAAAAAAGTTTATGAGAGATATTGAGGCTATTGCAGGTTATCTGCACAGTAAAAACATCAAAAAGGGCGATGTAATAACCATTTTTCTTCCCAACACTGTGCAGAGCTTTGCGGCATTTTATGCAGCGAACAGAATCGGAGCAATTGCCAATATTGTTCATCCGCTCACTCCGCCCGATGTTCTTGAGGATATTTTAAAAACTACTCATTCAAAAGCAATATTTATTTTTGATATTCTTATGGATAAATACGTCAGTATGCTCAGAAGACGTAACAAGCTTGTTGTTGTGTGTTCTCCCTCTGACTATGCACCTACGCTTGTCCGCCCTGCATTAAAGGTTTTTTCAAAGGTAAAGGTTAAAGAAAACGCTCCATCGTCAAACAGAGCGTCTTATCACACAATCTGCCATTTGAATAATATAGCACCGAAGCTTGAAAATAACGGCGACGATATTGCTGTTTATCTTCACGGCGGCGGAACAACTGGTAAAAGCAAGACAATTCAGCTCACAAGCAAAAATCTTAACGAGCTTTCATATAAGCTGAGCTTTTTTGATTCACCCCATGCACCGGGTGCGGAGTGCTCGTTGGCAGTTCTTCCGCTTTTTCACGCATTTGGTCTTGGTGTTGTTATGCATTTCAGTATGTGTGCGGGCTTCACCTGTATCCCGATGACAAGCTTTTCACCCGAAAAAGCAAACAGACTCATTAAGAAATACAACATCACGTATATTGTCGGTGTGCCTAATATGTTCAAAAAGATGTATGAAGCCTCTAATTTTGAGGGCGAGCACCTTTCAAAGCTTCGTCTTTTGTGGGCAGGTGGCGATATAATCAGCGACACGTTCCTTAATGCGTTTAACTCCAAGCTTGAGAAATATCACGCCAAGGGCAAGCTTTATCGTGGGTATGGTCTCACAGAGGTCAGCTCAGTTTGCACTGCCAACATCA
This sequence comes from Acutalibacteraceae bacterium, assembly GCA_045649005.1. Taxonomy (GTDB): domain Bacteria; phylum Bacillota; class Clostridia; order Oscillospirales; family Acutalibacteraceae; genus DTU089. The sequence continues at coordinate 22,696 of JAZRPC010000011.1, forward strand.
AAGGCTCATATAAAGAAAATTCAATAGGTAAACCACTCGACGGAGTTACCGTTGAAATCTGGGACGATAAAAAGAAAAGACTCCCGCCAAACACCATTGGTGAGATTGTTGTTCACGGCTCTACGGTAATGCACGGTTATTTTAACAGCGAAGACAGCGGTGTTTATGAAGACAGAAAGGGTCGCCGTTGGGTTCTTTCGGGTGACCTTGGTTATATGGATGAAGACGGCTTTGTTTTCTTTACAGGCAGAAAAAAGAGAATGATTATTATTTCCGGCTACAACGTTTATCCCAATGACATTGAGCAGGAGGTACTGAAGCTCGACTACATCAGCGAGGCTTGTGCTGTGCAGGGTTACGTTGAAACAAAGCCCGTTATAAAACTTTTCGTTTCACTTTCACAGCCCACTGACAATCCCGATGAAGTGGCGAAGGCAATTAAAGAATATTGTGACAATAAGCTTGAGCGATTCTCAAGACCCAGCTTTGTTACTATTCTTGATTCGCTCCCCAAAACAAAGATGGCGAAAATAGACTTTATGAAGCTTACTGATATGCCGCCCACACCCGAGCCCACAAGAAAAGAGCTCAGAGAAGAACGCAAGGCTCAGCGAGAAATTGAAAAAGCCGCTGATAAAGCGGGCAGGGAAGCAGAGCGCCAGGAAAATAAAGAGCGTGAAGCGGCAGAAAAAGCACGTGAAGAAAAGGTAAATTCGGAGGGAAACGATGAATAAACCCGATAAATCAAGTCTTTCTTACAAAATTCAGAAAAACCCGTTTATTCTGGGTTTGTTTATTGTAGTTCTTGTTGTTGCACTTGTTGTGATTTTCACCCTGTCTTCGGCAATCGGCAAAAAGGCGGAGCAGTTGAGTGCAACACAGCCCTCAACTACACAGGGCAGCGCTTCAACCACACTTGGTGAGCCCGAAAATGTTGTGAAGCTCGATAACATAAAACGACGTGTTACAACCGTGAAAAACGTAACCTGTGATTATGATACAGATTACGTTAAAGTAACCGTTACCTTTAAAGATAAACAGTCTTTGCTAGATGCCCATTATGCAAGCAACGACTACACCTTCAACGTTTATCCCGAATTCAGATTCTATATAAACAACGGCTCCGAGGTTATTTGCCCCGGTCAGCTAAAGGTTGTCGATGACGTAACAGTTGAATATTATTTATATGAAATTTCTGATTTAGCCAATGCGGCGGCACTTACCGACAAGGTTACGCTCAATTATGAGAATTTGTTGGTCAGCCTCAGGTTTAATATCTACCTCAAGCATAACGGGAATGATGGCGTTGGCAGAACCGTTGTGGGCACGTATCCGGACACGGTTGAAGAATTTAACGCAAAATACGGCAAAGCGCCGCTAAGTGTTTCAAACGTTGTAACGGGAGTTAAAAAAGCAGAAATAGTTGTTACGGATGAATTTGTGTGGCTTGATATTTACTTTACGGATGAAAAAGCCTATAACAAGCTCAATCACAATTTTGAAAACAATTTCGTTTGCTTCGGGTTTGAAAAGGGTGGCTTCAATTACGATTGGAAGTTTATTTCAACTGAATATGACGACCTTATGATGATTCGTTGCAAGTTCGATTCCTATGCACTTGCCCAATTCAACACAGATATTGAGGGGAACGACCTTTCAATGAGTGAGTTGTTTGATTACACAATAAACGTGTGGACTTCGGATTACGATAACGAAACTCCGCTTCTCACGATTAACTAAAAAACAGCCTTTGGATTTTATCCAAAGGCTGTTTTTCAGTTCAAAGTATATACAGCGTAAGTTAAAACTGTGGCAAAAGCGACCCACAAGATATAGGGAATCATCAGATAAGCCGACAATTTGTTGAGCTTGCGGAATTTTATTGTGGTGATAATAATAAGAGCAAGAAGAACGATAATCCATATCAGCGCCAACAGATACATATTCCATGTGAAAAATATAAAGCTCCAGCAGAAATTAAAGAATAACTGAGCGTAGTAGAAAATAAATGCCCGTGATTTGTCGTTTTTAGGGCTGATTTCCGCTAGATATGCTGAGATACCCATCAGGATATAAAGAACCGTCCACACAACGGGAAAAAGCCATCCGGGGGGCATAAAAGAGGGCTTTTGTGCAGTAGCCATAAATTCTTTGACATCTTCTTTTGTTAAAAAGCCTGCAACGGCACCGACAAGCAATGGGATTGCCAAATTTTTAATCAAAGTTTTGAGTTTTACCGATAATACCATACACACACCTCACAATACTTAATAAATTATATTATATTTTTTGCGGGTTTATGTGTTTTATAACAAAACAGTCAGCCAATGAAAATCATTGACTGACTGTAAAATTATTCATCTGCTATTTGTCTACCCATAAGAACACCCATAACAGATGCCATCATAAGTCCCCTTGTCCAGCCGGAGGAGTCACCAAGACAATGGAGACCTTTAACACTAGTGTTTAGCTCCTTATCCATAGTGATTCTGTTGCTGTAAAATTTCAACTCGGGGGAGTAAAGTAAGGTTTCTGTTGATGCAAAGCCGGGAACAACGTGGTCAACAGCCTGTATAAAGTTGATGATGTTAGTCATTGCCCTGTAAGGCATTGCGGCGGTAATGTCGCCCGCAACGGCATCGGGGAGCGATGGACGCAGGTTTGATTGAGCCAATTCCTTGGGCCATGTTCTTTTACCGTCGAGAATATCGCCGTAGCGCTGAACAAGTATGTGACCTGCGCCAAGCATATTTGTCAGCTCGCCAACCTTTTGTGCATATTCAATGGGTTGGTTAAATGGGTGGTTAAAGTTGTGTGAGCAAAGAATAGCAACGTTTGTGTTGTTCGATTTTTTCTCTTTATATGAGTGACCGTTAACAACAGCAAGGTCGTTGTCGTAGTTTTCCTGGCTGACAAATCCACCGGGATTCTGGCAAAAGGTGCGAACCTTGTTTTTAAAGGGCTTAGGGTAACCGATGAGCTTTGACTCGTAAAGTACACGGTTAACCTTTTCCATAACCTCGTTGCGAACCTCAACCCTGACACCAATGTCAACTGTGCCCGCCTGGTGCTCAATACCATGCTCTGTGCAAAGCTTTTCGAGCCAGTCTGCACCACGTCTGCCCGTTGCAACAATAACCTTGTCGGCGTCAATTTGCTGTTTATCATCGCCCTTGCTGATATAAACGCCCTTGCACACGCCGTTGTCGATGATAATATCGTTGCATTCATAGCCGAACATCATATCAACGTTACTGCTTCTGAGATGATTTTCAATTTCAAGGTAAAGCGTCTGCGCCTTTTCCGTTCCAAGGTGGCGGATAGGGCAGTCAACAAGCTTCAAGCCCGCTTGAATGGCATTTTTGCGTATTTCCTTTACCTCTGCATCGTTGCTGATGCCTTCAATGTGTTCATCTGCACCAAATTCAAGATAGATTTTGTCTGTGTAGTCTATGAGCTCCTGTGCAAAATCCTCGCCGATGAGGGTAGGCAGGTCGCCGCCAACCTCGTAGCTTAATGAAAGCTTGCCGTCAGAGAAAGCACCCGCACCGGAAAAGCCCGTTGTTATGTGGCAATAGGGCTTGCAGTTTACACATTGCTTTGTTTTTGATTTCGGGCAACTGCGCTTTTCAACGGGTTGACCTTTTTCGATTATAAGAATTGACTTGTTGCATCCCTTACGACGCATTTCAAGAGCGGTGAAAATACCCGCCGGACCTGCGCCAACAATAACAACGTCATATTTCATAAAATTCACCTTGATTATTTTTCAATTTTAACGCCTGCAAGAGCTCTTTTTTCAGCAAGCTCCGCAAAAATTTTCTTTTTTCTGTCGCCTGTAAGATCATAAAAGAATAGAGGAATTGCACAAAGAATAAGGCTGATGCCCGGTACGATTGTAACAAGGCTGAACATTGCAAAATTCTGTGTTGCAGAAAGTGAATTGATTGCATCAACAACCTGCTGTCCCTTACCTATGTTGAGTGTTGCAACATCAATATTTACAATTATGTACATAAGAATAATCATAACTGTTGCAAAGGCATTACCAATCTGGTTAACAAATGCCTGGCAAGAAGATCCGAGACCTGTATCACGAAGACCGGTTTTCCACTCAAGATAGTCAAGGCAGTCACACACCATAGCAAAGGATACGTTATTGATAACACCGAGAGGTACAGCTGAAATAAGCATAAACGGTATGCAAAGAAGAAGATTCTTTGTAGTCCAGCCGATAATAACTGTAAACACACTTGCTGCAAAGCCACCAATACATGCAACGAGCATAATATGCTTATACTCAAATTTTTTGTAAAGCTTTGGAAGTACAAGCATTGCACCAAACATACCCAAGGCCGCACAAATCTGAATCACAAGCGCTACATTAGAAATGTTGGTGTTATATTCCTCAAGTGTGGTGGGTTTTTTGCCTATATAAAGGCCTGAATAGCGGGCAACATGAGGAGCTGCTGCTTGAAGCATATATCTACCGAATGAAAGTATACCTGAAAGCACTACAAGCATCAAAGGCTTGCAGGTGAAAAGGCGCTTGAAGGTTGACGGGCTACCATCCTTCTGCTTTGTAACATTCGGAAGTTGAATTCTCTCTTTAACCTTAAATGATGTCATTGAGAAAAGAGGCATACCGATAATCGACATTGAAATTGCCATAATTGCATATTTGAGAATGTCTGCATTATCTTTGCCTGCAACAAAATAGCCCACAATAATAGGGAGTGCAACTGTAACAGCGCTACCGATACCACCAATTGTTTTAGCGTGAGAAATCAGCACGCCTCGCTCCTTGGCATCGGGTGTCATAACATTTGGGAGACTCCAGAAAGGTACATCACTAACAGAGTAAACCATACCCCAGAGCACATAGCTTACAGCAACAAACACATATAATCCTACTGATTGATTTTGTGTATCAAAGCCGGGGTTTACAAACATAAGAATAGTAAGTATTGCAATGGGTATTGCAGTAATTACAGGGTAGGGCTTCATTCTGCCCCATTTGGTTGACTTTCTGTCCATAGCCATACCGATAAATG
>JAZRPC010000012.1:0-2121 GCA_045649005.1 Acutalibacteraceae bacterium
GTGTTTCTGTTGCAGGCTGTGCAGTACCGCCTGACATTGTTGAAATAGCAGTGTCGATAACGTCAACGCCTGCTTCAACAGCCTTGAGGCAGGTCATAAAGCCGAGACCTGTTGTGCTGTGTGTGTGAAGGACAAGGGGAACGTCAACAGCTTCCTTGAGAGAGGACACAAGCTTGTGTGCCTCTGCGGGGCTGAGGATGCCTGCCATGTCTTTGATGGCGATTGTCTGGCAACCGATGCTTGCCATATTTTTTGCAAGCTCAACGTAAGAGTCAAGAGTGTGAATGGGGCTGATTGTGTAGCAGATAGCACCGGAAGCAATAGCACCGTTTTTAACTGTTTCATCAACAGCAACCTCAATGTTCTTAACGTCGTTGAGTGCATCAAAAATTCTGATTATGTCGATGCCGTTTTCAACACTCTTTTTAACGAACATACGAACAACATCGTCGGGATAATGGTGGTAACCAAGAAGGTTTTGACCTCTGAGAAGCATCTGGAGCTTTGTGTTAGGACAAGCCTTTTTGATTTTCCTGAGTCTTTCCCACGGATCTTCCTTGAGGTAACGAAGGCAGGAGTGGAATGTAGCGCCGCCCCAGCACTCGAGAGAGTAGTAACCTGCTTTGTCGAGTGTTTTAAGAATCGGCTCAAACTCGCTGAACTTCATTCGTGTTGCAATAAGTGACTGGTTTGCATCACGCAACACGGTTTCGGTAAACTGAACCTTTTTCATTTGCGATTTCTCCTTCATCTGTATTTTGGATTTAAGGAATTTATGTTTACGGAGGCAGGAATGATAAAACCTGCCCACCAATTTTCCCCACATTATCATACAACAATATGGAAATTTTATCAAGATGCTTGTTACATTTTTGTCAGGTTGTAGCAATATCTTTACAATAAATACCATTTTTTAATCATTTTTCCTATACTATTATATATATAGCTTTGCAATAAGAAAAACGGTCTCGTTGTTAATGAACCTTGAGACCGTTTCGATATTTATTATCTGCAGAATAAATGGGAGCCGATAGTGGTAATAACGGGTCTTGTGCGAATCCATTTGTTTGATGTTTTGGCGGGGTTGTAATAATAAAGTGCGCCACCGCTGGGGTCCCATCCGTTAAGTGCATCCTGCGCCGCCTTGCGTGATGTGGCTGTGGGGGCAACGCTCCAGTTGCTGTCTGTAACAGCCGAAAATGCACCGGCTTGATAAACCACACCCGCAATTGTGTCTGGGAATGATGAGGAATCAACCCTGTTAAGAACAACGGCACCTACCGCAACCTGGCCCGTGTAGCTTTCGCCCCTTGCTTCTGCGGCGATAACCTTTGCAAGCAAATACACGTCAGATGAGTTGTATCCACTGCCCGAGCTTCCCGACGAGCTGCCAAGACCCATATATAATAATGTTTTTGGACCGGCTACTCCGTCAACGGTTATGCCTACCGATGCCTGGAATTGTCTGACAGCACTCCTTGTCTTGACACCGTAAACACCGTCAACAGCACCATCAAAGAATCCGAGAGATTTTAATTTCTTCTGAATTTGTCTGACCTCTTCGCCTGAAGAGCCAAGCTTTGATAACGTTGCCTGTGAATTTGTTATGTTATCATCGTAAATAATAAAACTGATTGTGCCCGCAAAAATAGCGAGTGAAAGTATAAGACTAATTACTTTTTGACTCGACCAAGCTCTCTTACGGCTGTTTTGCGGTGTATTGCTTTTAGTTTTCATATTTCACCTTCTAAACTGTTTTTATATAGATTTTACAGTAAAAACAGTTTTATACATTGTTTCAACAAATTTTTAAACACTAAAATTGTGGTATAAAATGGTATCAGACACAAGATATTGTTATCCAAAAATTTCTTTTAATTTTTTTGAAAAAAGGTGTTGACAAATGGTGTTTTAAGGTGCTATAATCCACTCCCGTCGACAACTTAATAGCGTTTCTGACGCATCCCCGATTCTCTTTCGGGAGAAGAACCCGACACACCCGGGAGGGTGGAAGGGTTAATAAAAAAGGGATAAAAAAGATGTTGACAAACGGTATAATGCGTGGTATTATACTAGGGCGCTCTTGAGGGAGCGCAAAACGAACCCTGAAAATTAAACAAC
>JAZRPC010000013.1:0-75154 GCA_045649005.1 Acutalibacteraceae bacterium
CATTTGCCGACCTTATTCAGATAGCGGGTCTTTCACATGGTACCGCCGTTTGGCTCGGTAATGCGCAAGACCTTATTAAAGCGGGTACCTGTACAATTTCTGAGGTTATCGGTACTCGTGACAGTATTATGGTTTACTTGCTCCACAAAGGTCTTGAGCCTAAGGATGCTTTCAATATAATGGAAGATGTCCGTAAGAAAAATAAACAGCTCAAGCCCGAGCAGGAGGCTCTTATGAGGGAGCACGGGGTCCCTGAGTGGTATATTGATTCCTGTAAAAAGATTCAGTATATGTTCCCCAAGGCTCACGCCGCCGCATATATTATTGCTTCGTTGAGACTTGCCTGGTTCAAGGTTTATAAACCCCTTGAATACTATTGTGCATATCTTACCGTTCGTGGTGATGATGTTGATGCACCTGCCATGGCTAAGGGTAAAGCTGCAACAGGCACGCTTCTTAAAATGATAAAAGAAAAGGGGCTTGAGGCATCGCAGGCTGAAAAGGCAAAGTCAATCATTATGATGATTGTTTACGAAGCAATGGTTCGAGGAATCGAGTTTTTGCCTATTGATATTTATAAATCAACAGCAAACTCATATGTTCCCGAGGACGGCAAAATCAGAATGCCCTTCGCCGCACTTGCAGGTGTTGGCGGTGCCGCAGCCGAGCAGCTTGCAAAAGCACGTGATGACGGTGGTCCCGAGTTTTCTTCAATAGAAGATTTTGCAATTCGTTCAGGTGCAGGTAAATCAACAATAGAATTGCTAAAATCCTGCGGTGCTTTCGGTGACTTACCGGAAAGCGACCAGATGTCATTGTTTTAATTCCATTCAGAGAGGGTAATTATATGAAAAAATCGTCGTTAATTAAAAAGGGTATCGGTTTAGCAGCTGTAACCGGTGTTGGTGTAAGTATGGTTCGTGCCGCTACTACATATAAGGCGGAGCCTGTATCAACTTCAAGTATTGGTGATGAAGAAAAGGTTGACGTTGAAAGATTTATAAAAAATCTTTCTGATGCAATTAAAATCCCCACTATTGCAAACAGAGATGAAAGCTTAGTTGATTGGACACCTTTTGATGAATTTCACGCATTTTTAGAAAAAGCATACCCCTTGCTTCACAAAAATCTTGAAAAACAGGTTATATCCACACGCAGCCTTATGTATCATTGGAAGAGCGCGCATCCCGAAAAGGACCCCATAGCACTTCTTTCACATCAGGATGTTGTTCCTGTTACTCCCGGAACAGAGGGTGATTGGAAATATTCGCCGTATAGCGGCGAGGTTGCGGAAGGCTTCCTTTGGGGAAGAGGCGCCATTGATATGAAAAACCACCTCATCGGTGTTTGTGAAGCGGTTGAAACACTTCTCGAAGAGGGTTACGTACCCGAAAGAGATGTTTATCTTTGCTTTGGTCATAATGAAGAGGTTATGGCAGAGGGCGAAATCTGCGGCGCAGATTGTATGATGCGTTGGTTTAAAGAACATAATATTTGGCTTGATAGTGTTCTTGACGAGGGTGGTGCAATTCTCGAGGCTAAGGTTGATAAGGTTATTGACGGTCATCTTGCGGGTGTAGGTATTGCAGAAAAAGGTCACGTTGATTTTGAAATTTCTGTTAATGCAAAGGGCGGTCACTCTTCTCAGCCGCCAAAACACAGCGCACTTGGTGAGCTTTCAAGAATTGTCTGCAAGCTTGAAAATAATCAGTTTAAGGCAGAGCTTACCCCTCAGCTTTACTCTCTTTTCAATGAAATCGGTAAAAACACATCTTACCTCGTAAGATGCGTTATGAGCAATCTTCCAATACTTAAACCTCTTGTAACAAAGATATGTTCAGAGATTCCGCCGGTTGCATCAATGATGAGAACAACTACTGCTGTTACTATGGCGAACGGCAGCCCCGCTCCCAATGTTCTTCCGCAAAAAGCAACTGTTAACGTTAACTTCCGCATTATGCCCGGTCAGACTATTGAAGATGTTGAAAACCACATCAGAAAATATGCAGGACCTAAGGCAGAAATTAAAATGGTAAGTGGAAAAAACCCATCAAAAATTTCTCCAACAGATTCAAGAGCTTTTGATGCTATCAGAAGAATCTGCAAGGAAATGGATCCTAAGGCAATTGTTGCGCCATACCTTGTTATGGGCGGAACAGATGCCCGTCAGTATGAAGACGTCTGCGACAATATTTACCGTTATTCACCATTCCTTATGGATACAGCACTTCTTCTCACAACACACGGAACAAATGAGAGAATCCCCGTTGATTCACTTAAAGACGGCGTTGTTTTCTTCAAAAAATACATAAAAGAGCTTACAAACGATTAATATTAAAACACCCTAAACTCCTCGGAGTTTAGGGTGTTTTATTTTCAAAAGGATTTGATGTTTTTTTCGTATTCGGTAAAGAATTGTTCAAGTATTTCTCTGTCGTTGTCGTTACCCCTCAGGCACATTGAAACGCTCAAATCACCGTTAATGCTAAGTGCAGTCATAACGGCGCAGGGCTTGTTTTTTGCAGCTCCTGCAACAAAAGCCGAGAAGGGTTTGTTGCCACCAAGTGAAAACGCTTGTGTGTCAATGGCACCCACGTTGCTGAGAGACAGGGTAGGGTTTCTGTAAAACAGCTTTACAATCGGTTCGGCTTGTGCATAAACCATTGTCTTGTATGCGAAATTCAGCAAGGGTAAGCCGTGAAGCCCCATAAATTCATCGTTTTTCAGTTCTTTTGTTTTTTCTCTGACAACAGAAAGAGTGTCTTTTAAATTCTCGCCCATTCTGTCAATAGCACAATGGCTGAATGACACGTGGTTAGTGTAGCCGATTGATGAAGCATCTTTAATGTGTCGTCTTAAATCGGTTGCACAAGAAATACTTATGCTTTCATTGTTTTTAAAGCCTGCAACCTTTTTCAAAGCATCAATGTATGAAGCAACAAGCAGGTCGTTTACCGTTGCCCCTTGTGACTTTGCGTATGCAACGCTTTTTTCAAAATATTTTCGTTCAATCTTTCTAGAAACAATAACAACGCTGTTTTCTACGTTGTTATTTTCAAAAGGAAATCGGTGCTTATCTCTTGGTGAAATGTTGGCGATTTGTTGCTTCGCTTTCTTTTTGAAATCATTTGGCATATCTTTATATACCTCTGTGTACTTTCTCGAGCCCACAGAGAAGCATACAGGCGAGTTACCGTTTAAAATGTAATCGGTATAGGCTTTGCAGAAATCGCCCCAGAACGACTTAAAACCGCCGCCATCCATACACATATGATTCCAGATAAATAGAATATAAGTTTTACCTTTGTGATAAAACAAACCAATGTTCATCTGAATGTTGCTTTTTAAAGGTATTTCTCTTGAGTAAAACTCTTCTTTTGCCTTTTGTAAATCGTCAACTTCTTTTGCAAAAACAAACTCGTTAACATTGTAATCTGCAACCCTCCAATAGGGTGTTATCGGATTTCTGATTACTTGCGAATGCAGACAAGGTGCGCTTTCAAGTGCACAGACCGCAACGTTTTTAAAAGCGATTTCATCAACAATGAAATCATAATCAACCTCAAAGCGTGCCATTCTGTCCATATACTTGCGACACATAAGATTGATTTTGTCATACATTTCGCAAGGTAGCTTGTTTTTTAAAAGGTGAGGATTTGTTTCTTTGAAACGGATTAAATCCTCGATTACTTTTTCATCAGTGAGCCCTTTCTTTTTTAAAGAAAGGGCTTCTGTGTTGTAGTTTAAATTCATATTCAATCCTCGATATGCGAGAAGAAGAAATCTCTCTTCTCATCGGTATCAATAACTTTGATTGGTTTAACCTGGTTAAGGTTTGCACCTCGTTTTCTTAATACCTCACGGTAATCGTCGTACGTACCTTTTTTCAAGAAATGAACCTCGGGGTGACCCAAAGCACCGCTTTTTATGAGAGGTTCAACAGAAACGTTACCCTTGCAGAGCTTTTCTTCAAAAAGTGCGTTGTAGGTTGCTTTCTTTTCGTCTGAAATATCTTCAGCCAATTCAAGGAAAAGCTTGTAGTGACCGGGTGAGGTGCTTCTGTCGGCATAGATGCTATAGCCTATGTATAAATCACCTGAAGCCTCAGACATATTAGCAACTATTTCGTCGAATGCAAGTGAGCTAACCTTTTCACCACTGATGTTTGCTATCTGATTAAGACGATAGCAGAAGGTGATTTTCGGCGATTGGTTATAGTATCCGGTTACTTTGACAACGTCTTCTATTCTGTAACGGTAGAAGCCACTCATATTAGTGAGAATTATCTCATATTCTTTACCCACTTCAAGGTCTTTGATTGTGAGAAGGTTGTCATAGCCTTCCTGATCAATGGGTCTGAATTCATAGAAACCATTTTGAGGAAGAATAACGTATTCGTATGAGTTGAATTCAAGGGGCACAGCCATAAAAGCTTCCGTTGCTGTGTAGCCGAGGTAATGCATAGGGATATCGTCGCCAATATATCTTCTCAGCTTCTTTGCGTAGAAGCTGAGGGAGCCTGTGCCCATACCGTACATCCAACCTACATTCGGCCATATACGGGGGATGATTGGGGATTCGTCAAAGCCTTTTCTGAATTCTCTGCGTAATTCTTCTGCTCTTTTGGGGTTGGGTTTAAGCTTTTTGTTGTATTTTGCCCTTATTTCTTCAGGTACGTTAACCTTATCGTTTATAATACCTTTTTCAATGTCATCGCAAAGCATTTCCCAGTTTTCTTCCATGTAGAAGAACATTGATTCAAGTGTTGTGATGAAAATTGTACCAAGATAACTAACTTTCTTGCTGGGCAATGAGAAACGGAGCTTCATGTAGTGCATATCCATATCCACACCGGGTTCAGGAAAAAGCACTTCCTTGGGCGAGGTTGTGAAGAAGTTTACGATAGGTTTAACATTTAAAAGGGGGATTGAAGAAAGACAGCTTATTGTACCGCCCTTAACCCTTCTGCAACCTGTTTCTGCAGTTAAAAGACCTTTTTGTGCAGGTAAGGCTTTACCTTGTTTTGCAAACCATTTAACAGCACAACCGACAGGGGCGCTAAAGCTGAAGCATTGGCAGACCCACTCTGCCCAATATGAAAGGGGAACAAGCTTTTGCTTGCCTGTGCTGCCGGAGCTTTCTGTGAAACGGCGAACATACATATTAGTGATAAGTCCTTTTTCGCCGTTTGCCATACGCCATACATAGTCGTCATAATCGGCATAAACCGAAAGGGGAACGATTTTTTGATAGTCTTCAATGGATTTTACATCTTTAAAATTATGAAGCTTGCCGTATTCTGTGGTTTTGTTTTTTCTCATCAGCCTTTTAACGCAGGTTTCCTGCATTTTGTTAGCTCTTTTTGAGTATATAAAAATCTTGATATGCTCGCACATACCAACAAAACCGCCCCAACCGGAAAGAAATCTGTCTATCATAAAAACACCTCAAAGAAAAAGTTAAAGTTTATCTCATATAAAGATGAGATAGGAATCTGAATAATTTGTTGTTGTGGGGGTTGTATCTCACAGGGAAATCAAACCACGTAACCTTTTTATGTATGCTTTTCTCGTGTGAGAATGCATTGAAGCCTGCTTTACCGTGGTAGCTACCCATTCCGCTTTCACCCACACCACCGAAACCAAAGCTGTTAATAGCGATTTGCATAATTGTGTCGTTAACGCAACCGCCGCCGAACGAGCATTTCTCAATAGTTTCGTTAATTCTTTTGTTATCTTCAGAGAAAATATATAGAGCAAGTGGTTTGGGTTTGTTTGCGAATAATGTATAAAGCTCTTCGTAAGAGTCAAAGGTGAGTATCGGCAATACAGGTCCGAAAATCTCTTCCTGCATCACCTTGTCATCCCAACTGACGTTATCCATAACGGTGGGGGCAATTTTTAAATTGTCAGAGGATTTTTCACCACCGCAAATAACCTTAGCTTCATCAATTAGATTGCAAATTCTGAAATAATGCTTTTCGTTAACGATTTTACCGTATTCAGCGTTCTCAAGCGGGTTTTCGCCGTATTGTAGCTTAATTTGCTTGCGCATTTCTGAAACAAACTCGTCCTTGACACTACTGTGGCAAACTATGTAATCGGGTGCTACACAGGTCTGACCGCAGTTAAGGAATTTACCGTAAGCAATTCTTTTTGCCGCTAATTTGATTTTTGCACTTGAATCAATAATGCAAGGGTTTTTACCGCCGAGTTCAAGCACAACGGGGGTTATGGTGTCAGCGGCTTTGTGAAGAATTTCTTTGCCGACGGCCTGACTTCCCGTAAAGAAAATCATATCGAATTTTTGATTTAGAAGCTCTTTATTTTCTTCTCTGCCGCCTGTAACAACAGCAACGTATTCTTCTGGAAAACACTCGTTAATTATTTTCTTTATAATTTCACTTGTTGCGGGTGAATAGGCGCTTGGCTTTGCGATAATTGTGTTGCCTGCTGCAATAGCGTCGCAAATGGGCTCCATTGTCAAAAGAAAGGGGTAGTTCCAGGGGCTCATGATAAGGACGTTGCCGTAAGGGGAGGATTTTTTATATGCACTGCCAACACATTGACCGATTGGTGTGTAAACACGGTGCTTTTTGGCGTATGAAAACGTGTGACGAATCATATAATTGATTTCCATAAGAACAAGGCCTGTCTCACACACAAAAGCATCAAATTCACATTTTCCTAAATCTTTTTCGAGGGCTTCGTTGATTTCTGATTCATATTTTTGAATGCATTTATATAATTTAAGCAGCATTTTTATACGGAATTTCACGGGAAGAGTAGCACCGCTTAGAAAGAACTCACGCTGCTTTGCAACTAATGACTCAATTGACAAAATATCCACTCCTGTTTTTGTGTTATTAATATTCTGAGAAGGGTGAGGCGATTCTTGACAATCTAAAATTGACAGCCTCACGTGAACGGTTAAATCTGTGTATGCTGAACACAAGACCTACACCGACGTAAAGACACAAGGTACTTGTACCGCCTGCGCTGTAAAAAGGCAACGTTATACCGATAACTGGGAGAAGCATCAGACACATACCGATGTTGATTACTACCTGTGCGGCAATCATTGACGCAATGCCGTAGCAGGCAAGCTGTGATGAGAAATCCTTGGCATTCTTGCCGACCTTTATCATCATAACAACTATTGCAAACAATAAACCGAGTGCGACAAGACAACCGAAAAATCCTGATTCTTCACCGATAGCGGTGAAAATAAAGTCATTTTCGCTTTCGGGTACCAAGCCCGCCTGAGTGTAGGTTCCTTTTAAATAGCCTTGTCCGAAAAATCCGCCGGAGCCGAGAGCATTCAAGCCCATTCGCTGTTGGTAGCTTTCGTCGGCAAAATCCTCGGGTCTGAACAATGCGAGGAAACGGTTGCGCTGATAGTTGTCGAAAATAAACATCCATATAAGCGGCGAAGCGGCAATAGCAAGAAGACCGCCACAGGCAAAAAATCCGTAATGAAGACCCGCAAAAAACAACATTGCAACCGTCATAAACACGAAAACAAGTGCAGAACCCATGTCACCTGTTAAAACAACAAGACCAATTGGAATGATTGCGTGAAGACCTAGTAAAATAATTGATAATGGCTTGTTTATTGTGTCACGGCAAAGCTCAAGATGCATCGAGAAGGTTATAACGTAACCGATTTTAACAAGCTCCGAAGACTGAAAATAAACCGAGCCGAATTGTAGCCACGATTTAGCATCGGGTCGTGCCTCGGGTGCAACGCCGAAAATCAGCGTGAAGCCCATCAATAAAACACAAAAAATACCGATAATTGGCCACAGCTTCATTATAAGTTCATAATCTATGGCGGAAATTATCAGCGTTAATACAATACCTGCCACAGCGGCAATAATCATAACGGTTGCGTCACGGTGAATAAACTGACCGTCAGAAAGCTGGAAACGTGTTGCGCTGTGAACCATCATAATGCCGAAAATAGAAGCGGCAGTTATTAAAACCAGCAATATTTTATTCGTTTCTGAAAAGAAACGTTTAACAATCGGAAAAATTTTTCTCAAGGCTTTATGCCCCCTTGATTTTATCTCATAATATGTTATTATACATATAATATTATTTTATTTCAAGTATTTTGAGGTTTTTATGATTGAAGTATATTCATCTTCTCCCGCTGAAACTGAGGCTTTTGGCGAAAGATTGGGTGCAACCCTCAAGGGCGGCGAGGTTGTTGCATATTTCGGTGGTTTAGGAATGGGGAAAACCCGTTTTACAGCCGGTCTTGCAAGGGGAATGGGGCTTAATGCAGACGTTTCAAGCCCCACGTTTGCCATTGTTCACGAGTACAGAGGCAAAATCCCCCTTTGCCACTTCGATATGTACAGAATCAGCACTTTTGATGATTTGTGCACAACAGGTTTTTTTGATTATATTGATAATGGCTCAGTTCTTGCAGTGGAGTGGAGTGAGAATATTGAAAACGCTTTGCCTGAGGATAAGCTTATAATTATTGAATTTGAGCGTGGCAAAAGCGATGATGAAAGAGTATTAAGAATGAGTGGTGAAAGTGTTTATGAAAATTCTTGGCGTTGAAAGCTCTGCAACGTCGGCAAGTGCCGCCGTTTATTCAGATGGCAAAATTCTTGCAGTTAATTTTTCTAATACAGGTCTCACTCACAGCCAGACTCTTTTACCGATGGTTGATTCTGTTTTGAAAACCTCGGGTGTTGATATTTCAGATGTTAATTATCTGGCTGTTTCGAACGGTCCCGGGTCTTTTACCGGTGTTCGGATAGGTGTTTCGCTTGTCAAAGGTCTTGCAGACCCCTTGAGCAAAAAGTGCCTTGGGCTTTCAACACTTGAGGTCATAGCAAAGCCCCTTGAAAACACAGGTGTTTATGCCGTTGCCGTGATGGATGCCCGCTGTAACCAGGTGTATACGGCTCAATTTGATTGTTCTGATGGTTTTAACAGGAAAACACCTGATGAGGCGTTATCTATTTCTGATTTAGCGGAGCAATTAAAGAAGGTTAACGGTAAAATTATGTTAATCGGCGACGGTGCCCTTATTTGCTACAATAAAATCAAAGCAGAGTTACCCGATATACTAATTGCACCGTTGAATATACGTTATCAATCCGCTTCTTCTGTGGTTACTGTTGCTGCGGAGATGCTTGAGGCTGATTCAGATATTTCACTTGATTCAGTTGATTTATTACCGAACTATCTCAGGCTTTCACAGGCTGAAAGAGAATTAAAAAAGAAAGAGAAAGGTTGATTTTATGATCGCTATTGCTTCTGACCACGCAGGTTACCCCCTTAAAGAGGAAATTAAAAAATACCTCACCGAAAAAGGAATAGAATTTGTTGATTGCGGTGCTGATTCAACAGCATCTGTAGATTATGCCGCTTTTGCTCAGAAGGCTTGTTTAAAAGTTTCGGGCGGCGAGTGTGACAAGGCTGTTCTTTGTTGCGGAACAGGTATCGGCATTTCTATGGCGGCAAACAAGGTTAAAGGCATCAGAGCCGCTTGCTGTTCAGATTATTTCAGTGCTAAGTTCACAAGGCTCCATAATGATGCTAACGTTTTGTGTATGGGTGCAAGAGTTATCGGTGGCGGACTTGCCTGCGAGCTTGTTGACGTTTTCCTTAACACAGAATTTGAGGGCGGCAGGCATCAGCGCCGTGTTGATCAGATCCACGCTATAGAAAACGGCGAAATCCTTTAATGAAAAAGATTAAAGCTTTTATAAAGAGTAACCAAAAGATAGTAAAAAGAGCGTTATGTGTTATACTGACGCTCATTGTTGCTTTCTCTATTGTCACTATATGGGGGAATATAACATTATCGGTTGAAATATTTAATATTGAAACAGATAAACTAAATATTAAAAATGGCTATAAAATAGCTCATATTTCCGACTATCATAACACACATAGTAATTTTCTTAATGATGCGGTTTTTTCATCTTTGGAGGAAGAAAAGCCCGACATAATTGTTTTAACAGGCGATTTGGCTGACTGCAGAAAAACAGATATAGATAAAAGTATTGATTTCGTTTCAAGAATAATTGAATTTGCACCCGTTTATTATGTAACAGGAAACCACGAGTGTAATATCAGTATTGATAGTCAATCTGATTTTGATAATATGATTGAGGATTTAAAATCTTTAGGTGTTGAAGTGTTAAGAGGTGACTCCTCGGAAATCACTTTACCCAATAAAGAGAAAATTAATGTTTTCGGTATCGATGACCCTTATTTTCACTGTGGTTCTGCAAGCGAGGTTAAGATTGCAACTGACTCCCTATGTTCAGCTCTTGAAATAAATATTGATGAATTTAATATTCTTCTTGCTCATCACCCCGAGCAGATTGAAATTTATTCAACATATCAATTCGATTTGGTTTATTCAGGTCATGCCCACGGCGGTCAGGGTAGATTATTCGGCATAGGTCTTATAGCACCCGACCAAGGTTTTTTCCCGAAATATACAAGTGGTCTTTATGAAGAAAACGGAACAACTCTTATAGTTAGCAGAGGAATTGGCAATAGTATCGCACCCGTCAGAATATTCGACCGACCCAATTTAATTTACACAATAATAAAATAAAGTAAAGTAAAGTAAAGTATAACAAACCCGTTCAACATTTATCTGCTGAACGGGTTTTAACATTATTTATGCATCAAATATACAGGAAACAAGATAGCAATCACCAGCTTCTTCAACTAAGGCTGCGTTAGCGTTAATTGTTGCATATTTCAGATTCCATTCGCCATCATTCGATGGGATAACTTCCACAGTAACTTTATAAGAATGACCTGAAATAAACTTATCATTTTTATCTAAGTTTGTATCATCAGTCAAATCATACCAAGTAACACCGTTATAAATATAACCGAATTCTTCATTATAGATTTCATATTTGGAATCATCAAGTGTTGCTTTATAAGAGGGTAACTGACCTGCAACGGGTTCTGTTAAACCTGTGATTGTAATAGCATCACCTTCTTCAATAGTAAAGGTGTATGAAACAAGATAGCAATCATCAGCTTCTTCAACTTTTGCAGTTTTTCCGTTAATTGTTGCGTATTTCAGATTCCATTCGCCATTATTTGATGGGATAACTTCCACAGTAACTTTATAAGAATGACCCGAAATAAACTTATCATCTTTATCTAAGTTTGTATCATCAGTCAAATCATACCAAGTAACACCGTTATAAATATAACCGAATTCTTCATCATAGATTTCATATTTGGAATCATCAAGTGTTGCTTTATAAGAAGGTAATCCGTTAGCAACAGGAGAGGTGACACCTGTAATTTCGATAGAATCATATTGAGCTGAAATGTCATCCTCAATTAATCTTTCAACCAAAGCGCAGTCAATAACATCAATATATCCATCTGCGTCATAGTCGCAAAGAGCAAGCATATAAGCATCGTCTGTACTTGTATCATCAGGTGAAGTGTCACCGTTTAAGGTAGCATTAACTATCTGCTGATAATCAAGAATATCCAATTCGCCGTCCATATTAACATCGCCTGTTTCATAGAGGTCAATATTTAATTCGGTTGTTGAATCTTCAATTGTTATGCTATAAGTTCTGACAGCGTGACCGTCCTTGGTAACTTTTAATGTATAAGCTCCACTGTCAATGTCCTTAATTAAGTAAGTAGCAGTAGTGCCGTAAATTGTTAATGTTTTGATAGGTTCATCAGAGCTTCCGTCGAAAAGCTCAATAACAATTCCGGTATATTCATCGCCAAAGCTATGTACAACACCATCTATTGACGGTCCCATTTCCCCAACAAAACCGCAGATTTCACAAATCATATAGTCGTTAAAATAGTGTGTATTCCCTGAAGTTTTGTGTTCGTCCGCATCGCAGAATCTGCAATCCTTCCAATGATAATCCTCGTCATAGCTCCATTCAACAACGGGTACCGCTGTGTGATATTCAAAATTATCTCCGTGCTCGGTTCTGAGATGCTCTTCTAAATCGGGGTCACTGATACATCTTCCACAATAGCAACCGAGATTGTTCATTGCCATAATACAGCAGGTTGAGCAACGGTATTCATCGAAAGCGTAACACATATCACAGTCGTCACTTGAGCAGAAGCATTGTCCACAATCAAAGCAGAAATGATGCTCATATTCAGGGTCTTCAACGCACATACCGTCCACACATTCACTCTTTGATGAACAACATTCCTCGCATAAACCACAGGTATCGCAAATTACGGAACAATTATCACAATGTGCGTCGCATTCTTCGCATATTACTGCGCAATCAGAACACTTACCGCATCCGCAACAAAGGTCATAGCAAGTGCCACAGTGGTTGCAATCGTCACACCAGAGACCGGATGCACAGTTCTGACAAATTCCGCAATCCTCGCAGAAAGCGCCAGTTACACATAATTCGCATTGTTCACGGCAGAGGGGACAGAGCTGAACACAGTTTTCGCATCCTTCACCACATCCCTGACAAACTATTGTACAGTCAGAGCAAAGCATACAGCTTACGCAGAAACCGTTACCATCTTCAGCGCAGTCAAAACATTTGCCACAGTCAACACAACGATTATCGGCGTAGCATGATGAACAGTTGCCACCGCAATCAGGACAGATTTCAGTACATTCTTCACAGGTTTCGCCACAGGTATCACAGAGTGTTACACAACCACCGCAAGCACTGCAGTTTTCGCAAAAGCCTGCATTATCTTTTGCACAGGTGTAACAAAGGTCACAGTATGTACATGAACCGCCGTTTGCTTCTGCACAATCCGAACAAATACCGCAACTAGGGCAGAATACAGAACAGTTTTCGCATCTTTCACCACATTCCTCGCAAATTTCAGTACATTCAATGCAACCTTCACCGCAGGAACATAATTGTATACACTCACCACAGTTGTTGCAGTTATTGCACCAACCATTACTACCGGCACAGTCCACACAAATTCTACAATATGAGCAAAGGGCGCCTGTGCAGTTTTCACATTGTTCAGCGCATGCAGGGCAAACATCGGTACAGTCCGAACAACCGCTACCACAGTAGCAAATGGTTTCTACACAGTTACCGCAGTTATCGCAGTTGTCGCACCAACCGTTACCTTCACCACAATCCTTACAGGTATCACAACCTCCGCAGAAGTTATCATAACAATTATCGCAATGCTCACCACATTCGGAGCAAACTATAGCACAAGCACTACAACCATTGCCACAAGGACAAACATAATCTGTACATTGGTAGCAGGTTTCACAGTTACTGCAGAATAAATCTTCCCCGCCGATGCAGTCAACGCATTTGTTACATCCGCCACAGATATCAGTATCAGCGCAGTTTGTACATTTCTCGTTACAGTCAGGACATATTGTTGCACAATCAGAGCAACCGTTACCACAATAACAGATAGCTTCAACACATTCACCGCAGTTATTGCATTCGTTACACCATCCGCTTGATTCACCGCAATCCTTGCAGGTATTACAACCACCGCAGAAATCCTCATAACAGTTATCACAGTGCTCGTTACAAGCAGGGCAGACAATTGCACATTCAGAGCAACCATCACCATTGTAGCAAATATTTTCTACACAATTTCCGCAAACATCACAGTTATCGCACCAACCTGCATCGCCAACACAATCTATACATTTACCACAGTAAGCGCAAAGGTCACCGGTGCAATTAGCACATTGTTCAGCACATTCAGGACAGATATCAGTACATTCGGAGCAACCATTGCCACAAGAACAGATATAATCTGTACAGTTAATACAGGTTTCACAGCTGGTGCAGAAATTACCTTCACCACCAACGCAGTCAGCGCATACGCTACAGCTTCCGCAAATGCTTTCAGGCTCACAATTAACACATTTCTCGTTACATTCAGGACATACGCTTGTGCACTCGTTACATCCCTCGCCACAAATACATATTATTGCACAATCGCCACACAAGTTGCAGTTAGCACACCATCCATTATCACCAACGCAGCCAATGCAATAACCACAGCTTGCGCAGATGTCACCTGTACAGCTTTCGCATTGCTCAGCACAGCCTGGGCAGATGGCTGTGCAATTATCGCAACCGCTACCGCAATCACAAATTATTGCGCATGCGCCACAGGTGCCACAATTTCCACACCATACGCCACTTGCTTCTGCACAATTTTCACAATATTCACCACAGCTACCACACAATGGAACTGATTCACAGTTAGTGCAGACCTCTCCGCAGCCATCGCAGAGAGTTGCACAGTCTGAACAGCCCTCGCCGCAAACACAAATTTCCGCACATGCTCCACATGTGTAACAATTGTTGCAGAAATCATCGTCGCCGACGCAATCGGGACATTTATCACATTTTTCACATATCCAATCTGTACATTCGTAACATTTAGCTCCGCAGGTGCCACAAACATACTCACAATTCTCGCAAGAGCCCTCACAGCCCTCGCAGACTAAAGCACAACAAGAACCAAGGCAACAGTTTTCACAGAAAGCCGAAGCACAATCGGCACAAATTTTGCCGCAATCCTGACAGATTTTTTCAGGCGCACATTCAGAGCACAAATTCCCGCAGTCCTCGCAGATATTGTCGGTTTTTGCACCGCAGCCGCCACATTTATCTTCACACTCACAGCAATCATTATCGATGCATTTATAACAATCCTCGCAGATTATAGCACAATTATCACAGGCTGTTCCGCAACCATTTTCACATACTATAGCACAACAAGGACCGAGCTTACAGGTATCGCACCAACCGCCTACAGATTCACAGCACTCTTTACAGCTTTCACCACAGTCTGAGCACATTTCATCCTCGGCACATTCGGAGCATTTTTCCCAACAGCCTGTGCAAAGGGTATTTGATTTTTCACCGCAGTTTTCGCATTTATTGTCACAGTCACAGCAATTCTCAAGACATTTATTGCACTCATCGCATAAATCGTCCTCGTTATCCATACAATCACCGCAATCAGCACAATGCCATGCTTCGTAGCAATCGGTTCGGTCGCTATCTTCACCGCAATGCTCGCCTCCTGAGCATATCCATGAATCACCGATGAAGCCCCCGCAATGCTCACAATTAGCTTCTTCTTCCCATGCATTTGCAGTTATCATAAAAGCTGAATCACCACTATGCTCATTGTGACTATGGTCATTGTGACTATGGTCATTGATTGAGAAGATAGGAGATAGATTGTATCCAAAAATAATCATAATGGATAAGACAATGCTTGCAACCTTTTTGAAGCCTTTCATATACTTGCTCATAAAACACACTCCTTTTGAGAACAGTTAATAACATAGTCAATTAACAACTAATTTTTCATTAAACAAGAATTTTAGTTCGTTGACACTTATTAAGTATTATGTTATAATTTAGGTGTAGGGCGGTTTGCGTGTTCATTGGCACTCCCACGCAGAGCATCACAGGACTGACAATCCTTTGTAACAAAGATACCCTTGTAAGTTTTAGCAACTTTAATGCAGGTTTTATATCTTTCTTATTATCCCACAAAATTATTATAATTTATATTAATAGTAAAATCCCCACACTTACCGTAATAAAAAGTGTGGGAAATTAGTGTTTTCTTTAAAATTAGTGTGGGAAAAAGTGTGGGAAACACCATTTTCGGTGTGAGTTAGGAGTGTATTATGAAAAAGTCAATTCTCGGTTTGATTTCTTCATTTTTAATAGTACTAAGTTTCAGTGGTTGTGTTAATACCGGTGAGAAAACAGCAAGTCTTATAGGAGTTTATATTGCAACTGCTGCAATTTCTTTTGTGTTATTACTTGGTTATTTCCTCGTAATAAAAAAGAGAGAACTGTGGTTTGTTATACTGTTTTCTTGTGTATTTATAGTTAACATAGGTTATTTATGGCTGGCGGTTTCTGATACTCTCCAGACTGCACTAATGGCAAACAGAGTCTCATATTTGGGCTCAGTATTCTTGCCGATGGCAATGCTTATTATTATTGCTAAAGCAACTAAACTGAAATACAACAAAGCGTTACCGTATTTGCTTTTTGTTGTTGGTGTTCTTATATTTTTGATTACTGCCAGTCCCGGTATTCTTGATTTATATTATAAAGAAGTTTCTCTTGGGGTTGTTAACGGAGTTTCAGTTCTTAATAAAGTTTATGGACCGTGGCATTTAAGCTATTATATCTATCTCTTTACATATTTTGCTTCAATGGTTGGTATTATTATTTATACCCCTGTTAAGAAAAAGGTTTCTTCAAGTGCACAGGCTATAATAATTTCTTTTGCGGTTCTTGTTAATATCGGGGTTTGGCTTCTTGAGCAGTTTGTTGATTTCGGTTTTGAAATCCTTTCAATTTCATATATAATCAGCGAATTATTCCTTTTGGGAGTGAACTTTCTCATTCAGGAAGAAGCTAAGAAAAATGAAATTCCAAGCGTAACTGATAATATTATTTCAAGGTCTGTTGCAGAGGTTGCTTTTGTTCAGGAAGAACAAAATATTATTAATGAAGAAGATTCAGAGAGAATTGAACTTTTTGAAAAGGGGATTTCTACATTAACTGCTACTGAGAAAATGATATTTGATTTATATCTTGAAGGTGACGGAACAAAGGATGTTCTTTCTAAAATGAACATAAAAGAAAACACTCTTAAATACCATAATAAAAATATATATGGAAAATTGGGTGTATCTTCAAGAAAACAGCTTTTAGAAATAGCAAATAAAATATCAGTTAATAAATAAGATAAAAAAAGCTCACTCAACCGAAAAAGTTGAGTGAGTAATTTTTTACGCTTTTAACGCTCTTTCAAGCCAGATCGAAGCGATTTCAATTGCCGCATACATTCCGTTTTTGTCGGAACTTTTTTCGATTGCCGCGAGGGGATTTGCTTCTCTTGTATTAACGAGCTGAACCTTTACCTTGTCTGCAATCTTAACGCCGTGAACCTCGTGGGATTCAACAACTGAAAGCAAAGCAACGTAGGGGTCGTTAATATCACCATAGTAGATTGTGTTACCTTTGCGAACAAGGGGTTTACCCTTGTAGGTAAGGAAACTTGCCTGAGTATCAGCCAAAATATAACACTCCTTATTTAAGATATGCTTTAAGTAACGCCTGTAAAAGCTCGTCTCTGTCGATTTTTCTGATAAGACTTCTGGCGTTGTTGTGAGTTGTGATGTAGGTGGGGTCCTCAGACAGAATATAACCTACAAGCTGGCTTGTGGGGTTGTAGCCCTTTTCCTTCAATGCATTGTAAACCTGAAGAAGAATTTCACGCATTTCGTTTTCGTGCTGGTCGTTTATACTGAAAGAGATCGTTTTACCTGTCATATCTACACCTCCTATAATCTATGGAATATATTATAAACCATAATATTCAAAATTACAACATCAAATTATTAAGAAAAAACAAACATTCGGTTAATTTTATTATAATTTCAACTCGATGCCGATGTTTTTAAGATTTGTGAGAATTTCGTCAATCCAGCTCTGAACCTGTTCCATTTCAAGTGTTTTTTCTTTTGATGAGAAAATGAAACGTACTGTAATGCTTTTTACACCGTCTTTTTCGTAGGTGTCAATTACCTTGACGTTGTTAAGCTCTTCAAGCTCCAAAGCGTTCCAGCACTTTGACATATCCGCAAATGTTACGCCGTCCTTGAGTAAAAGAGAAAGGTCGTAGTAAGTTGACTGTCTGCTTGAAGGCTCCTCAAAGCTGATGTTTGAGCCGTTAATTGTGATGAAATCATCAACGTCAATTTCAATACAAATAGCAGAGCCGTTTTTGTCAAGCTTCTGTGCATTTGCGGGGTGAAGAGAGTTAAGTGTACCAACAACAATACCGTCGCAGGAAATCTGAGCAGTGTTTTTGGGGTGCTGCCAAGCGTGGATAGCGGGAACTTTTGAAAACTCGGGTTCCTTGTGCTTGATTTGTGCAAAGATCTTTTTAACAAGGTTAACTGCTCTGAAATAGACGTCTTTTTCTGTTGATGTTTTGTCGAAAAGAACGATACCAAGACGGCGACGTTCATTTGCTGTTCCGTCCTCTTTAATGCCTGCAACAACTCTGCCGATTTCAAAAATACCGAAGTTATCGCTGAAATCCTTGTTGTCTGAAACTGCACACAGGAGAGTGGGAATCATAGAATTTCTTAATGTGCCGTTGTCGGAGCTTTCAATGTTAAGAACCTTTACGTTTTCTTCAACCTCAATGCCCAATTTCTTGAATCTTCTCACATCGCACCAGATATATGAGTGAACCTCGTGAAGGTTATAGTGCTTAACAAGAATATCCTTGATTTCGTTGCTTTGTGAACGGACTGCAGAGCTTTTAACGGGTTTGAGAGGGCTCTTTGTTGTG
The DNA here is from genome assembly GCA_045649005.1 of Acutalibacteraceae bacterium. Classification (GTDB taxonomy): domain Bacteria; phylum Bacillota; class Clostridia; order Oscillospirales; family Acutalibacteraceae; genus DTU089. The sequence continues at coordinate 18,363 of JAZRPC010000013.1, forward strand.
ATTATGCTGAAGTTGTCGTAACCATAAATTCGTGTGATTTCTTCAATGATATCCGCTTTGATTGTAACGTCCTTTGTAGCACGGAATGAAGGAACCTTAACCTTGAATTCATCGTTTTCTTTTTCAACCTCGAAGCCGAGAGCTGTAAGTGTTTTGAGAATTCTTTCCTCTGAGATATCAATTCCTGTGTATTTATCAACGTATGCTTTGTTGAAGCTGATTTTGATTTCGGGGTACTTTCTCACGTATTCGTCTGTGAGAAGCGAAGCAACCTTTGCACCCTCGTCAATGCTCTGAAGAAGGTATGCAAAACGCTTTGCGGCTGTAACTGTCATTTCGGGGTCAAGCATTTTTTCGTAACGTGCAGAAGCATCTGTACGAAGACCGAGTCTTGAGCTTGATTTTCTGACACTTACGCCGTCAAAGTTTGCACATTCAAGAACAACAGCATTTGTGTCGCCCACAATTTCAGAATCAAGGCCGCCCATTATACCAGCAATAGCAACGGGTGTTGAGCCGTTGTTGATAAGAAGAGTATCGGTTGTGATATCTCTTTCAACATTGTCAAGTGTTGTAAATTTACAATCTGCTTTGGGTGTGTCAACAATGATTTCATCAATTTTATTTGCATCGAAAGCGTGTGTGGGCTGACCCATTTCAAGCATAATGTAGTTTGTGAGGTCAGCAAGAAGGTTAATTCCTCTCATACCACAGTAGTAAAGGCGGATCTGCAAAGCTAAGGGACTTGTGTTTTTTGTGATGTTATCCATTTTTACGCAGGAATAACGGTAAACAAGGTCATCTCTGCCAACAGTTACTTTGATTTTTTCGTTGCCGTCGTATGCGAGGTCAGAAAGGGGAAGGGGCTTGAGCTCTCTGTCTGTGAGTGCTGCAAACTCTCTTGCTATACCATAGTGACCCCAAAGGTCAGGGCGGTTTGTAAGGGATTTGTTATCAACCTCGAAAATGATATCGTCGATTGGGTAGATATCCTTGAGATCTGTGCCGTTTGGCGCATCAACGTCAATTTCCATAAGACCTGCTTTGTCGTCAGAAAGACCGAGCTCGAATGCTGAACAGCACATACCCTCTGATTCAAAGCCTGCAACGGTTGCCTTTGTGATTTCGCCTGCAGGTACTCTGCCACCGGCTTTAACAAAAGCAATTTTCATGTTTTCACGAACATTGGGTGCACCGCAAACAACATCATAAATTCTGTCGCCGCCGTCAACCTTAAGCAAATGAAGCTTCTTAGAGTTGGGGTGATTCTCGATTGAAAGAATTTCACCAACAACAACGTCACGCAAATCTTCACCTTTGACGATTATATCTTCAACCTCAGCGGTTGCAAGGGTGAAGCTGTTTATAAGTTTTTTAATGTCAAGACCCTCGAGGTCAACATATTCTTTTATCCAATTAATTGAAACAAACATTTATTTGACCTCCTTTTCGGGTTCAACAAAGGTTGAGTTTTCAAACTGTGAAAGTGATTTAAGGTTACAGGAGTTGAATACACGGATATCTTTAATGCCGTATCTCATCATTGCAAGTCTTGTAAGACCAAGACCGAAAGCAAAGCCTGTATATTTTTCGGGGTCAAGACCCGCCGCTGTGAGAACATTGGGATGAATCATACCACAGGGACAAAGCTCAAGCCAGCCTGAATCCTTACAAGAGGGGCAACCTTCGCCACGGCAGACTAAGCATTGACTATCAAGCTCAAAGCCGGGCTCAACGAAGGGGAAGAAGCCGGGGCGGAGTCTGACTGTGATATCCTGCTGGAAAACCTCTGAAAGCATTGTTTTCATAAAGTAGATAAGGTTGGAGATTGAAATATCCTTATCAACCATAACGCCTTCCATCTGGAAGAAGGTGTTTTCGTGGCAAGCATCTATTTTTTCATTCCTGAAGCATCTGCCGGGGAAAATAACTCTGATAGGTCTGTCTGCTTCAAGCTCTTTTGTGTATTTGATGAGAATAGCATTCTGTGCGGCAGATGTGTGTGTTTTTAATAACTGGTTTGTGCTGAGGTAATATGTGTCCTGCATATCACGTGCGGGGTGATGCTTAGGGATGTTTAGCGCCTCAAAGCAATGATAGTCGTCAACGATTTCATCATAATCCTCAATAGCAAAGCCCATGCCCTCAAAAATTTCTTCAACCTCACGCTGAATGAGGGTGATGGGGTGGTATGAACCCGTTTCGTCCTCTGTGGGGAAGGTTACGTCGTAATCTTCAGCGGCATTGATGAGTCTTTCTTCTTCGAGTTTAACAAGCTCTGTTTTTTTCTGAGCGATTGTTTCTTCAATGAACTGTTTAACCTCGTTGATTATCTGACCCGCTTCTTTTTTTTGTTCGTTGGGAACGTTTCTGAGTTCACCCATAAGTGAAGAAATCGGACCTTTTTTGCCAAGGAACTCGATTCTTAACTGTTCAAGCTCAGCCGGTATGGTTGTTGCCTGAACTTTTTCCTCGAATTGCTGTTTTAACTGCTGTGCTTTTTCGAGCATTTCTTTCATCCTTTCAAAATATATTCACAAAAATATTAACGTTTGGGGAGGGTAGTAAAAAATAAAAAAGCCCCCATCCCAAAAGGGACGAAGACATAACTCCGCGGTACCACCCTAATTTTTGCTCAAGAGCAAACACTCTTCTGTAATGTAACGGTTACACCCGTCGCCACCTACTTAGTTTCAACAGCGATGCTCACAAGTGAACTTCAAGGAGTATGACTGCGTGTGCTTCCAGCCTTGGCACACTTCTCTGAAGCAGTCGTAGAAACCTCTACTCTCTTGCTCAACGCATTTATGCTACAATATTTTAACATAAAATTAAATAAAATCAATAGTTAATTTGCTTTTTAGTCCGATTTTGTCATGAAATACTAAATATTATTATATGAATTTGTATTATTTATCATTGAATAAGTCTTTATGTTGTGTTATCTTAGCATTAGGAGGGATTTATATGAAAAAAATTATGTCTTTATTTCTTGTTCTTTTGCTGTTCAGTTCCGCCATTTTATGTGTACCTGTAAATGCGGCTGCTGAAAATGATGGTACTTTTTATTACGAATTGTCACTTGATAAAAGCTATTATATTATTGTTGACGCAATTCCGGGAATAAAGGGTACTGTGAAAATTCCAAAAGAATTTGGCGGTTTGCCTGTTAAAGAAATAGGTTACAGAGCTTTTTGGGATTGCACTAAGATTACTTCTGTAAAAATCTATTCCAATATTAAAAAAATTGGTGAATATGCTTTTGGTGCGTGCTCAAAACTTTCCAAAATATCTATATCAGATTACGTGGAGTATATTCATTCAACGGCATTTAATAATACTGCATATTATAAAGACAAAGCTAATTGGGTTAGTGATGTCTTATATGTCAGTAAGCATTTTCTTAAGGCTGATACTTGCATCTCCGGTAATTACCAAATTAAAGAGGGTACAAAGAGTATTGCAGAAGGGGCGTTCAGAGGCTGCAAGTCCTTGAAGGCAGTGGTTTTACCAAATTCAATCAAAGATATTCATGCTTTTACATTCTATGGTTGTAGTAAACTTAGTCATATCTACATTCCCGAAGGTGTTGAATCAATAGGCGAAGAGGCGTTTGTTGGTTGTAAATTGACAGGTATTCACTTGCCTTCTACGTTAAAGCGAATTGGCTCGTGTGCAATGTCAGTTGTTCCCGCTATGTATATTCCGGCAAATACCTGTGAGTTTGGTGTACAGGCATTAAGTGGTAAAATCTATGGTGAAGTCGGCTCTGCTGCTCAAAGTTTTGCCGAAGAAGATGGATTATCTTTTACTCCTATTACTGAGCATACTCATTCGATTGAAACTGTTAAACACTCTGTAGCATCTGTTAATACATGTGGCATTACTTATGATAGGTGTACTGTTTGCGGTGATATTTTTAGCTATAAAGTAACTGCACAGAAAAAGCCATCTAAGGTTACAATGAAAAAGATCGAAAACACACAAAACGGTATTTCACTTACTTGGAAAGCGGTATCTGGTGCTGATGCATACCGTGTTTATCGAATGGCTAGCGGTGAAGACGAGTGGACTGTTATTGGTGTTGCGGATAATGTATTTTATTATGATGTTTCAGTTAAGAATAATGTTAAATATAAATATACTGTTCGTGCTATAAACGAAGCCGGTGTTGGTGCTTCAAATGGGGAACGTTTAACAATTAAATTTGTTTCAATGCCTAAAATAAAAAATGTTGCTAATACAGCTAGTGGCATTAAGATATCTTGGCAAAAAGTTGGTTATGCTGATCGATACTATATATATAGATTTAGCGAAACCGTTGGCAAATGGGAAAAAATTAAACGAATTGATGGTAATAAAACGTTTAGTTATGTTGACAAGAATGTTAAATCCGGTACAAAATATTATTATAAAATTAAAGCGTACAATGACTCGTATCTGTCGGGTGATGTCGGTGGAGGCGCCCCCGGCATTGTTAGATTAAGTAACCCCAAGCTTTCTTCCGTAACTTCAACTAAAAGCGGTGTGAAATTGACTTGGAAAAAAGTTACAGGTGCTGATGCGTACATCGTTTATCGAAAAACGGGTTCCGGTGAGTGGGTTAAACTAAAGACTATTGAGGGTGGTTCTAAAGTTTCTTATACTGATAAAACTGCCAAGAAAGGTAAAACATACACATATACTGTAGCAGCTAGTAAATATGATACGTATAAGAGCTCGTATGATAAAACTGGTTTAAAAATTAAAGATAAATATTGATAAAAAAAGAACGGCATTAGGGAGTGTAAATTGGGGATTTAATAGCCTTAAATCATTAACTTTGGCGCTTAGCGTCGTTAAAATGGGAGGGAACCCGTCAGGGTGCCCTCCCATTTGTGCCTTGCTTTGCATCCAAATTTAAAAGATTTAAGGTGCAAGGCAGTTTAAATTTAAATAGTTTTCGTTCAGACGAAATGATAAACACACCGTCAGGCTGGCGCCTACAGTGTGTTTTCATAAAGTATTAACGGAAAATATTAAATTTAAACCTAATAAATCCCTTATTTACGCTCCCTTTTCAAATGCCGTTCTTTTTTTCAGCCCTTAACTGTGCCGCCCTTCATTTTAATAAGCTCACGGTAGCTGATAAGCTCAACGCCGTGGTCCTTGAGGTACTGATGAACGTAGGGATCCTTCATAAGCTGGTATTCCCAAACTCTGTCAAGCCATCTGCCGGTGATACCCTTGAGTTCATCGCTCTCGACAGAGGGGTGAACGAAGGTTTCTGTTACACCGCCTTCGGGGATATCTGTCCAGATTTTAAGAATTGTGTCACGATAAACCTCGTAGCTGACACGCATATCGTCGTTCCAATCCGGGAAAAGAAGATAATCGGGGATAACAACGTTATATTTTTTACCCCAATGCTTTGAAAGAATTGTAACAGCAGCATAAAGAGCATAGGGAGTGCCGTTGGGGCAAATTCTTTTGTCTGCTTTTGTGTAAAGACGGTATGCATAACCATAGCTGCCGCAAATTTTAAGAGCAAGCTTTGAAAGACCTAATCTGCCGGTATAGTGACCGTAGAGTGAGCCCATGTGGTTGTCAATATGTGAGGGCTTCATACCCATTTTGTGAGCAAGGTCAATTTGTGCACGAACTTCTTTTTCAATGTCCTCGTATGAAGCATTTTTTTCAACCTGGTCACTTTCGTGCCACATAAAGCCCTCTTCATCGAGAAGGGTTTTACCGTCAGTTAAAGGCTTCCAACGATATTTTCCCCATTCACTTGTGAGAGTTGTATGTATGCCGATTGCGTATTCGGGATGGTCAATAGAGAACTGAACAGCGTGCTCTGCACCGGGGCAGGGCATCATAATAGTTGAAGATTTCAACCAACCACCGAGGAAAAGCTCTTCAACTGCTTCGTTAGCGGCATTACACATTCCGTAGTCGTCAGCGTTAACAATAAGATATTTTGCCATATATGTATTTCACTTTCCTTTTTATGCCAAAGCACATTATTATTTCCATTATAATACTATTTACACAAAAATCAAGGGTTTTGACTGCTATTTTTATTATAAAATCCTATTATTTTAAAAGCTGTACCAAATTGGCACAGCTTTCTGTCAGTTGTAGTATTTTTTTAAACTGATTATGTCATCTTGGGTAAATGCTCCGTCAAAAATAAACAGGTCATCAATGTTATATAATTGCTGATATTCGTTATTATATGTTCCGAGAGCGTCATTACCAACTGTGAATGGCATATTGTCAAGTTCAACAAGATATTGCTCTTCAAGCTCAGTTTCGTGGCAAAGCTCAAAATTGTAATAGGTCTGAACTTTTCTGTTTTCTTTGTCAACAACAAAAATTGCATGGACCCAGCCTGTTGAGATTTCGGGCGGAAAGGGAGTGACAAAGTCAAAATCATCATCGCCGCAACCGATGTTGAGTGCTGTGTTTGAACACCTTAAAGCTAAAAGAACGCCGCAGGTGCATCTTTTACCGCTCCAATTTTTGTTTGCAAAAATTGCAGGCTCATCAATTAAATCACGGTCAATTTTAATCCAGAGTGAAGCGGTAAAGCTACCGTTACCGAATTTGAAGCCATCCATTACGAAGTGACCGTTAGTGCCGAGCTCAACTCTTGCTCCACGAACACCCTCGGAATAATATTTTACGGTGCCGACTGTTGACGTAACCTTGTTTTTTCCGGTTGCGTCAGTAGTGTTGTTATCAAAGAAAAGAGCAAGCTTAATTTTGTCTTCCGGAAAAAAAGCGGCTAATCCGTTTTCGGCTTTGATGTCGGGTGTTGGCTTTGTTTCGGGATTATAGGGTTTTCCGATTACTCTTTCGTAACTGCCCGTATACTCCGGGAAAATACCAGAAGGGACCTGGGAACAGAAGCCTTTTAAATCGTAAGCGGGAATGTCCACACCTAAAGCATAAAGAACAACAGCATATAAATCAACTGTTCGCATATACTCTATTTCAGATTTTTTGATTCCTTTACCTCGTGCACCGAAGAAAATATATTTTTCACCGTCAGAGTAACCGCCATGACTGTGCTCAAAACCACCGTGATCTGCGATAACTATAAACAACGTTTCATCAATAATTCCTGCATCCTCGTATGCTTTAAAAATACGACCTGTCTGCTCATCTTCATATCTGACGGTTTCAAGCTGTGCCTCAGTTCCGTAACCGTTTCTGTGCCCGGAGCCGTCGGTTTCATCAAAATGAACAAACAAAAAGGTTGGCTTTTCTTTAATTATTTTTAATATTTCATCTGTCAGCTCTTTGTCGTTGCCGTTTGTGTATTTTGAAACAGGTATATCCTTTTCAATCAAGCCGATGTTAATGGGGTTCCAGTTGCAATAAGAATAAAGCCTTGCATTGGGAATAGCGTCATTTATTCTTTTAAACAAAGATGGAAGAAGCTCGCTTTTATGGTCGTTATGACTTAATTTGCTGTTGGTAAGTCCGTGAACAATGGGCTCAGCACCAAGAAGCATTGCACCCCAGTTTTCGGCGCTGATTGTCGGGTCCATAGAAAGACCGTAGCTTGTAGTTGCACCGTTTTCAAATATTCTGTCTAAATTCGGCGTGTCGGTCAATGTGTTGAAGTTACCCATGCCGTCAATGCCGACAACTACTACGTGTTTATATATAGTTCTCTCTGCCATAATATCACCTTATTTTTTCAGATATTCAATAATTTCGTTTAATTTGCTTTCCGAATCTTTTATTCCCAAATTATACATTTTTTGAAGAGTTTCTCTGTCTTTTTCTGTTCTTGAAATGTCAACTGTTTCGCTTGGACGAATGACAACGATTTTTCCATCGTTTTCGAGTTTTTCAACGTAATCACACTGTTCGTTATAAACAGCATTCCTGTTTGAAAGAGTTTTAACAAATTGCGGGTATTTTTTGTAGAATAAGCCTGCACCGTGTATTCCGCCGTTTTTGCGGTAATTTGCGGGGCGGGTAAGAACAACAATAACCTTGTCGTAACCCTCGTCAATATACTTTTTCAATGGAATGCTATCGGCAATTCCGCCGTCAAGATATGGGATTCCTTTTACAATAACGGGCTGTGAGCAAAAGGGTAATGAACCCGATGCACGCAGATATTCCATACATTCTTCGTTTTCTAAGTCGAAAATGTCTTTATACTCTGCTTTTCCATTTTCAAGATTTGTAACAACAGCGTGAAATTCTGTTTTATTATTTCGGTATGTTTCACAATCCATCGGGTCGAGTTTAAAGGGTATATCTTCAAACCAGAACTCTTTGTTCATCAAATTGCCGGTTTTTAAATAAGATTTCCATCCGGTGTATGCTGGATTACCTGCATATTTCAGGTTGTATCGCAAGACTCTGCCTATATTTTTTGATTTATAGTTGATTCCAAATAATGCACCTGCAGAAACGCCAACAGCAACATCTGTGTAAATGTTGTTTTTCGTGAGTGTGTCAAGCACACCTGCGGTGTAAAGTCCACGCATACCGCCACCTTCAAGTATTAAAGCAGATTTCATTTATATAACCTCGATTTTTTAATGGTTTTAATTGTAAATTCATTCACAAAGAACAAAAGTAAAATAAACACCAAAAGTACAAATGGTGTGATCTTAAAGGTAGTGGCAGTTGCAACATAACCAAATGTAAGCTGAACAGCAAAACCAATTGTGTATGCTCCACCCATATGGAAGCCTGTTAGGTCAGCAGAATACCTCGCTCCGAATCTGTCCGGTACACTGTGAAGAATGCTTGGGAAAATCGGGCCAAACCCGATGCCGATTAAAAGCAAACCCAAAATAGAAATATTACCCATAGGCAGAGCGAGAAGAATTATTCCTGCAAAAGCGGTGATAATGCCGCCTCTGATGAGTGTGTTATCACTCGCCTTTATGGAAATGAAGCCCGAAATCAGTCTGCCGAGCATAATACCGCCGTAGTAAAGCGAAACCCATCGAGCGGCAATATCAGGTGAGTAGCCATAACTGTTAACAAGAAAACTTGCGCCCCAGGTTCCTATAAGAAACTCCATACTACAGTAAAGCCCTTGTGAAAGTATGCTTGTTAAAGCACCTTTTAGTTTTAAAGTGTCAATTATGCCGTGTTTTTCACCTTGTTCTTCCGGAGCTTCGGCAACACCTTGTTTTTCGAAATTTTTCCATTTTTTAAATGAAAAAGCAACTAGTATTGCAATGGAAAATTGCATTATCGCAAGTATTCTGTACCCGTTTCGCCAACTTCCATTTTCTCCGTTAAGAAAGAGTGACATTATTAACGGGCTGATTGTAACGCCTAAACCCCAAAAGCAATGAAGCCAACTCATATGTCGAGCCTCATAATGCAGAGAAATGTAATTGTTCAAGCCTGTATCGATTGCTCCGGCACCGTAACCCATTATTACCGCACATATTATCATAACAAAAATGTTTGGTGAAAAACTTATACCTATAAGACCGATTGCAGTAAGCAAAATCGAAAAGAAAGTGACGTTTGCTGTGCCGAATTTTCTCAGGAGCCTGCCTGCAATGAAGCTGACTCCGCCCGAACAAACGCCGATAATAATGCTGTAAACAGAAGCAAAGCTTTCAGGTATTCCGAACTCGACGTGTAAAACAGGCCAGCTGACACCAAAAACAGAATCAGGGAGGCCAAGGGAAATAAAAACTATGTAAATTACAACTAAAATACTAAACATAAATTCTCTTTTAATTATCTTGTGGGTATTCAACACCTATGATTTTTCGGATATTGTCCATTTGTTTTGTTATGAATAAAGTTTGTTCAAAAGTGTTAATCGGGCTTTCTGTTAAGCCTTTTTCGACACATTCGCAAACGTGAATGATCTGTTCTTCAAACCCGTTTCCGATGTATTTGGCTTCGATGATTTCTTTGGTTCCGTCAAGAAGATTGATTTCTATTTCCTGTGGCGCATAGAAACGGTTAACGTGTATATAACCATTTGTGCCGTAGATATAACCCTCGTTCGGCTTTCTTAAAAGAACAGCCGAAGAAATGTCGGCGATACCGCCGTTTTTATATTTTAAAAGAGCACAGGTATGCGCATCAATCCCATTCAGAATTTCTGCTTTGGCATAAATACTTTCAATGTCCCTGCCAAGGTACCAGCTCGCAAAGTTTAAGCCATATACACCAACGTCGAGGAGGGAGCCGCCACCGTTTTCGTTTTTCAAAACGTGGTGATCCATTTCGTCTTCATCCATCGTGTAACAAAACTTACCCTCAACACCTTTTATTTCCCCAAGAATACCGCTTTTGATAAGTTCAAGTATTTTTATTGTGCCGGGAACCAATCTTGCCCACATCGCTTCCATAAGAAAAACGTTGTTTTCTTTTGCGCTAGCAATCATTTCTTCAACCTCTCTTGTGTTAACAGCAAGGGGTTTTTCGCAAATCACGTTCTTTTTGTTATTCATCATAAGAATTGAACACTCTGCGTGACCGGAATGAGGGACAGCAATATAAGCAACGTCTATCGTGTCAGATTTTGCCATAGCTTCATAACTACCGAATCTGTGCGGAATATTAAATTCATTTGCAAAAATTTCTGCATTTACCTGCGTTCTTGATGCAACCGCAGAAAGCTCAGCCTGAGGAACATTTTTAACAGCTTCTGCAAAGCGATGGGCAATACTTCCTGTGCCAACAATACCAAATCTTATTTTATTCATTAAAACACGTCCTTTTTTAATGAAAAAATTATATCACATAAATTTTTCTTGTACAATAAGAAAATATGTTTTATAATGAATAAAATTCGACAGGAAAGTGTATTTAATGATAAAAATAATGTTCGTCTGCCACGGGAATATTTGCAGAAGTCCAATGGCAGAGTTTATATTCAAGGATTTGATTAATAAAAAAGGTGTTTCAGAAAAATACTATGTTTCGTCGTCTGCAACAAGCACTGAGGAGATATGGAACGGTATTGGTAACCCTGTTTATCCGCCCGCAAAAAGGGAGCTTGCGAAAAACGGCTTGACCTGTGAGGGGAAACGTGCAGTTCAACTCAGACGTGATGATTATAAAAGCTATGATTTTTTTATCGGGATGGATAGTGCGAATATAAGAAATATGACCCGCATTCTTGAGGGTGACGTTCAAAAAAAGGTTCACAAGCTTCTTGACTATACAGAAATTCGTGGCGATGTTTCAGACCCGTGGTATAGCGGTGATTTTGAAACCTGCTATAACGACATTTATCGTGGATGTATTGCATTGTTAAAAGATTTGGAAGGTGATATTTAATGCAAATGGTTCTTTTAACCGCTCTTGGTGTTGGTGGTTCAACAGTAATTGGTGCAGTTATCGGGTTTCTTTTTAAAAAGATTTCCCATAAATTCAGCGACATGGTTCTTGCTTTTGCTGCGGGCGTTATGCTTGCTGCGGCTGTTATCGGTCTGATTCTGCCGTCAATAGAATATGGTGGCAAATATGGCGTTTTAATTACGGTTGTCGGTATATTTTGCGGTGCCGGTTGTCTCAGCCTTATTGATAAGGTTGTTCCCCATCTTCATAAAATGGCGGGGCCCGACATTGAAACCCATAAGCATAATGCAGATTTGAGCAAAGCATTTCTTTTTGTAACTGCAATTGCAATACACAATCTTCCCGAAGGTATTGCGGCGGGCGTTGGCTTTGGCTCCGATAACATAACAGAAGCTTTTTTGATTGCGGGCGGCATCGCCTTGCAGAATATTCCCGAGGGTATGGTTATTATCGGCCCCATGCTTTCTGCGGGGATAAAGCCAAGTCGCACGTTTTTGTGCGCTTTCGCAACGGGAGTTATTGAAATTATAGGTACACTTATCGGCTATTTTGCCGTAAGTGTTGCAACGGCTATTTTACCTTTCGGACTTGCTTTTGCGGGTGGCACAATGCTTTATGTTGTCAGTGACGAAATGATTCTTGAAACTCATGCTCACGGCTCAGAAAAGGGTGCAACATATGCCTTGATTGCGGGCTTTTGTCTGCTCCTCGTTTTCGACGTCGTGCTCGGATGATTTATGAAATATAACAACATACAAAAAGCAACCTTTATTAAACGACCAAACAGGTTTATAGCCGAGGTCAGTATTGGTGGTAAAACCGAGGTTGTTCATGTTAAAAATACAGGTCGATGTAAGGAATTGCTTGTTGATAAAGCAACCGTTTATCTTGAGAAAAGCAGTAATCCTTTAAGAAAAACAAAATATGACCTTGTCGGCGTTGAGAAAAACACCGATAAAGGCCCGATTCTTATAAATATGGATTCACAGGTACCTAACCAGATTGCTTTTGAGTGGTTACCCAAAAGCGGGTTATTCAGCGAAAATGCAATAATTAAACGTGAGGTCACTTTCGGCAATTCCCGATTTGATTTGTTTGTTGAGGATGGTGAACGCAAGGCTTTTATTGAGGTTAAAGGCGTCACACTTGAAAATGACGGTGTTGCAATGTTCCCCGATGCGCCCACTGAAAGAGGCGTAAAACATCTTAACGAGCTTGTTGAGTGTGTAAAAAACGGCTATGAAGCATACGTTTTGTTTGTTGTTCAGATGTGTGGCATAAATTTGTTCAAACCAAATGACAAAACACATAAAGCCTTTGGCTATGCTCTGAGATTCGCAAAGAAAAATGGTGTAAAGGTTCTTGCATATGATTGCATTGTGACAGAAGCATCAATTGAAATTAATAAACCTGTTAATATAGAATTTTAAAAGCCTTGGGGGATTTTCCTCCAAGGCTTTTTATCAGTTCCAATAATCTGTTTTATGTGGTAAATCAATGTTTTTAGCTTTAAAGGTTGGTGTTTTTTCGTCGTTTCTTTGTGATTCATAGTCTTTTAAAGCTCTGAAAGCATATTTGCCGAGTATGAGAATAACCGGCATATTGATTATTGTCATACCACCCATTGTAATGTCGGCAATGTTCCAAAGTAAATCTGCACTGAGTCCGGCGCCGACAAAAATAACAATTGCGGCTATCACGTGATAAATATTTTGAACTTTTTTACTCGGTACCTTTCCAAGGAAAAATACAGCACACTGGTCAATGTAATAAAGGTTGCCGAGAAGTGTGGTGAAAGCGAAAAGAATCATAGCAACAGTTATGAAAATCGGACCAAAGCGACCAAGTGTTTGTGTGAGAGCCGCCTGAACGTATGGCGCACCCGAAAGCTCTTTGGTGGGTTCAACACCCGAGCTCATACACATAAAAGCCGTTGCAGAGCAAACAAGAATAGTATCAATAAATACTGAGAGCACCTGAACAAGACCTTGCTTTGCAGGGTGGCTTACATCAGCGGAAGCAGATGCGTTCGGTGCAGAGCCAACACCGGCTTCGTTACTGAAAAGTCCTCGTTTAATTCCGAACATTACGCAAGAACCGCTGAATCCACCGAAAATTGCTTCAAAATCAAAGGCTTCTGTGAATATTGTTTTGAAAATATCGGGGAGTGCAGGAATATTAAGTGCAACAATAATGAGCGCAACGATAATATACGCAACACCCATAACGGGAACCAGCACTGATGTAGCCTTAACAACTCTCTTACCGCCACCGAGCAGACAGTAACCAACAAGAACGGCAACAAGCAAACCGATAATCCAAGGGGTTGTATTAGGGTTATAAAAGCTGTATGAAGAGAATGTTGATTGCAGATTATAAGAAGCTAGCATATTAAAGCCAAAGCCGTATGTAACAACAAGGAGAATAGAAAATATTATGGCAAGGGGTCTGTTTTTTAATGCTGTTTCAATATAATATGCGGGGCCACCATAGCATCCATCATCGCCTTTTCTTTTGTAAATCTGTGCAAGCGTGCTTTCAACAAATGCAGAAGCACTACCGATTATTGCTATAACCCACATCCAGAAAACAGAGCCGAAGCCACCAAGACAAAGTGCAGTTGAAACACCGATAATGTTACCTGTTCCGACACGTGAAGCGGTTGAAACCATCAAAGCCTGAAAGGATGAAACACCTTTTCCGTCGGTTGGTTTTTCTGTAACAGCTTTGATTTGCTCTTTTATGAGTCTAAATTGAACAAATTTTGTTCTTATGGTGAAATATATTCCACCCAAAACAAGTAGAATAATTAGAATATAACTGTACAGAGCATCGTTTATTGATGCAATAAAATTTTCGAACATAATTTACCCCTATAGTTTAATTAATAATAAAAGTCGTAACAGAGTTACTTTTTAAACTGACTTCAAACTCGTTGTTGTTAATGTCAACTGTGCCGACCTTTGCCCACTTTTCGCCATCTTCAAGGCTACCGCTTGTTCTAATGGTTTCTGCGGTTTTGTATGTAGCGTTGAAGCCTTCCAGTGAAATTGTAATGTGCTTGGTTTTGGTTGTGTCATTAACCGAAACAATGACGATTTTGCCTGTTTCTTTATTGTGTGCCGCAAGTGTGTTTTTGTCACAATGAATAATTGTGTCACCGGGTCGTATGTATCTTGAAAACTGACCCATAGCATAATATTTATTTGATAAAATAATCTCTTCATTGTCGTGGTCGGCAACTGCAAGCCCCCAAAAACCGCCCTTGATGTTGGGCATGCCTGAATCCTTGTTTCCCATATAACCATCTTTGCTGACGTGGCAATCAATAACCTGCCATAGCACCCATGCAGAGGGAGAGAGCCCGTTTATATCAGCGATTATTTTTTTCGCAAGCCACAAACCTCCGCTCATATCACCTGCATTTTTGCCCGCTTCGTTGCTCCAATCGGTTTCGCTCATCCAAAGGTTGCGGTTTTCTGCTTTCATCAATGCACCTAATTGTTTAATTTTTCGTGTGCCGTATGTGTGAGCGCTGATTCTTCCGAGTACTGCTTTTACTTCGTCAGAATATTTGTGGTAAGCGGTTATCTGCTTGTCTGTTGAGGTTTCATCGCTGCCAACAAGCTCAACGTGGTCTAAACCGTATTTTTTGATAGCTTTGTGTGTTTCAAGCAGAATTTTGTTCTGGCTTTCGCCGGCGTCAAAATGGCAGCCCTCTTGTTTTTCACTGAATGCTTTCCAATATTTTGTGTTCGGCTCATTCATTGGTGAAATAGAAGAAATCTTAATTTTCAGTTTGTTGTTTATATATTCTGTAACGTGTGCAAGGTATTCTGCAAACTCTTCATAGCATTCATCCTTTAAGTTGTTTTTACCGGGATTCTTCCCGCCGGATGAACAGCCGCTTTTTGTCATAAAATAAGGAGGAGAGTTTGAGAAAACTTCAACAAATGCATCATCACCGGATGCTTCAACACATTGTTTTAATACGTTGAGCTGGTTTTTATCTGCTTCATAGTCATAGTGGTAGCTGTTATTGTCTTTGTCAAAATAAAGCCAGCCGGGAACCATTGAATCGGTTCTTGTAATGTGCTTGTGACTTGGGTCGTCACCGCCACCGATATTGTAGCGCATTATGTTCAAATCAAGACCGTTGTCGCTATAGAATAGCTCTGCACACTTTTTTGTTAAAACAGGTGAGTAGCCAACACGGTTTGCCCACCAGCACAGGCTTGTGCCCCAACCTTGAAAAATGCTGTTGTTGGTTGCAGATGCGTTATTGATTGAAATTATAATGTTTTTGGACATAAAACCACCACCCAAAAAGAATGAAAAATTCAATTTGTATTTGCCATTCCATTATAACATCAATAATTTGAATTAATCAATAAAAACTAGTAATATTGATTATTTGTAATTAAATAATCTTGACATAACAATATCATTTTGTTAAAATATCAACCGTTCATGAAATATATGCAGACGTATCGAAGTGGGGACGTTTGCGAGCGCTGCCGGTGGCAGAGTAAGCGAGCAATAAGGAGTGGCAGCGGTCGAAAAATCAAATATCATTTGATATGCAGATTTTTCGGGCACCGCAACAGGACATAACGGGGCGAGCCCCGAAGTGTTTACCTCCCCGCAATAATCGTTTTGAATATAACTATATATGCAGACGTATCGAAGTGGTCATAACGGGGCGCACTCGAAATGCGTTAGCCTTTAATCGGGCTCGTGGGTTCGAATCCCACCGTCTGCGCCAAAGAAAGCAATCACCAAAAGTGGTGGTTGCTTTCTTTACGTAAATGAAAAATGGGGATTCGAACCCACCCTCGGCGAATTATAAGAATTATACTGGTTGCGGTTTTAATTTTTTCGTGATATATTTTTAATGAGGTGACACAAGTGGAAGCGATTAAAGAAGACAATTTTACTTTTTTTGTTGATATTGAAAAAACACGGCAATATTATTTAAAGAATTCTCTTTGCGAATGCTGTGCTTGTCGCAATCTTTATGGTCAGATTAATAATATTTCCTCGGAGTTGTCACAATTTCTTTCTGAATTCGGTATTAATATTTGCCGTCCTGATGAGTGTGCCGACGTTGATATGGGAGAATACATTGATTATTTATTTGTCGGTTATACCGTAGTCGGAAATATTGAAACAGATGGAAAGTATGAGAAAGCTATAGGTGACTTTCATATAACTGTTTCGAAGGGCGACACACCTTACGACTGGTTTCCCAATGAGCAAAAAGAGCCCTGCTTTTTCGTTTCGGTTACTGGTATATCTTTGCCTTGGATTGTAGATAAGCCTGTTTCTGATTCGGGAAAATTAATCGATAAGATTAAAGGCTTGTTCATTAAGTAATAGTGTTTATTATCGTAATTTTAAATTAAAAAATCAAAGCCACCCTCGCAGGGTGGCTTTTGTTTATTACGGCTGATGCGGTATTGAAAGGTGCTGCACTTCGGATTCAATAGATATGAAGTTGTTGTGCTCATAATAATATCCGTGCATTCTGAGGTTTTTTCCGAAATCTTCGAGGGGCACGTAAAGCTGATTCTGCTCAAGTCTGAGACAGGGGGAGCTCATTGCTTCTTCGCCACTTTGTGTTTTTATAATGTTTGAATTTTCGGTAAACTCACTTGTTCTGCCGTAAATTGAAACCTTGATTTTACCCGGTGTTCTTTCAACATTGGCACCTGTGAACGTGATTATCTGCCCGATTGGTATATACCACACACCGTTTACCTTTTGCGGTAGCGTTGCTATGGAGCAAATTCCAAGGTCATAACCCTTAAAAAGGATTCTTGTTCTGTCATAAACAGGTGCAAGGTCAGCGGGGAAAATATTGTCATTTTCTTTGTTAATTGTGCAAACGTCAACAACTCTGCCATCTTCAACGTAAGCCGTAAGCGTGCATTTTTGGTCATCTATGTCAACAACCGTGTACATTGAAAGGGGTTCTTCGTGGCAATAGGTTTTAACGTTCCAAACCTTGTTAACAACTCGTGCCCCCGGTGAGTTTCTGTGGCTAGAGCCGAGGTTGTAATGAATTGTACCCTCGGATGGCTTGTCGAATAATCCTTCACCTCGTCTTGGGTAGGAGCGTGCAAAGGTGTGCTCGTGACCGGAAAAAACTATATCACACATATCCATTCCCACACGAAGAGCGGGGTATGTGTCTTCAATTTCAAGAACGGGTGAAGAATAGTTAACAGGGAAGTGGTGAACGGCAAATTTCCAGGTTTTTTTGCTGTTTTTCATTTGATCAACAAGCCACTCGTTCATTTCTTCATATCCGCTTGTGCCGGTTATGCAAAAATGTACGTTGCCGTAGTCAAAGGCGTAGTTTGCCACAGGTCTGTCTTTTGGGCCGTTGTGCTCGTATGAGCCCCAAAGCTGATTCGTGAAATATTCGGCGTATTCAGAGTAGTATTTACCCTCTTTGGTAAAATAGTTTTCAAAGCCCATATCGTCGTGGTTGCCCATACAGAACATAATTGGTTTTGATTCTATTATTCCTTTCAAGCCTTCAAAAAGCCCCGTCCATTGAATATCTGTCTGACCGCAGTTGGTGTTGTCGCCTGCGGTTAATATAAATTCGCATTGCGGATGTTTTTTTAGTGTTTCTTTGAGAACGGCGTTTAATACCGAATAATCCGCCGGTGGTTCGGCATCACCAGCCTGAACGTCAGATATACAAAGGAAAGAAAACTTAGTACAGTCTTTTTTTGCGGTTTTGAAAACGTAGTTTTCGCTTCTGTTTTCTTCATCACCGCAGTTGTATTCATAAAAAGTATCTTCATCGAGTCCGCTAAGGTCGGCGAAATGAAAACGGCTGTTATCCATATCAGTTTCAAAATCAATACTCTGTGCCGTAATTATTCGCCATTCTGTTGAATCCTTTTTGCGAACTTTTACAAAACCGCTGTCTGCTTGTGTATCTGTTCGCCAACGCACAGCCATGTTGCCGGAAGGGTCACCTTTTACTGACAACATTATTTGGTCGGGGACAGGGGAAGAGCCTCTTATGTTTTTCCATTCTGCTTTTGTAATCATAAAAATACACTCCGTTAATTTTATGTTTTTATTTTATCATTATTTTAAAAAAATGCAATGTCTATCATACAATTAAGAAAAAACGCTTCCGGATTATTACAATTAGTTTACATTATTGTAATAAATTTGACTTTTGGCATATTTAATGGTAATATTATTCTGTTTAATTACGCAATTTTGAGGTGAATGTTTTGAAGGATTTTTCTGTTGTTTTCTTCACTGATAACAAAGATAAAAATCAACAGCTTATAAAACTGCTCGAAGCAAAAAGCAACCTTACAATTTGCTCGTATTCCGCCGATTCGTGGGATGATGTTGATTTTTATTCAAATCTTAATACTGCGTTTATTATTGATGAAATGCCCGATGAGAATGACGCATTGTGGATAATTTCAAAATTGTATGAAGATAACGTTTTTGCAGAAGTTCCCATTCTTTTCACCAACTTTGAAGCTATGCGTGTTTTTGAAAGCGCAGGTTTTTCGTCCTTCGCTTATGATATTTTACCTGAGCCATTTTCATACGACGTGGCTCTTCGCAGGCTTATTAACATTTCAGAAATCCGTCAATTAAAGCTTCAAATTTTCAACCTTACAAAAATTCACACTAAGCGTATTCTTAGCCAGGCAAACAAGCTCCGTGAACAAAATATTAAAATGCAAAGTATGAACTTTGACCTTGTTGAGCTTCTTGTTGCCGCTATTGAGAGCCGAGATATGGAATCCGGTCAGCACATTAAGCGTATCCGCTTTTTTACAAAAGCTCTTACGTCTGCGGTTGCGCAGATGTGTCCTGAATACGGCATTTCAAAAGACCAAGAGGAGCTCATTTTCTACGCTTCTTCTGTTCACGATATCGGTAAAATTTCTATACCTGACGCAATAATGCTCAAGCCCGGCAGACTTACTCCCGATGAATTTGAAATAATGAAAACTCACACCACACGTGGTGCGTTGCTTCTTGGTATGCTTGATGATATCAGTGAAAGCAATGAGTATTTCAAATATTGTCAGGAAATTTGCCATTACCACCACGAAAGGTGGGACGGTAGCGGTTACCCCAACGGTCTTAAAGGCGACGAAACTCCAATTTCTGCTCAGATTGTTGCGATTGCCGACTGTTACGATGCCTTGACAAGCCACAGGCCTTATAAAAGTGCTTTAACACATGAAGAGGCAGTTGAACTCATTCTTAACGGCGCCTGTGGTGCTTTTTCACCTCAACTGCTAAAATGTTTTTCAGCCGTTGTCAATGACTTTGCAAAAATCGAAAGAGAACTCAAAAATGATGCTCCCTCAACACCAAGCGAGCAGAATAAAATATTTGCTGAAAATACCGATGATTCAAACGAGAGTAAAAATAAATCTCTTGATGTTTGTGAGGATGCAATAATTTCTGCTTATGATATCGTTTTCGAGGCTGATGTTGCGCAAGGATTTTTCCGGGTAACGAGGGGCAAGTGGGATCAGTTTTTTTCATATATTCCTAAGAATTTTGCTGAATTTGTTTCACAATGCCATAAAATTTGTCACCCTGCTGATTTACCCCGATTTTCGAATAAAGTTAACCTTGAAAGCTTTAATGAGCTTGTAAAATTGGGTAAAGATAAAACACGACTTGAGTTCAGGGTAATAAGAGACGGCGTCGAATATCTTGCAGTAGGTTTTATTGTCTTCAGAGTTAACGATAATAAAAAAATTATTGCTCTCGATGGTGCTTTCAGTCTTTATGAGGATGATGAGATTCTTTCTGATATCAAACGTGGTTTTGGCGTTACTGACGGTTTAACAGGTCTTCTTTTGCCAAAGCAGTTTGAAATAGATGTTGACTCTTATATAATGAACAATCCTAATTCAAAGAACCTACTTGTTCATATTGATATTGACGATATGAGCATTTGCAATAATCTTTTCGGTTATGAATACGGTAATGCTCTTATTAAAGAGTTTGCCGCAAAATTAAAAGGAATTACCGATAAGGATAAGATTATCTGCAAGTCCGCCTCAGACAAGTTTCTGCTTTTTGTTAAAAACGTTACGAAGCAGTCGGAGATGGTCTTGTTTATTGAAAATCTGCACAACATTTTGCGTAAACCGTACAGAACCGCCACCGAAAGCGGAGAATTTACCGCAACAATGGGTATAGCACGTTATCCCAATGATGGTAAGACCTTCAAGAAGCTTGCCATTTCTGCCGAATATGCGTCAAAATCTGCTAAAATCAGCGGAAAAAGTGCGTATACATTCTACAACGTGGGTATGAGACATCTTGCGGCATATTCCGACGATTCAGCAGGTGTAGGTATGCAGTTGGATATAAAAAATAACCACGAGCCCAAATTTGTTCCTGTTTGTGATGCAAGAACAGGCGAGTTGGTTTGTTACGATTATATTCCCTTTTCAACCTCACACGATGCTATTGCAATCACTACCGAGGTTTATTATGAACTCAATAAATCAAATGCAACAAAAAAGAATTTAAGTATTATTTCGCTTAAATCCTTATTGTATGCTTTGATTGAGGTGAAACAGCAAGGACAGAAAATTCCACCTGTTTCGGTTTATACGATGATTATGCCTGATGATATGCCGAGCTTTATTCAGGAAATTAAGAGTTTTACTGAAGAGAATGATTGTTCGGGGCTTGACGTTTGCATAATTTTCCCGCAGGATTTCCTTGAAGGTGTGACTATCCGAAAGCTTCGTAGTTATTCGGATACAATCAAGAATCTAGGCTTTAAAATCGGTATTTATCTTATCGGTACAAGATATATTCACAACTATTGTTACGTTGATGACATTTTTGACAGGCACGTGGTTACTTCAGAGTTTATTGAACACACAATTTCTACGGGTGCTTCTGAAAAGAATCTGAAATATGCTGCGATGACTCTGAATAATCTCAAAGCATATGTTAAGAATGTTACAATTCCAACGCAGGTTTCTGATTATGAGATTAAAATGATGGTTGAAGCGGATGCTTGTGATTTTTCTGTTGCGCAGGATGCAATTTTTGGCACTAATGCGCTTATCGAAAACTATAAATTAAGATGTAAAACAGTTAAATATTCATCACAGGTAAAAGAATCAAAAATTGAGCCTCTTGACCCCGCTTTGTTTTATTATGATATGGCAAACAACGGTTGTGCTATTATGACATATGATATTTTAAATAAATCTCTGAGACCGTCCTATAACATTAACAATGTCTTTGGATACAATGTTTTGGCGGCTATAAACGATAAGCTGAATTTTAAAGTAACGGACACAATTCACAAAGACGACCTTGACTCTGTTCTTGCAGCTTTGGCAAGAACAAGAACAACGTTGAAATCTGTTTTCTTTAAAGCAAGGCTGTTAGTTGACCCTGTTGCAAAAAAATTCCAGTGGTTTGACTTGTCTGCTTTGTGTGCTGTTGATGAGAACGGTACTCCGTTAAGAATTCAATGTGTTATTTCAAAGTCCGTTGAATAAGCTTCTCATATCATCTAGGATTTTCTTTTCGATACGTGAAACGTAAGAACGTGAAATGTTTAATTCTTTTGCTATTTCACGTTGTGTTAACGGTTTGCTTCCGTCGAGACCGTAACGTTTTATTATAATTGTTTTTTCTCGATTGTTTTCAATTTTGTTGATTTTATCTGCAAGTGTTATTAATTTCATTTTGGTGTCTATGTC
Source organism: Acutalibacteraceae bacterium (assembly GCA_045649005.1). Lineage (GTDB taxonomy): Bacteria > Bacillota > Clostridia > Oscillospirales > Acutalibacteraceae > DTU089. Next base: position 40,406 of record JAZRPC010000013.1, read on the forward strand.
GTCTATGATTGTGTCATCAATTGAAATAATATCAATCAAGGTTAACGGGTTACCGTCGTTGTCAGTATCTATTGGCTCATTGAATGATATTTCTTGAGATAATTTCTTGCTGTTTCTGAAATACATCAGAATTTCGTTTTCAATACAGCGTGCACAATATGTCGCAAGCTTCGTTCCTTTTTCGGGCTTAAAACTGTTTATGCCCTTTATCAGCCCGATTGTTCCGATTGAAATAAGGTCATCCTGTTCGCTGTAATTTGAATAATACTTTTTAATTATATGTGCAACAAGTCGCAAATTGTGTTCTATTAATATGTTTTTTGCGCTTTCGTCACCGGCTGCATATTTTTCAATAACTCGTTCTTCTTCTTTTTTAGACAATGGTTTTGGAAAAGAGTCTGTGTCGGTTACATGTAAAATTAAGCAGAGCATATTTCCGACTAAACTGAATATATCCATATGGTTCACCTCCATAGAATATATGAGAATTAATCGGTAATTTGCCAGTCCAAATGTAAAAGAGAGGTACTATGAAAAGAATTGAACAATATCGAACTACCATAAGGGTAGTCGCAATAACACTTCTTGATATAGCTGCAACTGCAATTTATTTTTTCGTCTGGAATAATGTTTACAACCCTGATTTTGAACATCCGTTTATGGGTAAAGGTAAGGTGTTCCTTGCTGTTGTTTATTTTGCGGTATTGTTTATTATGAGCCTGATATTAGGCGCTTCCAGAATTGATGAATTGCGTAAAAGCGAAATAATTTTTTATGAGGTTATTGCTTTGCTTTTCACAAATGCCATAGCCTATGTTCAGATTTGTCTTATAAAGGCTGTTATTGCTAATATCTGGGGTATGCTTTACATATTGCTTTCACAGGTGGCAGCTCTCATAGTATGGACTTTTTTGGCATTTGTTGTTGTTCACAAGCTTAACCCTCCTGAAAAAATGCTGATTATTTATGGTAGCCATCTAGCTACTGAAATCGTTTATAAAATGAGCAATCTTGAGGAACGCTATGTTATAGTTGAATCCGCAAACGTTGATGAGGGTTTTGATTCCCTTACGGGTAAGATTGATAAATATGAAAGCCTCATAATTTGCGACGTTCCTGCACGTATGCGTAACGACCTTCTCAAATATGCATATCAACAAAACAAAAACGTGTACGTAGTCCCCAAAATTTCTGATATTGTTATCAGAAGTGCCTCTGATATATCATATTTTGATTCACCGATTATAAAATGCTCTTCAAACGGATTAACCGTTGAACAAAGAGCAGTTAAAAGAACTATAGATATTTTGGGCTCTTTGTTTGCACTTGTGGTTCTTTCACCTGTTTTTCTTGTGGTTTCACTTGCAATCAAGCTTTATGATGGCGGTCCCGTTTTCTATAAACAAAAGCGTTGCACCAGAGATTTGAAAACTTTTGATATTTTGAAATTCCGCAGTATGATTGTCGATGCCGAAAAGAACGGCCCCCAGCCAGCGGTTGATAATGATTCAAGAATTACCCCTGTCGGCAAGATTATCCGTGCGTTGAGAATAGATGAGTTACCACAGATAATAAATATACTTGTCGGTGAAATGTCTATTGTTGGTCCAAGACCTGAAAGAATAGAACATGTCGAAAAATATTCGGCTGAGATTCCTGAGTTTGTTTGCCGTTATAAAGTCAAGGGTGGTCTTACGGGTTATGCTCAGGTATATGGGAAGTATAACACGTCTGCATACAATAAACTCAAAATGGATTTGATTTATATTCAGCAGTATTCTTTGGCACTTGATTTTAAACTTATACTTATGACTCTTCAGATACTTTTCAAAAAGGAAAGTACAGAAGGATTTGATAAAAGAGGAAATAATACGTGAATTTGTTTTTTATGATTCTTGCAGGTGGCGTTGGTTCACGAATGAAATCGCCCGAGCTACCAAAGCAGTATTTAAAAATTGAATCTGAACCCATATTAATAAGAACAATTAAAAACTTCACGGATTTTGGTTCGTTCAGGGCGGGTGTTGTTTGTTGCCCTGTTGATTGGGTCGAATACACAAAAGCTCTTTTGCTTGAATATCGTATTTCACCCGAAACAGTTTTTGTCGTTCCTGGCGGCAAAAACAGAAATTCGTCTGTTCAGAACGGTTGTCGATTTCTGATGGATAACTATAATGTCACAGATGACGATGTTATATTAACCCACGATGCCGTCAGACCTTTTATCGATTCAAGAATCATCCGGGAAAACATAAATGCCGTTAAGGAATTTGGTGCGGCCAATACAGTAATGCCTGTATATGATTCTATTATCAGAGCCGCATCTGTTAACTCATCGTTTGATTCTTTAAACCGAAAGGAGCTTTACAGGGTTCAGACCCCGCAAAGCTTCAGGTTAAAAGAACTTGATAAGGTTATAAACTCATTGCCGGATGATGAATTGGATTTTTATACCGACGTTGCCTCTATTTTTAATGACAGAGGTTATTTTGTGAAATTTGTTGATGGTAGTGACAATAATATTAAAATAACAACACCATTTGATATGGCGGTTGCACAGGCAATAATTGAGAACACTCCTTAGAAGCGTATTCGAACCAGCTTTTTGGGATGGGCTTTTCCCAAACTAACTTGTGTAGTCTTCCAAAAGTCTATAAAGTTCGTCTGCTTCATTTATAACAATCCCTTTTTTTAATTTCTTAATATCTTCCTCAGGGAACGATGATATTGAAATGTTATAGATTTCTTTTGGGTGCGATAAGTCGTTTTCATATAATGCCAGCATACCATTGAATTCTTTTAGCATATATTTAATTTCTTGTTGCGTTGTTGTTTCAGCTGTGTTTGTATTATTTCTTTCGTCGATTAAAATAAATATAGTCAAACAACCTAAAAGAATTAATAAAGATAAAATTAACGTTCGTTTTTTCATAATTTTCACCTTTTTTATTAAGTTTAAGTGCTTTTCTGCAATTTATACATTATGAAAATTCTGACAAATCCGAGCTTTAAAACATTAAAGGAGGTATCCTTTATGGCTGATAGCCACAAACCAATTAACAAAAAAACATTTGGTGCCCCAAAAGCAAAAAAAGAAGGTAGTGCAAAAAAGAAGCATCCAAGATTAAGGTTGTTTCTTCGAGTTGCATTTATAGTTGTTGCAATCGGTATAATTTGCGGTACGGTTGCCTGCACCTATATTTATAATTTTGCCGATGAATATGTTAACGGCAAAAAGATGATTGACCTTGAAGAATACAAGGCGAACCAGGAGCAGACAAGTATTATTTACGGTTATGATTCCAATAAGCAGCTTGTTGAACTTCTGAGGCTTCATGGTGCACAAAATCGAGTCTGGATTGAATATGATGATATTCCTAAAGCTATGGTTGACGCCTTCCGTGACCTTGAAGATAAGCGCTTCAATGAGCACAAGGGTGTTGACTGGTATGGAACGGTTTTCGGTGTTCTCTCTTCGGGCTTTGAACGAGGTGCCTCCACTATAACCCAACAGTTGATTAAAAACCTTACAAAAGAAGATGGCAGAACGGTTTCTCGTAAGTTTTACGAAATCCTTAATGCACTTAACCTTGAGCGTTTTTATTCAAAGAAAACAATAATGGAGTTCTATCTCAACACCGTTTATCTTGGTAACGGTTGTTATGGTATCAGAACGGCTGCAGAAAAATACTTTGGCAAAAACGTTGAGGACCTTAATGCTGCTGAATGTGCCGTTATTGCCTCAATAACAAAGGCTCCTGCAGATTATGACCCTCTTACTGAGCCAGAAAACAATATTCCTCGTCAGCAATATTGTCTTAAATGTATGCTTGAACAGGGTAGTCTTACTCAAAAAGAATACGACAAGGCTATGGATTTTGAACTTGTTTTTACTAATAGCGAAAACTACAAGGGTAGCCAGGTAACAAAAGATGAAGAAGATGAAGATATCGACTATACCGAGGAAGATATCAAATTCACAGACAAAACTGATTCAGAACAATCTTCGTATTATGTTGAATACGTTATAGATACAGTTATAGAAGACCTTCAGAAGGAATATAAACTCTCATATAACGAGGCGTGGAAAAAAGTTTTCTTTGGTGGTTTGCGTATTTACACAGCGATTGACCTTGATATTCAGGAGTCCGCTGAAAAGGTTTATGTTAAAAGAGTAACGTTCCCTGATGAGGATTTAAACGACAAAGAAAATCCGCCCGTCCAGTCCGCTATGACAATTATGGATTATAGCGGCAGGGTGGTTGCTATGGTTGGCGGAGCCGGTCAAAAAACAACATTCCGTGGCCTTAACCGGGCCACCGATTCACCACGTCAGCCTGGTTCATCTATTAAACCGATTTCTGTTTATACTCCCGCTGTTGAGAATAACGTTGTAACATGGTCAACCAAGGTGCAAAACTACGGTATAAAGCTCGGTTCTTCACGTTGGCCTGTTAACTATGGCGGCTCTTACGGTTCTGCTACAAGTTTTGTTACTGTTCAGTCTGCTTTAGCACAATCCCTGAATACCGTTCCGACTCAGATTATACGAAAAGTCGGCATTGAGCCTTGTTTTGACTTTCTTGTTGATGACTTGAAAATCTCGACTTTTGTTACTGACGAAGATGATCCCGATTATGACGGCAACTTCTCTTCGCTTTGCGTTGGTGGTACAAGTCAGGGTGTTACAACTCTTGATATGACTGCGGCTTTTGCAATTTTTGGTAACAACGGTTATTACTTTGAGCCATATTGTTACTATTCAGTTACAAATCACGATGGTACAGACGTTCTTCTTGAATCCGGTAACAGCAAGGGTGACCAGGTTGTTGATGAAAGCACCGCAGGCGTTATGCGACAGCTTCTTCGTACTGTTGTCACAGGCGGTACAGGTGGCGGTTACGGTGTTAACGGCTTTGAAACATTCGCTAAAACCGGTACAACTTCCGATGATAAAGACCGTTGGTTTGTTGGTGGCACGCCCTACTACGTTGCTTCTGTCTGGTATGGCTACGACCAACCAAAGCCCATAAGAAATACAAGTGGCAACCCTGCCGGTAAGATTTTCCGTGAAATAATGAATGATGTTCACAAAGATCTTGATTCAATGTCTTACCCGACAGCAAGTGGGGTTGTTGCAAGAAAATACTGTACGATTTCCGGTGATTTGGCAGGTGATGGTTGTTCTAAAACAGGTACCGGTTATTATAAATCGTCAAATGTTCCCGCAAAGTGTAAGAATTGTGCAATGATTCATGCGATCGGTTCTGAAATTCCCGATGCAGTAACTGCACCATCTGCTACCACAACTACGGAAACTACGACAAAAAAGCCCAAACCCACGAAACCCAAGCCTACTAAGCCGATTAATACGACCGGACCCGTTGTTACACAGCCGGCTACAACAGAGCCGCCTGTTACAACGGAACCAACGCCGCCGGCTACAACAGAGCCACAACCCTCTGTTGAAACAAGCGGAGAATAATTAATAAAAGGCTGATAGTTAGCTATCAGCCTTTTTGAGAGGTTTAATATGATTATTTTATCTGTCGATTATGGGGATAAAAGAACAGGTATTGCAGTTTGTGATAAATTAGAAATGCTTGCTTCACCTGTTTGTGTTATTAATGAATGGAATCCTGAAGCGCTTGCAGAAAAAATTGTTTCTGTTGCTTGCGAGAAAAAGGCAGAGATGATTGTTGTGGGTTTGCCTAAAAATATGGATGGTTCAAAGGGGTTCAGAGCAGAAGCTTGCGAGAATTTGGGTGAGTTGATTGCATCCAAAACTGAAATCCCCGTTTCTTTTTGGGATGAGCGATTAACAACTGTTTCTGCTCATAGAATTCTTAGCGAAAACAACGTAAGAGGCAAAAAAAGGAAAAACGTTGTTGATGCCGTTGCGGCTGAGATAATTCTGCAGGATTTTATTGAATCCAGAAAATATAAATCATAAAGGTGATTTCTTTTGTTTAAAAATAAGAAGCCTAAAAATGCAGTTTCCAAGCTTGAGATTGCGGATGCATCATTATATACCGCTGATTATATTTTGAGTAAAGCTCTTGATATCGGCGAGAACATTCTTCGTTGTGGTGGAGAACCCCATCGAATTGAGGATACAATTGAGCGTATTTGTGGTGCATACGGCGCTGTTCATACAGATGTATTCGCTTTACCGTCACTAGTTATTGCGGGTATAAGAATGAGCGATGGCACAACTTCATCACAGGTCAGAAGAATTTATAAAACATCAAATAATATGTATACACTTGACGCAATGAACAATCTCTCCAGAGATGTTTGTTGCGGTGCTGTTTCGTTAGGCGATGTGGATAATTGCATATCAGTTGCCTTGAACAAAAAGCCTTTCCCCAAGCTTTTGACACTATTGGGCGGTATTATTGCCGCCGGTGGATTTGCAGTATTTTTTGGTGGTAATCTCTGGGATGCGTTAGCGGCAGCCATTGCGGGTCTCGTCGTTTCAATTATTAACCTTCACAAGGTTAAACTGTTTAATCAGATGCTATATACTGTTGCTGCATCTTTTGTAGGCGCAATGTGTGCATTGGTTCTTGTTCATTTTGGAATAGGACAAAATATAGATATGGTTATGATAGGCACAATAATGCTGTTAATTCCGGGTTTGGCGTTTGGTAATGCTGTAAGAGATTTGCTGTTTGGTGATACTGTTTCCGGTGTTATACAGCTTGTTCAGGCTATTCTGACGGCTATTATGGTTGCTTTTGGCTTCATTGTTGCCATTCTTGTGTTCGGGGGTGTTGTTAATGGATGAGCTATTTATAAAAATCATCGCCGGCACCATCAGCACACTGGGTTTTGCAATTATATTTAAATTAAAGGTGAAGTTATGGCCCTTTGCAACGATTTGCGGTCTGGCGGCTTGCTTATTGTATTTTGGCTTGAGTGAGCTTATTGGTGGCGATTTTATACCCAACGCAGTAGCTTCTTTTGCTGTTGCGTTGTTGTCAGAGGTTTTTGCAAGATTAGGTAAAGCACCGGCTACCGTTTTTCTTTTACCCGGTTGCATTGCCTTGGTTCCCGGCGGAACTCTGTATTACACAATGAACAATTTGATTTCGGAAAACTTCGATTTAGCATCAAAGAATTTTTTAACAACATTAACTGTCGGAGTTGGCATTGGCGGCGGTATTATTGCCGCATCACTTGTTAGACTGTTTTTTACGGCTATTATAAATAAAATAAAGAGAAATTGATTATTAACTATTGACTTTGGTTTTTTCGGGTTTTATAATTTGCTGTATAAAAATACACTTTGGCGTAATTTTATAGATATATTATTCAAGGAGACAATTATGGGACATTACTATCAACCTGAGATTGAAACTGCCAGCACGGAACAGCTCAAGGCATGGCAGGATGAAAGACTGGTTAAACAGGTTAAGCATGTGTGGGATAACGTACCTCTCTACCGTGCAAAAATGGAAGCTGCAGGTGTTAAACCTGATGATATTAAAGGCACAGAGGATTTACATAAATTACCTTTTGTTACTAAGGATGATTTAAGAGAAGGGTATCCTTACGGTCTGCTCGCAAAGCCCTTGTCCGAATGTGTGAGAATCCACTCAACATCAGGCACAACAGGTAAACGAGTAATGGCATATTACACACAGCACGATATTGATCTTTGGGATGATTGCTGTGCCCGTGCACTTGTTGCAGCCGGTGCAACAAACGAGGATGTATGTCACGTTGCATACGGATATGGTCTTTTTACAGGCGGTGCAGGACTTAACGGCGGTAGCCATAAGGTTGGTTGCCTTACTATCCCGATTTCTTCGGGTAATACCGAGCGACAGATTATGTTTATGCAAGATTTGAAATCTACAATTCTTTGCTGTACTCCTTCTTATGCCGCATATCTTGGTGAGTCAATGAAAGAAATGGGACTTTCTCCCGAACAGATTCCTCTTAAAGCGGGTATTTTCGGTGCGGAAGCCTGGAGTGAAGAAATGCGCCACGATATTGAGAAAGCTCTTGGCATCAAGGCTTATGATATATATGGCCTTACAGAGCTCTCTGGCCCCGGTGTTGCATTTGAATGCTCTGCACAGAGCGGTATGCATATAAATGAAGACCATTTTATTGCAGAAATAATTGACCCCGAAACACATGAGGTTCTTCCCGAGGGCTCAAAGGGTGAGCTTGTTTTTACCGCAATTACAAAAGAAGCATTCCCCATACTTCGTTACAGAACAAAGGATATTTGTGTTCTCAAGCGTGAAAAATGCTCCTGTGGACGTACTTTTATTAAAATGTGCAAGCCTATGGGCAGAAGTGATGATATGCTCATTATTCGTGGTGTTAACGTGTTCCCGTCACAGATAGAAACAGTCCTTCTCAACAAGGGTTATTCTGCTAATTACCAGATTATTGTAGATAGAGTTAAAAACACAGATACTCTTGACGTTCATGTTGAAATGACACCGGAAATGTTTACTGATAATATGGGTGAAATTGATAAGAGGCAAAAAGAGCTTGTTGACGGTCTTCGTTCAATGCTCGGTATTTCTGCTAAGGTTACCTTGGTTGCTCCGAAATCAATTGTTCGTAGTGAAGGTAAGGCTGTTCGTATTATTGATAAAAGAAAAATCTGAGGAGGAGTTACTATGAGTATCAAACAAATTTCTGTTTTTGTTGAAAACAAACCCGGTTCAATGAGTGCTATGACAAGTGTTCTTGCAGAAAATGAAATTGATATGAGAGCACTTTCTCTTGCAGAAACAGGGGACTTTGGCATTGTTCGAATTATTGTTAAAGACCTATATAAAGCAACTACCGTTTTAAAGGATGCGGGTTACATTCACTCATTAACCGATGTTTTAGGTGTCAAAATACCTGATGTCCCCGGTGGTCTTAACAAGGTTCTTAATATTCTTGAGGCAAAAGGCTTTAACATTGACTATATGTATGCTTTCATGGGCAACGGTGTTACAAAGCACGCTTATATGATTTTCCGTGTTGAGGATGTTGTCGGTGCTCAGAATGCTCTTGTTGAGCAAGGGATTCATATGATAACCGAAGCAGATATTCAGAAGCTTTAAATTTAATTATACAGAACCATCTACTGCTGAGTGGATGGTTCTTTTGTTTACAAATTGTTCATATTTTTGCAACGCAGATATTAAGATTATGAATTATTATTATTTTGAGAACAACCAAAGGAGAGCTTTATGAAAAGAATATTATGCTTGATAATATCAATATGTCTGCTTATGCCGTCAACAGGTGTGTTTTCGGCTTTTGCCACAGATTCCAATGAATTATCTGCGTTGGAAAAGTTTAATAATTCATATAATGATTTGGTTAGTTCTTGCGAATTTACAATCAGCGGTAGCGTTGATAAATATTATAATAGTGGCGGTTCTTCAACGGAAGATGGAGAAGAGAGAACAAACAGATTAATAGTTAAATCCGAAAAGGAAATTGATTCGCTTGACAGTGTAAATCATATATGCGGCTATAATGATTTGCATATACTTCAGTTTGATGATAATGAATCTTTTACTTCAGCTTACAATTATTATTCTGAGCTTGACGGCGTCGACTATGTTCAGGAAGATAAATTTTGTGAAGAAGGTTCAATAGTTTCAGAAAGTGTAGTTCAAAAGCCTATGGCGGTTCAATCTGCAAAATTCGGCTACACTTCGGCAATGTCTTCGCTTGGCTCTGCAAGTAATTTGCCCACAATTACAGTAGCTGTTGTGGATTCCGGTATTGAAAATGACCACGACCTTTTGAGTGGCAGAATACAAACAACGGGCTTCAATAGTGTTGGCGGTGATTCTTGCTATGATGACAGGGGTCACGGTACACAGGTTGCCGGTATTATTGCTTCGAACACCTTAACAAACGTTAAAATAAGACCTTATAAGGTTCTTGATGACAGTGGTAGAGGTACGGATACACAGGTTTATTTGGGTATTCAAGCCGCTGTTGAAGACGGGGTTGATATAATAAATCTGAGTCTTTGCAGACAGGGTGAAAGCGAGATCCTTCACGAAGGTGTCAGAGATGCCTACAATGCAGGGATTGTTGTGGTTGCTGCCGCAGGTAATGACGGTTATGATATTTCTAATAATATGTTTTCACCTGCAAGCTTTGAAGAGGCGATCACCGTTATGGCTTGTGATGATTCAAGGCGCATTTGTTCGTTTTCAAATCATGGCACATCTTGTGACGTTGCCGCACCCGGTGAAAATATTTTGAGCTCATATTTAGGTAATACGTATAAAGCATCTTCAGGAACGTCGATGGCGGCACCGTTTATTGTAGCCGCAGTTACGTATCAATTATCTAAAAACTCTTCTCTTTCGCCCGACAGCGTCAAAGCAAAGCTTATTCAGAGCAGTCAACCCTGTTACGGAGGGGTTTCGGGTAAGTGTGTTTATCCGGGTACGGCTGTAACATATGCAGAACAAACTGTAAAACCCGTGTTCAATAAGTCTTCGACCTCGTTTATGGGCTCAGTTTCGCTGGAAATCAGTTGTTCCGTTGCAAGTGCCAAAATTCTTTATAGAACAGATAAAATGGCTAAAAATGCATATCTTGAATATAAAGCTCCGTTGACGTTTACGGAGTCTGTGACCGTTTCAGCATATTGTGTTGAAACCGGAAAGTTAATAGGTTCACCTGCAAGTGTAACCTTAACTAAAATTGACGTTGATGCATCGTATTTTACAATAGATGAAAGCGGAACTGTTCTTTCATATAACGGTGCAGATGCGCAGGTTAGCATTCCGGCAACATACAACGATGTTAAAATTAAAGCTGTTGCGGATGATGCATTCCGTAATAATGCGGTAATTACTTCGGTTACCCTTAACTCAACAATAACTAAAATCGGTAATAATGCATTCAAGGATTGTGTTAACCTCGAAAGTGTGACGGCAAGCGGATTGACAGAAATAGGTGATTCAGCCTTTTTCGGATGCAGTTCTCTGAAGTCAATTTCGGCTACGTCAGTGACTCAGATTGGTGCAGAAGCCTTTAGTGGTTGTTCTTCATTGACTTCTGTTAATTTCCCAAAGATTATTGAAGTTCCTGAATATAGCTTTGAAAACGCTTCTTCCTTAAAAACGGTAACAATTTCCTCGGCTACTGTAATCGGTACACGTGCTTTTGCCGGTTCGGGCTTGATTTCTGTTATATCCGGAAGTGCCAAAACCATAGGTGACGGAGCATTTGCGGATTGCAGGGGCTTGATTAGCGCTATAATTACAAATGCAGAGGTTATTGGTGATTCTGCTTTTGAAAATTGCATTTCATTAAAAACCGTTGCTTCAGAGAAGCTGAGGGATTTGGGTGACAGAGCTTACAGCGGAGCCACAGCTTTACATTCAGCAACCTTTAATAGCCTTAATACTGTAGGGTCAGAGGCATTTTACGGTACTGCAATCAAGAGCGCTTCTTTTAGTAATTTAACTGAGCTTGGTGCGGATGCTTTTGTGAATTGTACAGCTCTTGAAGAGGTCTGCCTTGATTCTTTAACGTCAGTAAATTTAAGTGATTTCGAGGGTTGCAGCAATATAAAAAAATTCAGCTTTAACAGTGCGGAACGAATTGATACAAGTAATTTACTTTTGGGTGAAATGACGCCGTATGTTACTGATTTCTGTGCAAATAAGATAACTTTAATTCCTGATAATTTCTTTAAAAACTGTAAAAATCTTTCCAATGTTGAATTATCAAGTGTTACAAGTGTCGGTGAGTATGCTTTCTATGGGACTGCCATACCATCTGCAGACTTTTCTGTTTTAGAATCTGCGGGTATATATGCATTTTCAAAAATCCCAACGCTTGAAGCTGTGAATCTTCCAAAGTTAAAGAGCTTTGACAGTACAACACTCAGCGGTTCTTCAAAAATTAAAACTATAGTTTTTGAAAGCCTTGAAAGTCGTTACGATGGTTTACCGGGTTCGCTGTATTCACTTGAATCATATACGGATATGACGTTAACAGATATTAAAAGCGGGCAGTTTTCCGGGTGTGCTAATTTAAAATCTGTGAGCTTGCCAGCGGCAGTAACTGTCGGAAAGAACGCATTCAACGGTACAGCTCTTACACGCATTGAGCTACCAATGCTTGAAACTGCGGCAGATAATGCTTTTTCAGGGTGCACAACGTTAACAACCGTTGTTCTTAAAAATTTGAAAGTATTGAATGTTGAAGCTTTTTCAGGCATCGAGTCAAATATAACATACATAAATGTTGATGGTGCCACCGCTTTTGATTCAACAGATAATATGAAAAAGTTTACGTCGCTTAAAACCTTTTACGGTAATTCATTAAAGTCAATTCCAAGCGAGTGCTTTATGAATTTGCCAAAGCTTTATTATGTATATATTGATTCTGCCGAGAATCTTGGCGCAAGTGCTTTTTACAATTGCTCGGATTTATATACTTGTTCTGTCAGTAACGTGAGAAGGATTGAAAGCAACGTGTTTTATGGTTGCACCAATTTCATCAGCATTACAGCAGATAAGGCGACTGATATAAATTTTTCAGCATTTGAAAACAGTGCTGTTCGGAGTATATCCTTTGATGCGTTATCAGAGTTTCCAACTGACGAAAACGGTGCAATCGTTTTTCCGGCATCTGAAAAGTTGCGCACGGTTTCTCTGAATTCGTTAAAAAAGGTTCCTGCAAATTTCCTGGCAGGTTGCCCGTTGTTGACTATTGTTCATTTTGATAAAGCTACCGTTATCGGTGACAGAGCTTTTTATAATACGTCGTTAAACACTTACTATTTATCATCTGTTGTTGAAATAGGCAATGAAGCTTTTTTCGGCACAAGAATCACAAAAGTGAATTTCCCGAATGTAACAGCTGTGGGTGACGGCGCTTTTGCAGAATGTGCCGTCAATTCCGAGGTTTCTCTTCCGTTAGTTGAAGATTTGCCGGATAATGCTTTTAAAAACAATGTCGCGCTTACTAAAATTACAATTCCGGCAGTTTCGTCAATTGGTGACTATTGCTTCTATAACTGTGACAAAATCAGCTATCCGGGGTTGGAGAATATTACAGATATAGGTAATTATGCATTTGCGGATTGTGATAATTTAAGCAGTGTAACGATTACGAAAATTAATTCCTTGGGTGAATATGCTTTTGAAAATTGCGTTAATTTAACCGGTGTTGTTCTTCCGTTCAGATTGACTGAAATACCGAAGGGTTGCTTTAAGAATTGCACATATCTTAGTGCTTCAAGCTCCAGAACCGATTATGATAACGTAACAAAGATTAACGAGGAAGCATTCGCAGGTTGTAAAAGAATCACAGTTAGCGCCTTTGATTTTGAAGTTCTTGAATATATCGGTAAAAATGCATTAAACGGTTCAGGCGTTAAAGCGACGGGTGATTTTGCGATGTCAGCACTAAAGACCGCAGAAGCCGGTGCTTTTAACGGACTTAGCTTTGGTAACCTTTATCTTGAAAATGTTGTTGATTTGAATTCATTACCGATAGCTGACTATGTTTTGATTGGCTCAGCAGTTAAGAATTTAAGTGCTGACAGAAAGAACGCCGTTGTTATAGGTCACAGCGGTTCCGTTGTTGAAAATTATTGTGATAACAATGATATTACATTTGTTGCTTTGGGTGAAAAGGAATCCATAATCACAGACGTTGCAGGTTATTATAACTCTGCCGATGCCCTTGCGTTTGAAAGCTTTGGCTTTAATCTTACATATAAATGGTACGGATGTAACAATGAAAATTGTACCGATGCCGTTGTTCTTGAGGGGCTTGATGAAAATATCGAGGATCCTATAGAGTTTTTATATGATGAAGGCAGAGAAGCAGATTACAAGTATTATTATTGCGAAGCAACAAGCACAGATAACGGCAATGAAGTAAAGATTCGTAGCTCTCTTTGTCACAACTTGTTTAATGTAATAAGAACAGTTGATGAAGACGTGACAAGTGTGGATTATATTGAGTGTTATATTTATACATACAGTCCCAATAACGTGGGTACAATCGAAAATGCGTTGATTGTTGACGGGGACATTGAGTTGACCCCCTATTCAACAACAGCAGGGAAGAACTGCTACGGCACGGGAACAACACTTGATATTTTTCACGATGGTGTTGTTGCCGATTCCTATACGCTTGTAGTTTATTCAGACGTCAATGCTGACGGCGTTGTTGATGTTTTTGATATTCGTGAAATTGAGCGTGTAGCAACGGGTAAGCGTAAATTCTTTGATTTATTTAAAAAAGCCGCTGACACAAACGGTAACGGTTCGGTTGATTCTTTGGACTATCAGCAGGCAGTAAACCAGGCGCTCTCTTGGTGAAAAAGCAGACTATCGAAAAGATAGTCTGCTTTTATTTACAAATTGTTCATAATTCCACAATATAACTGTAAGGTTGCGGGTGTATAGTATTATTATAAATTTATTATGAGGGTATTTATGAAACGTTTTTTGTGTTTAGTTTTGACAGTTTGTTTGATGCTCCCATCTTTGGGAGTTTTATCTGTTTTTGCTGATGATTCTTATTCATCCGCTGCTTTTTGTGAGTTTGTGTCCGAAGTCAGTGCAGTAATTGAAGGTAGTCAGATGTCTGTAAGCGGCTCTGTTGGAAAATACTATGGCAATTCACAGGCAGAGTCAGATGAAACGATTACAAATGTTAAAGCAAATGTAGAATACACGAACAGACTTGTTGTAAAATCGCACAAAGAAATTGATTCAATGAATGCGATTGCTCACGTGTGTGGCTATAATGACCTGCACGTTTTACAGTTTAAAAATACAGAGGATTTTATAAAGGCATATAAATATTACCTATCACTTGATAGCGTTGAATTTGTGCAGGAAGATTTAGTTTGTGAGGAGAGCGTCTCTTCAGATGAGGTAGGAACACCCGATAATTTGATTTACGATGCAATTCCAACCCAAAGTCAGTCTGAGAAATTCGGTTATAATGCCGTTAAGAAATATATTGATGATAACGAAATTGTATATGAAAATGATTTAATTGTTGCAGTTGTTGACACGGGTGTGTGTAATGATCACGATTTTTTGAATGGCAGAGTTATTCCAACCGGCTTTAACAGTATCAATCCCGAAATGAGCTGTTATGATGACCGTGGTCACGGCACACACGTTGCGGGTATAATTGTTGCAAACACAATAGAAAACGTTAAAATCAAGCCATATAAGGTGCTTGGTGCTGATGGTAAAGGAACAGCGTTGCAGGTTTATCTCGGTATTCAGGCGGCTGTTGAAGACGACGTTGACGTAATAAACCTTAGCCTTAGCGTAAAAGGTGAAAACGCTCTTTTACACGAGGCTGTTACCAATGCACACAGTGAGGGGATAATAACCGTTGCCGCAGCGGGTAATGACGGAATAAACATTGATGATATTTATTGTTCACCTGCTTGCTTTGATGAGGTTATTACCGTTATGGCTTGTGATGATTCGCACAAAATACCTTCGTTTTCAAACTACGGTACTAAATGTGATTTTGCTGCTCCCGGTGAAGAAATAATCAGTACATATATTAATAATGCATACAGAAAAATGTCAGGTACAAGCATGGCAACGCCGTTTATTACCGCCGCTGTGACCTTTGCGATGTTTGGCGGGGCTGTCACAAAAGACAAGATAATCGGCAAATTAGATGATAACGCTTCGTTTTGTATAGGCAACAAATCAATAAAATATGTTGATGCAGAGTACCTTACCCGAGAAAAAGCGAAAACAGCAAACCCTGTTTTTAGCTATAGGTCATCTACGTTTACAAACAGCTTTGATTTGTCTTTTACCTGTAAAGATACAGATGCTACGATATATTACAACACTTCTCTTATGGACCCCGGCTCATACGAGGTGTTCACGGAGCCGATACCGGTTTGTTATGATATGACAGTTACTGCTTTTGCGGTTCGTGAAGGTTCAAAACCAAGCTACAGTATGAGTTATTCATATACAAGGGCTGTTTCTGATGCCTCGCTGTTCACAGTTGATGAAAATGGTGCATTAACCGGCTACACAGGCAATGAAACAGATATTGTTGTGCCAAGAATAGTCAACGGTATTTACGTTGTTTCGGTTGCAGACAATGCTTTCGAAAACTCAAGCTTGCGAAGCGTCGGCTTTTTGCCCGCAATGACTGAAATCGGTAATGGTGCTTTTAAAAATTGTGATTCTCTTGAGTATGTAAGAGCTGCGGGCTGTGCAGTTATTGGTGACAGTGCTTTTGAGGGTTGCGATAATCTTACAAGAGTTAACACTAGTGTTGTTGAAAGAATCGGCGACAATGCTTTTAAAGATTGTCATAAACTAAATTCAGTTAATCTTATTACCACTCAATATATTGGTGAAAGTGCTTTCGAGAACGATAGCTCTCTCGTAACTCCGGGACCGAACTCGATTATAGAGCTTGGAGACAGAGCATTTTATAATTCAGCAGTTACAAGCATAAGTCTTGATGTCTGCACTCAGATTGGAGAAAGTGCTTTTGCTGAATGCGAGGATCTTGAGTATTTTAACAGCTTCAGAATTACCGAGTTTCCTGAAAAATTGTTTTATAATTGTGAGTCATTGTCTTATGTTTCGGCATCATCTGTTGAGTTATTATCAGACGGTATTTTTGATAACTGCGATAATTTATTAACGCTTAAACTAGATTCTTTGTTGAGTTTAAAATCGAAAGAGGGTAACAATTTTATTCCTGCAAATTGTCCTATGCTTTCTCAGTTTTTTGCTGACTCGTTAACAGAATTGCCTGACGGTGCATTTAAAAACGCAGAAAACCTTGTTGAGGTAAGTCTTTTGGCTCTTGAAAAGGTGGGTAAAGAAGCGTTCTATGGTTGTTATCTGCTTGATACTATAAATTCAACTTCAATAAAACATATTGGTGATTATTCTTTCTATGGTTGCACGGGTTTGGTAAATGTTAATATTAATGATGCTGAAACCTTGGGTAAATCCGCTTTGGGTAAAACTCCTATAAAAACTGCTGAATTCAAAAACCTCAGAACAGTATTTAGCGGTTGCTTTGATGAATGTAACCTTGAAAAGACTTATCTTAATGCTGTTTCAGCAGTTTATGATTTACCTGACCAAGGGTTTGCGGTTATTTCACCATATATGATTACCTTGGATATAACAGAAAACGATAACTGTGTTATGTATGTTTTTAATGGAACAACCGCCCACAGCAAGGCTGAAACCTTAGGCTTGAATTATATTGTGTTGACTGATGAAACAACGTTTGTAACAAATACTCCCAAGGTTATTACAGATGCTTCACAACCTATTACAGTTGACTATATCGGATTGAATTCAAAGTGTGTTTGGTATGGGCTTAACAGTATGGATTATAATAATGATGATACCAAACGGAGTGTAGCTACAGGTGACACCTTTGTTCCCGCAGATTCATCATGGCCATATTATTGTTGCGTTATTACAAATACTTTTGGTGATACTACGTATTCTTTCGAATCTATTTATATTTTAAACAGAAAATATAAATATTATTATTCGATCAATGATGATATATATATAGATTCCAGAGAGAAGCCTTATACTGTTTATGTTAATGACTCCACGCTACACAGCGATATTTTTGATGTTATTGGCTTTAACAGTGAGGTTACAGGGCTTGAAATGAGTTTAACTCACGTAGCCGGTGGGGTGGATTACCTGGCAACCGGCACAAAAGCAACTATAAAAGTATTAAACACGTATTCATTCGATTTCCAATTTATTATAAAAGGTGACGTTAATAAAGATGGTGTAAGCGACGTTCTCGACGTTCAGGAGGTTGAGCGCTCTATAGATAAAGCAAAGTATTTTGTCGGTTGCGCATATACAGCGGCAAACGTTGTCGGCGCAACAAGCGGCAATACAATTACTGTTGCGGATTATCAGGAGTTTGTTAATCAATATATGGCATCATAAAAAAAGGTAGTTACGATTATCGTAACTACCTTTTTAAATTATTTCTGAAGCTTTTTAATTATTGCTTTGCATTCTTCGAGATTCATAATTCTCGGAACGGGGTAAAGGGGATTTCCTTCCATAAGTGCACGCTCCGCAATAAGTTCGATATCTTCGTCCTTGATCTGGTCAAATTTATCGGGGATATTCATTTCTTCATTGAGCTTCTTTATAGCGGCAATAAAGTTCTTTGCTTTTTCTCTGTCGCCCTGTGCCGCACCGGAAACACCTGCGATGTCTGCAAGCTCTGCAAGTCTTTTGTAGGCACTATCGCCGAAGAACTCAAGAACATAGGGGAGAATAACAGCATTTGCAAGACCGTGGGGAATATTGTACATACCACCAAGGTTGTGGGCAATTGCATGAACGTAGCCAACGTATGCCCTTGTGAATGCAAGACCCGCATGGAAAGAACCAACGAGCATATTCTCACGTGCTTCGATATTTTTACCGTCCTCGTAAGCAGTTTTAATGTTGTTGAAAATAAGCTTTGTGGCAATAATTGCGTCTTCTTCTGTCTGTTTGGTGTTGCTTTTGCCTATGTATGCTTCTACGGCGTGTGTAAGGGCATCCATACCCGTTGTAGAAGTGATGTGAGGTGGAAGTCCAACTGTGAGCTCAGGGTCAAGAATAGCGTATTTAGGACGAAGAACAGGGTCCATAATAGAATTCTTTTCGTGTGTGTCGGGGTTCGAAATAACAGCGGCAATAGTGCACTCTGAGCCTGTGCCTGCTGTTGTTGGAACAGCAAAGAAAGGAGGAAGCTTTTTAAGAACCTTGAGAACACCACGCATATCCGAGGGAGTTTGTTTAGGTTTAACTACTCTTGCGGCTGTAACCTTTGCACAGTCCATAGGTGAGCCTCCGCCGAAAGCGATAAAGCCCTGGCAACCGTTTTCTTTATACATTTTGAGTGCGTCTTCAACGTTGTAAATTGTGGGGTTGGGCTGAACACTATCAAATACGGAATATTTGATGCCTGCCTTTTCAAGGGCTTCAAAAAGAGGATTAAGAAGACCAAGCCCCATAAGACCCTTATCTGTTACAACAAGTACGTTGTTAAGCCCCTCTTTTTTAACAAGCTCGGGCAATTGAAGAACAGCGCCGGCACCCTTAATGAGCTTCGGGGGAGTCCAATCAAGGAAATTAACCGCAAATTTCATTGTTTTCTGATAGGCTCTGTAATATGTGTGTTTAATACTCATACGTTTACCTCCATTAATTTTTATTGATTTTGTCTTTTAAATCATTCAGCAAATCTTCAAGAATTTTATCTTGCTTTGCCATTCCGTCTCTAAGAAAGGGGAAAGCTTTAAAAAGACGTTGCTTGCTTTTGTTTTTCTTTTCAGAAAAATCATTTTTGAAATTGTCGTATTTTGTGCGTTGCTCTGCAAATCGCTTCTGCAACTCATCCTTGTCTGTTTTACCGCCAAGAGATGTGTAGGCATCAATAGCAAAATTACTTATATCATTTGAGATTTTCTCGTAATTTGTAAGCATACTTCTGATTCCCAGAGCATTGATTACCGTGTCAATCAGGTCAAAGGCGAGTATGGTAAGGAAAATATACGTCAAAATATTTCTTGACTGCTCAGGTACCTGGCTGACAAGGTAAATATCAACAAGAGGTTGCAGGATAAATACAAATAAACAAGAGCAAGTACCCCAATAGAAGGTGTGGGTAAGACAAATTCTGCCTTGAAGGTTAAATTTCTTATTGGAATAATCCCACCAACGGGCATGGAACAATTTTTCCATAATGTAGCTTGTCATAAATTCAACTATATCGCAAGCAACCATACCTACAACGAAAATTACTGCTTCGTTAATATAAAGGTTGCTTGTCAGATCACGCAAAGGCACAAGTAACAGTAAAATTACCATACCGCCGGCTCCATAAATGGGACAAATGGGACCTCTTAAAAAACCTCGGTTAATCCATTTCTTTGGCCTTATTGAGCAATAGCAGGATTCGAAAAACCAACCAACAAAGCTATACAAAAAGAAATAAAATATATAATCAAGAGCGCTCATTGTTCACCACCTATTCCGGTTAATTTGTGGAATTTATCTCTGTATTTTGATGATGATGAGTAAAACACTTCAATTGTGGCGCAATATTTGTCCATTGATGATACCACAAGACTTTCAAGGTATCTCGGAGGGATAACTGTAAGCGGCCACATATGTTTTTTTATAATATCCTCTTCTTTTTTGTTAAGGTAACCGCATAAATACCAGGCATTTTTGTGTGCTACACCGGGGTGACGATAGCCGTGGAGCTTGTGACTTAAATCTTTTTCACGCCAATCGTAATAGAAAAGGTCGTGCATTGTTGCGGCACGAGCGGTGCTTTTATAATCCAAGCCCAATTTTCTTGTGACAAGAAAGCTGAGGTATGCAACACTTCTTATATGCTGAAGCCTGTTGATTTTGAAATGCTGTTCAAATTGCTCCAAGCTCTGAACCTGTGGTGAAAAATAAATGTCACCTGCAGCTTTAAGAAAATTTTCCCAATCGGGGGCATCCATACGATAAGAAGAGATATAGGCATCGTATAATTTACTCATTTTATCACCGGGATTATTTTATGATTTTGTGGAAGACTTTTTTGCCTTTTTTGACGATTACATAACCCTTTTCAAAATCTGAAGCGGGTATTGTGTAATTGGGTTCAGTAATTTTAACGTCATCAACGCTGACGCCACCCTGTTGAATAAGACGTCTTGCTTCACCTCTTGAGGGGCAAAGACCTGCTTTTGTCAACGCATCAATTATGTTAAGACCCTCGTCTGAAAAATCACCTACCTCAAGAGTAGTTGAGGGCATATTTTCAGAATTGCCTGCACCTGCAAAGATTGCTTTAGCTGCATCCTGTGCTTTTTCTGCTTCATCTTTGCCGTGAACAAGAGCCGTGAGTTCATAAGCAAGAATTTCTTTTGCTTTGTTAAGCTCACTGCCCTCCCATTTATCCATTTCGTCAATCTGTTCAAGGGGGAGGAATGTGAGCATTCTGATGCATTTGAGAACGTCGCCGTCAGCAACGTTTCTCCAATATTGATAAAATTCATAGGGGCTCGTTTTGTTAGCATCAAGCCAAACAGCGTTGCCTGCTGTTTTACCCATTTTTTTGCCCTGTGAGTCGGTGAGGAGAGTGATTGTCATAGCGTGAGCATCAGCACCGAGTTTTTTACGGATAAGCTCTGTACCGCCAAGCATATTGCTCCATTGGTCGTCACCGCCGAACTGCATATTGCAACCATAGTTTTTGAAGAGATAATAGAAGTCATAGCTCTGCATAATCATATAGTTGAATTCAAGGAAGCTGAGACCCTTTTCCATACGCTGTTTATAGCACTCGGCACGAAGCATATTGTTAACTGAGAAGCAAGCACCAACCTCACGAAGGAGTTCAACATAGTTGAGGTTTAAAAGCCACTCAGCATTGTTAACCATCTGCGCCTTGCCTTCGCCGAATTCAATAAAACGCTCCATCTGACGCTTAAAGCAATCAGCATTATGGTCAATATCTTCTTTTGTGAGCATTTTTCTCATATCTGTTCTGCCTGAGGGGTCGCCAATCATTGTTGTGCCGCCGCCGATAAGAGCGATAGGCTGGTTGCCCGCCATCTGCAGACGTTTCATAAGAGTAAGCGCCATAAAGTGACCGGCTGTAAGGCTGTCTGCCGTGCAGTCAAAGCCAATGTAAAATTTAGCTTTACCGCTGTTAATCATTTCACGAATTTCTGTTTCGTTAGTAACCTGAGCAATAAGCCCACGAGCTACTAATTCTTCATAAATACCCATTTGAATTTCTCCTGTATTTGATATTTTTACATACATCAAAATTATATTATATTTACCTATAAATGTCAATGTTTATTGCGGTTTATGAATCAATAAGTTAAGTATTTGTTTTTGTTTAACAATATGCTTGATTTTTTTTGATTATGGTGTTAATATGTATTTACGAAACTTCAGGGCGGGGTGTGATTCCCCACCGGCAGTAAAGTCTGCGAGCCGCTTGGCGGTTGATTGGGTGCAATTCCCAAACCGACGGTATAGTCCGGATGAAAGAAGATTTCAAAAGTTATTCTTTTATTGAAACCTTTTTATTCGCCCTGAGTCTTTCGGGGCGAATTTTTTATTTGAAAGGTGTGTTTTTATGAAAACATCAAAAAGTAGTAATCAAAAGCTTCAAAGACTCACGATATCTGCCGTTCTTGCGGCATTATCAATTGTTCTGATGGTAACTATCAGATTTTCAATTTTTCCCTCAGCTCCGTTCTATGAAATGGAGTTTGCAGATGTGCCTATTCTTGTTTGCTCAACGCTTTTTGGACCGCTTTACGGTTTGGCAACACTTTTTGTAGTTTGTCTTATTCAGGCTTTGACTGTCAGTGCTTCGAGTGGTATTATTGGCTTTTTAATGCACTTTTTATCATCAGGGTTAATGATTTTGACAATTTATTTGTTAAGAAAGAAATTCAGCGGACTTAAAGGTGTATTGGTTTCATCCTTGTGTGGTGTGATAGTAGTTGTGATTGTTATGATACCGATGAATATCTGGCTTGCATCTGCTTTTATGCATATGGATGCAATATCCTTCATAAAAGGATTTTTGGGCGTTTGCGTAGCGTTTAACTTTATAAAAGCAGGTGCCAATGTTCTTATTTATAATATTATTGCGCCAACACTTTTGAAAGAATATAAAAAAATATCAAGAAAATAATAGATTTGGGTTTTTCTTGCATATAATAAGTTATAGAGTTTTTGAAAATGGTGCAAAACTATTGACAAAAACTCTATAAATTTATAAAATCTATATTTGAGATTTATTATTACTCTGAAATGGGGTTGAATAATGGTTTTTCAAAAACTCAAAGAAATTATCTTGGAAGAATTTTTAAATGAAGATGATGTTGTTGAGTTGGATTCTTCATTCGCTGTCGATTTCGGTTTAGATGAAATTGATATTGCCGATTTATGTATGTCTGTTGAAGATGAATTTGGCATTGAGGTCACCTGGGAAGCTTCTGAAAAGCTTGAAACAGTTGGCGATTTAGTTAAGTACATTGAAGAAAATTTATAATAAAGAGGATTTAAAAATGGCAGAACAGAAAAAAATGGTAGAAGCTATCACTTCTATGGAAGTTGATTTTGCGCAATGGTATACCGACGTTGTAAAAAAAGCGGACCTTGTTGACTATTCAAGTGTTAAGGGCTGCATGATTATTCGTCCCTACGGTTATGCAATCTGGGAAAATATTCAGAATATTCTTGACACAAGATTCAAACAGCTTGGTCACGAAAACGTATATATGCCCATGTTTATCCCCGAAAGCCTTTTACAGAAGGAGAAGGATCATGTTGAAGGCTTTGCTCCCGAGGTTGCCTGGGTAACACACGGTGGCAGTGCTGAACTGGAAGAGCGTCTTTGCGTTCGCCCCACTTCAGAAACATTGTTCTGTGAGCATTATGCTAAGGTTGTACAATCTCATAGGGATTTGCCCAAGCTTTACAATCAATGGTGTAGTGTTGTTCGTTGGGAGAAAACAACTCGTCCCTTCCTCAGAACAAGAGAATTTCTCTGGCAGGAGGGTCACACAGTTCACGCAACTGCTGAAGAGGCTGTTCAGGAAACAGAACAGATGCTCAACGTTTACGCTGATTTCTGTGAGAAGTCACTTTGCATGCCTGTTGTTAAGGGCGTTAAAACTGAGAGTGACAAATTCGCAGGAGCCGTTGCTACATACGCTATTGAGGCTTTAATGCACGACGGTAAGGCGTTACAGGCTGCTACAAGCCACTATTTCGGTGATGGCTTTGCTAAAGCTTTTGATATGACATATCAGGATAAAAACAATAAGCTTTCATACGTTCATCAGACGTCATGGGGCTCGACGACACGTCTTATCGGTGCAATTATTATGTCACACGGTGATAATAATGGTCTTGTTCTTCCTCCTGCGGTTGCACCTATTCAGGTTGTTATTGTTCCCATTGCACAGCATAAAGAGGGCGTTCTTGACAAAGCTAATGAACTCAAAAATCGTCTTTCTGAGAAATTCAGGGTTAAGCTTGATTCAAGCGATAACTCCGCAGGCTGGAAATTTGCTGAATATGAGATGAAGGGTGTTCCCATTCGTCTTGAAATCGGACCCAAGGACATTGAAAATAATCAGTGTGTTCTCGTTAGAAGAGATAACAGAGAAAAGATTTTTGTTTCTCTTGATAACCTCGAAGAGGGTATTAATAACGCACTTAATGCTTTTGCCGAAGCTATATATAATAAGGCTCTTGAAAACGTTAAAAAACATTCATATAATTGCACATCAATTGATGAAATTAATAACGCTCTTGCAGAAAACGGCGATGGCTTTGTAAAAGCTATGTGGTGTGGCGAAGAAGAATGCGAAGATAAGGTTAAGGAGTTAACCGGTGTTGGCTCACGCTGCATTCCCTTTGAGCAAGAAAATCTCGCCGATACCTGTGTTTGTTGCGGTAAGCCTGCAAAGCATATGGTTTGCTGGGGTAAAGCATATTAATAATTTTGTGAATATATAGTGAAAAGCACCGTAGAAAATCTACGGTGCTTTTGTTATGTTTAAATTATTTCATTAAGCCGTTAGCTACGCACCAATCGTGGAAGGATTTGATTGAGCGAAGTCTTGCGGGGCTAAGGTTATGTGAGCCACGTGTGTACCAATTGAAGCCTTCAACACCCTGAAGACGAATGAGTTCTTTAGCACTTGCACAGAAGCCACTGTCAATTGCATTGTCAAGAAGGATGATCTCGTTGTAACGCTGCTCTGCAAGAGCCATATCTCCGCTAACAAATGCTTCGTGGAAACGCTGGAAGAATGCACCACCGCAGGATGTGGGGGTAGCCATAACGCCTCTTGCACCTGCAACATACGAATCGAAAAGATAGGGCATATTAGCCTGGATAATTGTAGAGTCGCTTTTATTTGCTATTTTATCTTTAATCTTTTCAAGTGAACAGGTTGGGTCCTTGATGCCCCAGATAAGTCCGTTTTTTGTGAGTTCGCCGTATGCTTTACCGCTCATAAGGTGGGGCTGGAAGCCGGGGAATTCATAAAGGAAAACGGGTACTGTCGCACTTGAAGCAAGCTCTCTGATGTATTCGACAATCTTTTCGTCATTGTCACCAAGACCTTTTGTTGTGAGAACGATCCCATCAACACCGGTCTGTTCCATTTTTTTGATTTCTTCAAGATTTTCCTCTTTTGTTGCCTCGATATTTGCAGAAGCAACAACAGTTGTGTTCCCTTTGTGTTTAACGGTGAGTTCTGCAAGTTTGAGTCTTTCTTCAAGTGAAAGCAATGTCATTTCAGAGCTTCCGCAAACTGCAAAAAGGTGATCAACACCCTGTGAAACCTGCCAATCTGCATACTCTTCGTATGTATTGTAGTCAATGCTTCTGTCCTCAAAGAAAGGGGTGAGCATAAGTGAATAAATACCGTCTTTTGTTTCTCTTGTAAGCTTTGCCATTTAAAACGACTTCTTTCTGTAATGATTTTTTATAAAGATTATAAGGGCTGTACCGAAGCACAACCCTTTATAACTGTTTAATTACTGAACGTTTTTCTTGAGTGTAGCAAGTTCATCTGCAAGAACAGCGGGAATCTTATCGCCGAATTTTGCGTAGAATTCTTCGATGCCCTTTGCATCTTCCTGCCAAAGCTCTTTTTCAACTTCAAGGATGCTTTCGAGGGATTCAAGTGATACTTCACCTTCAAGACCTTCAATGTTGATGTCTTTTGCATAGGGGATGTAACCGATTTCTGTGTCTTTAGCATCTACCTTACCTTCACAACGGTTGATAATCCATTCAAGTACACGAAGGTTATCACCGAAGCCGGGCCACATAAAGTTGCCTTCGTCATCTTTACGGAACCAGTTAACGTTGAAGATTTTGGGTGCCTTTTCGGGGTCAAGAGTTGCACCGATATCAATCCAATGCTGCCAGTAGTCAGCCATATTGTAGCCACAGAAGGGAAGCATAGCCATAGGGTCACGACGAACAACGCCAACTGCACCTGCAGCTGCGGCTGTTGTTTCAGAAGCCATGATTGAACCTACGAATACACCGTGATTCCAGTCACGTGACTGATAAACGAGGGGAGCAAGCTTTGCACGTCTGCCGCCGAATACAATTGCTGAAATCGGAACACCATTGGGGTTTTCAAATTCGGGGCTGAGGCAAGGACAGTTAACAGCAGGAGCTGTGAAACGGCTATTGGGATGAGCGCCTTTTTCTTCACTTTCCTGACCGTTCCAGGGGTTACCCTTCCATTCAATAGCGTTTGCAGGGGGATTTTTATCAAGGCCTTCCCACCAAACTGTGTTGTCATCAAGGTTGTGAGCAACGTTTGTGAAAATAGTGCCTTTCTTTGTAGAAGCAAGAGCGTTGGGGTTGGATTTTACATTAGTACCGGGAGCAACACCGAAGAAACCGTTTTCGGGGTTGATAGCATAAAGTCTTCCGTCGGGTCCTTTGCGGATCCAGGAAATATCGTCACCAACACACCATACCTTATAGCCTTTTTCCTTGTAAAGTTCCGGAGGAATAAGCATAGCAAGGTTTGTTTTGCCGCAAGCCGAGGGGAAAGCAGCACAGATATATTTAACTTCGCCCTGGGGATTTTCAATACCAAGGATGAGCATGTGCTCTGCCTGCCAGCCTTCTTTCCAACCCTGGTAAGAAGCGATACGAAGTGCGAAGCATTTTTTACCAAGAAGAACGTTTCCGCCGTAGCCGGAGTTAACAGAGATAATTGTGTTATCCTGGGGGAACTGGCAGATGTATCTTTTTTCTTCGTCAATGTCGCAACGGCAGTGAAGACCACGAACCCAATCGTAGCTGTCGCCGAGAACTTCGAGAACATCTTTGCCGACTCTTGTCATGATAACCATGTTAAGAACAACATAGATTGAGTCAGTAAGCTCAATACCGACTTTTGCAAAGGGGGAGCCAACAGGACCCATAGAATAGGGTATTACATACATTGTTCTGCCTTTATAGCTGTCACGAGCAATGTCGTAAAGCATTTTATATGCTTCTGAAGGTTCCATCCAGTTGTTTGTGGGGCCGGCTTCTTCTTTTGTGTTTGCACAAATGAAGGTTCTGCCTTCAACACGAGCAACGTCGTTAACTGCAGTTCTGTGAAGATAGCAGTCGGGGAGAAGTTCCTGATTAAGTTTGATGAGTTCGCCTGTTGAGCAAGCAGTTGCTCTGAGCTCCTCGATCTGTTCTTTAGAGCCGTCGATCCAAACGATGTTATCGGGTTTTACAAGTTCAACCTTTTCATCGATCCAGGAGAGAACGCTCTTGTTTGTAGTTAATGCCATAACTAAAACCTCCTAAAATTTGTCCAAAATTACCTATTCTGTAATCTCTACCATAATACACCAATTTTTATCTAAATTCAACTGATTTTTTAAAATAATGTATTTTTAGTACTATTATATAAAAAAACTCCCCATAAATACGGGGAGTTGATTAAAGAATTTTATTTAACGTATTTTTCAACAAATCTGAATGTGTTATCCCAATATATTTCGGGGTGAACAAGGTGTGCTTCGGCATGCTCTGCATCCGGGATTGATAGTTTTTCTTTTTCACACGCAGCGGCGTTATAATTCAAATCAAGCATTCTGTATGGAACGAACAAATCTTTTTCTCCGTGTATGAAAAGTGTGGGGGTTTTTGACTTTGCAACCTGTTTAACGCTGGATGCTTCTTTAAAACCATATCCTGCGATAACCCTTGTTGCGAGGTCGCCCGCATAAAGAACAGGGAATGCAGGAACGTGGTAGGTTTCTTTCATTTCATTTTTAAATTCATCCCACACAGAAGAAAAACCGCAATCAGCAACAGCACATTTGATGTTTTGGGGGAGATCTTCACCGGTGGTCATCATAACTGTTGCGGCACCCATTGAAACGCCGTGCAAAACAATCTGAATATCGCCGTAGAGCTCAATTAAATATTTTATCCAATCAAGGATATCAAGTCTGTCGAGCCAGCCCATTGAAATTGAACGATGTTCGCTGATGTCGTGGCCTCTCAGACAGGGAAGCAACACGTTGTAGCCTCGGTTATGATAATGAAGAGCGTAACTGCCCATACCTTTAGGTGAGCTTGTGTAACCGTGTATGCAGATTAGCCATTTATCTGAGGGTTCAACTGCTTTCACTATGTAACCGTGTATTGGCTTATTTTTACTGTTTTGTATAACAATGTGGCTGTGCTCTTTTGAGTCTAACCAAGCATCGCCCTCTGCTCTGAGGATTTCTTTAGGTGAAGAAAGATCACGTGGATTCTTTTTTTCTTCAAGCTCGTGGTTTTTATCACTGATTTTTTTTGAAACTCGTGTTAAAACCATTGTATTCATAATAGCGCCCATTCCTGCAAAAAGACCGGCACCGCCCACAAGGAGTTTTGTAGTTTTTTTCATAGCTTCACGACCTTTCGCTTTGTTTATTTAATTATACAACATATGTTTTAAAAAATAAATAAAAAAAGAAAATTTTTGTTGTTTTATGCAAAATATTCTGCTATACTTATAGAAGTTTAAATTGGGGGTTTATTGTATGGCTAATGATGTTTTGTTCAGAACCTCAGCTTTTGGTGGCTTTAAAAAAGATGACGTAATGAGTTTTATCGAAAATGTTCTCTCAGAAAAAAGTAACCTCGAAAGAGCGTTGGCAACAATGAATGCTGAAAAAACTCAACTTGTATCACAGCTTGCTCAGCTTCAGAACGAGCTTGATGATTTGAGTAAACTGCGCTCAGAAAACGCTTCTCTTAATGCCGAAATTGTAAATTTAGAAAGTTCGTTGAGTGACAAGGATGATTTGATTACTGAATTAACACAGCGTGTTTCTAAGGCTGAGGCTAACGAGGGTGCACAAGATGAAATTGATGCGCTCAAGGCGGAAAATTTACGCCTTGTTGCTGAGCTTGACAAAAAACGTGACCTTGAAAGACAGGTTGGTGTTGCTATGCTTGACGCCAGAGCACACTCCGAAGAGCTTGTTGAAGCTGCCCGTGAAAGAGCCAACGATGTAACCAAGTCTGTTTATGAAGCAATCGGTGAGACGGCCGTTAAGATTGATGACCTTTCAGCAGGTATTGGCGAAATTGCAAGGAACTTTACAAAATCTGTTGAAGAGGTTGAATTGCGTATTAAAGTGCTTACCGGTGATATGAGCAAAACAGCACAGGCACTTATTTCTGATACGGGCTACACAGAAAAAATACTACCAACCACTGTTGTTTCGAGTGAAACTGCTGTTATTGAAGAATCAGATTTAGGCGATGATGAATATTGAGTGAATATTTTTTAAACACAAATAATATAAATGAATGGGTACGAACGCTTTCAGCGGGTGACAAGGTTTATTTATCCGGTGTTATATACACTGCAAGGGATGCGGCTCATAAGAATTTCATTAATTTGATAAAGGAAGGCGAGAGCCTTCCTTTTGATATCAAAAATGCTGTGATTTATTATGCCGGTCCCACCCCTGCCAAAAACAACCTGGCTGTTGGCAGTATTGGTCCGACAACGTCTTCACGTATGGATGTATTTGCTCCAAAGCTGCTTTCTATGGGGTTAAAGGCGATGATTGGCAAAGGCGACCGTAGCAAAGATGTTTATGATGCATTAATCAGTAATGTCGGAGTTTATTTTGCCGCAATCGGCGGTGCGGGTGCTTTGTATTCAGGCTGTGTTAAATCTTGTGAGGTTGTGGCTTTTCCGCAGCTTGGATGTGAATCGGTTAAGAAATTGATAATTGAAGATTTTCCGGTTATTGTTGCAATAGATTCAAAGGGTAAAAGTTTATACAATTTATGAGGTGCATTTGAAGAAATCTTGTAACTATTTCAAGATGTTAAATGAATTATCAAATGATGTTTCAAAAGCATTTTCTGACGTTTTAAACAATAAAAATATTGAGTTCAACAGGATGGCTTTCTTTTCTTCGAAAAAAGAGCTTAATCATCATTTGTGTAACGAATTTATGACTCCAATTTCCCGTGATGATATCTATATAATCGCTGATTGCCTGACTGAACAGATGCATTGCATCAGAGTTATCAGCGAGTTTTCTTCGTTGTTCTGGTACGATGTCAGAAAAACCAATGGTCTTTTAGCCGACATTTTAAAACGACAAGAAAAGCTGTTGTCATCTTTAGGGGATTTAAAAAATAAAAAACAAGTTTTAAATGAGTGTTCCGAGAGCTTGAGTGTTACCTCAAACACGTCTTTTTACATTCAAAAAAAAATCAAAGATTGTATTAGCGGTGTTGAGCAACAGCCGTTATTAAGATACACGATTTATGCATCTTTATTTGAATTTTCTCAAATGTTAAAAACGACTTTTTCACAAATTGAAAGGATTTTAATAAATAATTGATATGGGTTTCTACGAATTAAGAAGAAAACTGATTGAAAAAGAGTTTTCAAGAATGAATGATATGCAAAAAGAAGCTGTTTTTACCGTGAATGGCGCCGTTCTTATTCTTGCCGGTGCCGGTAGCGGTAAAACAACAGTTCTTGTTAACCGAATAGCGTATCTGATAAAATATGGTAATGCTTATAACTCTGATTTTTCATACAGAGCGCCAAGCTTTAATGATGAAGAGAATTTGCGCAATTATATTGAAAATGGTGGCGAGCCTTCTGCAGACCTTGAGAGAATGCTTGGCGTAGATGTTCCTGCACCATGGCAGATTCTTGCTATAACATTTACAAATAAAGCCGCTAACGAGTTAAAAGCACGACTTGAGGCAATGCTCGGCGAAAAAGGTAATGATGTATGGGCAAGCACATTCCATTCTTGTTGTGTTCGTATTCTTCGCCATGATTGCGACAGAATCGGTTTTTCAAAGCATTTTACTATTTACGATACAGATGATTCAAGAAGGGTTATGAAGGACGTTTTGCGTTCTTTGGACATTGATGAAAAACGATTGCCTCCGAAGCTTGTTTTGTCAGAAATCAGCAAGGCAAAAGACTCTTTAATGACGCCTGAGGATTACGAAAATTCTTTAACACCCTTTGATGTTAACAAAAAGCTGATTGCTCAAGCATATTATAAATATGAAGAACGCTTAAAAAAGGCTGATGCAATGGACTTTGACGATATTATTGTTAATGCCGTCAAGCTTTTGAAAGAAAATCCCGATATACTTGAATATTACCAAAGAAAATTCAGATATGTTATGGTCGATGAGTATCAGGATACAAACCACGCACAATATATTTTTACCTCTCTTCTTGCAGGGGGATATAACAATATTTGTGTTGTTGGTGACGATGACCAGAGTATCTATAAGTTCAGAGGGGCTACAATTGAAAATATTCTTTCTTTCGAGAATCAGTATGATGATACAAAGGTTATCAGACTTGAGCAAAACTACCGTTCAACTTCTGTTATTCTCGATGCCGCTAATGCTGTTATTAAAAACAACAGGGGTAGAAAGGGCAAAACACTTTGGACAGAGAAGGATGGCGGAGATAAAATAAAAGTCCGCACCTTGGCAGATGAGCGTGATGAGGGGCGCTTTGTAGCTGATGAAATATATAACTTTATTAACGTTTCAGGTAAGTACAAGCCCTCCGACATTGCTATTTTATACAGAACAAATAACCAATCAAGGAGCATTGAAAATGCTCTTACAAACAGCAGAATTAAATACAAGGTAATCGGTGGATTTAAGTTCTATGATAGAAAGCATATAAAGGATGTAATGGCTTATTTATCTGTTATAACAAACCCAGCTGATACCGTAAGGTTAAAACGAATTATAAATGAACCTAAAAGGGGAATTGGTGACACAACGATTAATAATGCTTCGCAGATTGCTGACAGCTTAGGTCTTAGCTTATTTGAGGTTATATCTAATGCCAACGAGTATCCCATTCTTTCCAGAGGTGCATCTAAATTAATGGAGTTTGCCAATCTTATAAAAGGTTTTGCTGCATCGTTAGAAGAAAAGGATATTAAAGAATTTTTTATTGATGTTATCAATGACAGTGGCTATATGGAGTCCCTTGATGCTGACAGAGAAACTGCAGAAGAACGTAAATCTGACGTTTTTGAGCTTCTTAACGGATTAGTTGATTATATGGATAATAACGGCGAGGATGCATCTCTTAGCGGCTTTTTAGAAGATGTTGCGTTAGCTACCGATCTTGATAATCTTGATGAAAAAGACGAGACTGTTATTCTTATGACTCTTCATTCTGCCAAAGGTCTTGAATTCCCGGTTGTTTTCATCGTTGGTATGGAGGAGGGTCTTTTCCCCGGTAACCAGGTAATGTATGACCCGAGTGAGCTTGAAGAAGAACGCCGTCTTTGTTATGTTGGTATAACACGTGCAAAAGAAAAGTTATACATAACTAATGCTCGCTCCAGAATGATATACGGTAACACAAACTTTACAAGAGCTTCAAGATTCCTTGCGGAGATACCGGAGGAATTAACAGAAACTGAAAAAAAACAACCCGTTAACAGCTTTGGGGGTTATAGCAGCAATACACGTACCTACTCTGCTCCAAGTGTGAGAAACAAGGGTGATTCACCAAAGAAATCCACATCGTCCAGCGGTTTCTCGGGCTTTGGGGGATTCTCAGGCAAAAGTGTCTCTAATTCAAAGCCTTCAGTTAACCTTGATTTTAAAGTTGGTGACAGGGTAGAGCATAAAACTTTTGGCCAGGGAATGATTATTGGTGCTAACGCTGTTGGTGGCGATATGGTGCTTGAAATTGCTTTTGATTCTTGCGGAACAAAGAAAATAATGGCAAAAATGGCCAAACTTAATAAGCTTTAAAAATAAGCGGTAGATACAAAGGTATCTACCGCTTGCTTTATCCGTTTATTAAATCTGCCATATTGAACATACCGTTTTCTTTTTCTGAAATAAAAACAGCAGCATTAACTGCACCGGTTGCAAAAATGGCTCTTGAACGAGCACTGTGGCTCAAGGTTAATATCTCGTCGTTTCCTGCGAAAATCACCTGATGCTCGCCAACTATCGTGCCACCTCGAACTGAATGAATGCCAATTTCATTTGATTCTCTTTTTTGCCTTTTTGAGAAACGGTCGTATTCAAAATAATGGTCGGGAAGCTCTTCTTTAATGGCATTACCCAACATTATTGCCGTACCGCTTGGTGCGTCAATTTTTTTGTTGTGGTGTGCTTCGATAATTTCAACGTCAAAACCATTACCCAGTACCTTTGCAACTGTTTTTGATATCTCACAAAGAAGGCTAACACCGATTGACATATTGTATGAAAAGAATACAGGAACCTTTTCAGAGACGTTTTCAACACTTTTAATCTGTTCTTCATTAAGACCTGTTGTCGCAAGAACGACGGCTGTGTTGTTCTTTTCAGCAAATGAAAGCATATCGGGAAGTAACGAGGGGTTGGAGAAATCTATAATTACATCTGCCTTAATTTCTACTTCGTCGTAGCTCTGGAAAATCGGAAAACCGATTGATGAGTCGTCAACAATATCTATACCTGCTACTATTTCGCAATCTTTACGTTCGTTAACGATGCTGATGACGTTTCTGCCCATTTTACCGCAACAGCCGCTTAAAAGTATTCTTGTCATAAAATTTACTTCCTTTGTTTAATATTATGGGACGGAAAAATCCGTCCCGCAAATTATATCAAATTGTGTTTTTTCAGAACAGACTCAAGAAGCTTAGTGTTAGCTTGGTTAAGAGGGGAAAGAGGCATTCTGCATCTTCCTACATCAATTCCCATCATACACATCGCCGCTTTTATAGGAATGGGGTTAACGTCACAGAAAAGCGCATTACATAAATCAATATATTCAAGCTGTAGCTTTGCACTTTCTGCGGTTTTTCCTTCAATACCCAGCATAGCAATATCATGTGTAAGTTTCGGAGCTATGTTTGAAAGAACAGAAATAACGCCTTTTGCTCCTAAAGCGGTGAAAGCTGTAATCTGGTCATCGTTACCTGAATAAAAATTAAGATTGTCACCGCAAAGTGCAACGGTTTTTGCAAAAGCGGATATATCACCGCTAGCTTCCTTTGCACCATTTATAAGGGGGAGTTTTGATAACTCGAGGTAAGTCTCGGGTTTAATATTAACTCCTGTTCTTGAGGGCACGTTATAAAGAATAATAGGTGTTGAAACACGTTTTTCGATATAAGTATACGACTCAATAAGTCCATCCTGAGATGCTTTGTTGTAGTACGGTGTTACCATAAGAAGGCCGTCAACGCCGCATTTTTCGGCATCGTTTGAGAGCTTAACGGCGTGAACGGTGTCATTACTGCCTGTTCCCGCTATAACCGGGATTCTGCCATTTGTAACACGCACAGCGGTACGAATAGCTTCTACATGTTCATCATAAACAAGTGTGGATTTTTCACCCGTTGTACCGCAAACAACAATGGCATCTGTTTCGTTTTGTATCTGGTTTTCGATTATCTCCTCAAAAAGAGAGAAGTTGATTTTTAAATCCTCGCCTTTGAATGGTGTTACAATGGCAACACCGGCACCCGTGAAAATTGGTTTTTTCACAGCGAAAACCTCCAGTTATAATATAAATTAATCCATATAACCTTCTGCACAAAGAAGCTCTGCAAGAAGAACTGCACCACCTGCGGCACCTCTTAATGTGTTGTGTGCAAGGCAAACGAACTTATAATCATATTGTGTATCTTCTCTGAG
>JAZRPC010000014.1:0-18620 GCA_045649005.1 Acutalibacteraceae bacterium
CAGATTGACCTGCCCGACGGCAAACGCTCTGGTCTTGTAGAGGTTACAAGAATCCTCAAAAACATGGAACAGATCGAGATTGTTCATTTTACAGGTAAAGATGTAGTCAGACACAAGCTTGTGCAGGATATAATCAGAGCATATGAAAAATATGAGGAGGCAAAAAAGAGAAATGAAAGAAAAAATTAAAGTTATAATCGCAAACGATCAGAAAGATGTTAAAATCCCTACAGGTGTCAGACTTCTTGTGAGAAGATGCTGCAACGCAGTTCTCACGTACGAGGGCTTTGGCGAGCCTGCAGAAATCAGCGTAACCTTTGTTGATGATGATACAATTCACGAGCTTAACAAACAGCATCGCAACGTTGACAGCAGCACAGACGTGCTTTCATTCCCCCTTGGTGAGGATGGCGTTTATGACAAGAATCTTGAAACAGGCGCTTGTCTTCTTGGTGACATTGTTATTTCGGTGCCCACAGCAGTAAGACAAGCCGAAACCTATGGTCACAGCCTTCAGCGTGAAATCGGCTTCCTTACGGTTCACTCAATGCTTCACCTTCTTGGCTATGACCACGTTAACGGTGGTATTGAAGCCGTTCGTATGCGTGAAAAAGAAGAAAGAGTGCTTACCGAATTGGGTCTCAAGAGAAACGAATCATATTATATGGACTCTGAGGAGGCATAAAATGGACGGGGTCAAAAGCCTTTTCAGAAGCTTTGGATATGCCTTTAAGGGCATTTTCTGGATGGTGGCGCACGAGCGCAATTTCAGAGTACATATCACGTGTCTTGCGTATATGTTTTATTATTTGTTCAGATATGACTTTTTCACGGTTACAAGAACGGAGCTTGCCGTTCTGTTGCTTGCCTGCGGTCTTGTTCTGGGCGGTGAAATGCTCAACAGCGGTATCGAAAAAGCCGATGACGCTGCCTGTAAAGAAAGAAACGATTTTGTGAGAATATCAAAGGATGTTTCGGCGGGTGCAGTTCTTGTTTTTACGATTTTTGCCGTGCTTTGCGGTGTTTCAATATTGTGGCAACCACAGGCTTTCGAATTGCTTTTTGTTCACTATAAAGAAAATCCCCTGAACATTCTTTGGTTTGCGCTCAGTGTGGTTGCGTTCACACTTTTCATTTTTAAATTTGATTTTAACAAAAAGGATAAAAAATAATGTCACAGAGAAAAACGGCGTTTATTGCCATTGTAGGTAAACCTAACGTAGGTAAATCCTCGATACTCAACAGACTGTTGGGGCAGAAGGTTGCAATAGTTTCGGCAAAGCCCCAGACCACAAGAACAAAAATTATGGGTGTTCTCACAGAGGATGATACCCAGCTTGTTTTCACAGATACACCCGGCTTTCACAAGCCTAAAACAAAATTGGGTGAGAAAATGATAAAAGCCGTTGATGACAGCATCGGCGGTGTTGACAGCTGTCTTTTCGTTGCCGAGGCAACGGGGGATATCAAGCCGGACGAGCTTGATTTGCTTAAAAAACTCAAGGCAGAAAGGATTCCTGTTGTGCTTGCCATTAACAAAATCGATATGGTGGGCGACAAACAGCTTCTTATGAGCAGAATAGTTGAATTAACGGGAGTTATGGAATTCGATGCGGTTGTTCCTGTAAGTGCAAGAGACGGCGACGGAATGCAGGCATTGAAGGAAGAACTCTTTGCCCTTGCAGAGGAATCAGATTTTTTCTTCCCTGAGGATACCTTGACAGACCAGCCCGAAAGAGTGCTTGCCGCTGAAATGATAAGGGAAAAGCTCCTTCACAAGCTCAGCGACGAAATTCCTCACGGCATTGCGGTTTCGATTGAGAAAATGAGGGAGAGAGACGATAAACCCATTCTCGACGTTGAAGCAATAATTTATTGTGAAAAAGAAAGCCATAAGGGCATAATTATCGGCAAAAAAGGTGCTATGCTCAAAGAGGTTTCAACAAATGCAAGACATGAGCTTGAACGCTTCTTTGAATGCAAGGTCAATCTTCAGTGCTGGGTAAAGGTCAAAGAGGATTGGCGTAACAGAGAGGGGCTTATTCATAACTTCGGGTTGGATTGATTTAACAATTCACGTGTCGTATAAAGATTGTGCCGTTGAATAAAATATTAAAGGATAGTTTATTCAACGGAGTGATTTTATGAATGAGAATGAGCTTTGGCAACGTTTTTGCGAAAACGGAAGAGTTTCAGATTATCTTGAATATAAAAACACGGTGAATGCCGCTAAGAATTCGGAGTTGGAAAACCTTGGTGAAAATAACAGCACCGGGATTGGTGATAAGAGAACAGAGTATCGGTGAATCAGACCGCCTCATAACTGTGCTTACTGCTGAGTACGGTCTTGTTCGTGCGTTTTCAAGGGGCTCCAAAAACACAAAAAGCAAAAAACTTGCCGCAACCTCGTTGTTGGCGTATTCTGATTTCACGTTTTCAAAGAAAAAAGATGCCTTTGCGGTTGATGAAGCCGTTGTCAAAGAGGTGTTTTTCGAGTTGCGACAGGATATTGAAAAAATGGCGCTGGCACAGTATTTCTGCGAGCTGTCCTATGAATTCTGTGAAGAAGATTATGAGTCGGGGGAGGTGCTCCGACTTTTTCTTAATTCACTCTGGCTTTTAAAGGACGGTAAAAAAGCACCCGAATTTATAAAAGCCGTTACCGAACTCAGATTAATGTCTCTCAGCGGTTATATGCCCTCTTTGGTGGGGTGTGACACCTGTGGCGAATACGAAAGCGAAATAATGTATTTTTCAACCGAAAGCGGCAAGCTGTTTTGCGGTGATTGTATGCCGACGGTTGGGTGCAAGCTACTTAATATATCGGTTGTGACGGCTATGAGATACGTCTGCCTTTCTGAGTTCGAGAAGATTTTTTCGTTTACGCTAAAGGATGAATCCTTGCGAAGCTTTTGTAATATTTGCGAGGATTATCTTCTGAAAAAAACTCAGCGTAGCTTTAAAACATTGGATTTTTATGAAACATTAAAAGTTGGTATATTATGAAAAATATTAACAGACATTTAAAAGCACTTGAATATGATAAAATTCTGGAGCTTCTTGCGGCTCGTGCGTGTAATGACGACGCAAGGGACGGTATTCTTTCTTTGCGTCCCGAGAAAAGCGAGAAATCGGCACAGAACTTGATGAATATGACAGAAGACGCATACATAATGCTTGCCAAATACGGCGGGCCATCCTTCGGGGGGCTCAAAAACGTCAATAATTCCCTTGCCAGAGCTTCGGCGGGCGGCGTTTTGTCTATGAAGGAGCTGTTGGATATTGGTTCAACGGTGAGAACTGTGCGTGCAATAAGGGAGTGGCGGAACAATTCCGGCAAGGAACCCCGTGGAATTGATTTGTATTTTGATTCGCTTATGCCCAACAAATATCTTGAGGAAAAGATTTTTTCGGCAATTCTTTCCGAAGAGGAAATGAGTGATAACGCTTCACCGGAGCTTGCATCAATCCGTCGCCAGATAAAAAACAAAGAAAACAGCATAAGAGATAAGCTTGAAAAATTGATAAAATCTCAAAACCTTAAAGCTGTTCTGCAGGATGCTATTATCACACAGCGTAACGGCAGGTACGTTGTGCCTGTTAAAAGCGAACAGCGTGGTGCAATTTCGGGTATGATACACGACACCTCCTCAACAGGTGCAACGGTGTTTATTGAGCCTGCGGCTGTTGTTGAAGCGAATAACGATATCCGTGTGCTCAAGGGGAAAGAGGCGGCGGAGATTGAGCGTATTCTGTACGAGCTTTCTGTTGAAGCGGGCGGGTTTACCGAAGAAATAAAGGGTAGCTACGAGTGTGCTGTTGAAATCAATATTATTTTCTGCAAGGCTCATATGGCTTATGATATGAAAGCAAGCGTCCCCGTCATTAACAGTAATGGTATTACTGATTTGAAAAAGGCAAGACACCCACTTATTGACCACAAAAAGGTTGTGCCCACAGATATAAGGCTGGGAACAGATTTTGATACTCTGGTTATAACAGGTCCCAACACAGGCGGTAAAACTGTTGCAATAAAAACAATAGGTCTTTTGTCTGCCATGGGTGCCAGCGGTCTTATGATCCCTGCAGGGGATGAAAGTAAAATCAGCGTGTATGACAATATTCTCGTTGATATCGGTGACGAGCAGAGTATTGAACAATCCCTTTCCACTTTCTCGTCACACATGGTAAATATCGTAAATATTCTCAAAAAAGCCAACGGCAAAACACTTGCCCTTATAGATGAATTGGGGGCGGGTACAGACCCCGTTGAGGGTGCAGCCCTTGCTATGGCTATTCTTGAAGAGCTTTATAATAAGGGTGCAAAAATTGCGGCAACCACCCATTATGCGGAGTTAAAAGCCTATGCCCTGCAAACACCGGGAGTTGAAAACGGCTCCTGTGAATTCGACGTTAACACGTTGAGCCCCACGTACAGACTTCTTATTGGTGTGCCCGGTCGCTCAAATGCATTTGCCATATCAGAAAGATTGGGTGTTGATAAAAGCATAATTGAAAGAGCGGGTGAGCTTGTTTCATCTGAAAACATCAGGTTTGAAGACGTTGTTGATATGCTTGAAAAAAGCAGACTTGAGATGGAGGGTGAGCACACAAAGGCTCAGGAGATTACGGCGGCAGCGAAAGCTGATAAGGAAAAGGCAGAGAAAATTCTTTTTGATGCACAGCAAAAGCGTGACAAAGAGTTGGAAAACGCCAAGGGTGAAGCCTTGCGCATAGTTGAAAAGGCGAAGCGTGAAGCCAACGCACTTCTTAACGAGGTTGAAAAGCTCAAAAAGGAAGCAAAGCATACCAAGGATGCCGCCGAGCTTGCAAGACGTGCCAAAAGTGCGGTTAACTCCCGTCTGAATGCAATAAACGACGCTGTGAATCCCGTTTTTGATTCTGTGGATGACGATGATGATTACGTTTTGCCTAGATCCCTTGAGGTTGGCGACATGGTTTATTCGAAAACCATAGGCAAAAATGCAACCGTTACATCCTTGAAGGATAAAAAAGGTAACGTTGAAATTGCCGCAGGTATGCTGAAAATGCGAGTAAAAGAAGAAACACTCAGGCTTGTTGATAAACCCAAACAGAAGGAAACGAAAAAACGCCAGGTTTCAACAGCAAGGGTCACCGGTGAGAGTAAATCCACAATGAATGTGAGCAACCGTTGTGACTTGCGTGGGCTTATGGTGGATGAAGCCATAATCGTGCTTGACAGATTTCTTGATGATTTGCTTCGTTCGGGTCTTACCGAATGCACCATAATTCACGGTAAAGGAACAGGCGCACTCAGAGCGGGTGTTACACAGTATTTAAAATCTGACCCGAGAATACGCACGTTCCGTCTCGGCACCTTCGGTGAGGGCGAAAACGGCGTTACAATAGCAGAGATAAAATAAAAATGAGACAGTCAAAGACTGTCTCATTTTTATTTCACTTCAAAACTTACATTTGAAAAGTCAAGGTTTTTTAAGTCACTTGCCTTGATTTTAAAATAGCCGATTTTTTCTGTTTCGGCTAAGAAATCGGGCATATTGTCATCTAACGGGTCGTATTGCAAAATAGTGATTTCATCACCATTTTTTACGAATAATGCGGAGCCGTCATCACAAAAGTCGGTTTCGTAATAATCTATGGAATATTCTGTTTCTGTGTCGCCCAAAAAATCAAAACCTGCATTGAAATCATCAATCAAAGCGTCGGGTTCGCCGTCGAAATGCTGAACATTGGGAATAAAATTTCCATTTTTTTCGGTGAGGAAAATATAAATAAAACCTTTTTCGGGGATTATATCTGATTTGTCGTATTTTTTAAATTCCGCTAGTTTTAATTGACAAAAGAAAAAATCGTCTTCACCGATTGTTCCGTTTTCAAGCCACTCCTCGGGCATTGTGGGCGAGCCGAAAATTTTACTTGTTCCGGGGTCATATTCGCCATGTGCTTTTTCAACTTTTATACCAATCATACTCTTATGCAACTCCCATATATTCTTCTAAAACAAGACCACTGTCTTTGAGCTCGTGTGCCAGCTCAACGCCAACGTAACGCCAATGCCAGGGCTCATAAATAACCTTTGTTATATCCTGCTTGTCTTTGGGGTAACGCATAATGAAGCCGTAGTCGGCTGCATTTTCCGTTAACCACTTGAATGCATCTGTGTCTTCAAAGTATTCTTCAACACAGATAATGTCCATGGCATAGCCCAGGTTGTGTTCCGAAGAACCTGGGGGCATAATAATTGAAGCGGCTTCGATTTTGGCTTCTTCGTGGCTGTAGCCTTGGCTTTCAAAGAAGCTGACCTTGTTGTTGTAGTTTCTTTCCTGGAGTTCGTATGAACGGTAGCCTGAGCAGGGGGTGAGGGTTACACCATCCTTCAATGCGGCATTGTACATATCTTCGTAATGCACCGCTACCTGTGCATCAAGCCTTTCTGCGCTGCCGCAGACATAAACCAAATTCGGTTCATAATCATCGGGGATTCTGTAGCAGGAATTTACAAGCGTCAAATGCCAGTTTTCTTCGTCAATTGTGATTATTGTGGGGTTGTCGATTGTGCCGGGGGCAAGAACGGGTAGTGCCGTTTCGGGCTTGGTCACAGGGGCAGTAGTTCCGCCGGGTGCGGGCGAAGTTGAACCGGGCTCGGCAGTTTGTGTGTTTTTGGGGAATTCGGTAGTGCCGTTGCCTTTTTGGAGCAATTTATCGTTGTGCTTGTCAAGTGTTATGAATACAACAGCCGTTATTGCGATTATCAACGCCAATAAAAAGCAGCTGAATTTCAAAGCATTTGCTTCAGCCCTGCGTTTGGCGGACTTTCTCTTCTTTTTTACGTTTGCCATTTTCGTTACCTCTCAGCAGAAATATATAATATTATATTGCCACAAGAGAGAAAAGTCAAATAGTAATATTTATACAAATTAGTTGTTAGCACCAAAAGGAGGGTTTTGGTTTTGTGCTTTTTACACAAAGATAAAAAAAAGTTAAAAATAACTGTTGTTAAGTGAGTTTTTGTGTTATAATTACTGAGTATAAAAAGTACCATCGATATTTATGGGTGGTTATCAATTCTCGAAAGGGGTAAAACCTTTATGAAACGTATAATTACAGTTGCAACATCTATCCTGCTTGTCAGCGCTCTTTTACTGACGTTGACTTCATGTGGCTCTTCAGGTGAGAGTGAGGAAACGAAGCCTTACGAGACAGAGGAGGCTGTTTATACAGAGGGTGCAACTCAGGTAGGCAAAACAAGTGAAGAAGTTCTCGCATATTTCAACAGCCTTGTTAACGGCGTTAAGGTTGATATGCCTGCAATTTCCTACTACATTGAAAAGAACGTTCCCAACGACAGCCTCAAGGTTACAAAAAGAGGTGCTGAGGAAGCTGAAGAGATTGATTCTTCTCTCAAAGCTCTCAACGATGGCGCTAAGGGTATAAAAGACCTTATCCTTCAGGATATCAAGTCAACATCCGGCGATATCGCTTTTGGTGCAGACAACACAGAAACTCTTTTTGCTCAGGGCGAATCTTGGGCTTCAAAGCTTACTTCTGAAGATATTGCATATGCAACGCTCAAAGAGGTTGGCGACCAGTATTTCATCACAATAGCTTTCAATGACCTTACAAGCACAGAGGCACAAGAGGTTCTTACAAAAGCATTTGACCTCAGAGATAAGGAAGAAATCCTTGCATCTGAAGAATTTGCAAAAACTAAAGAGTATCTCGCACTTGAGGATTACGACGTTGTTTACAGCGGATGCAAAATTACTGCAACTGTTGACAGATTTACAGACAAAATCACAAACATCAACTATTACAAAGCGGCAAACGTTACTGCATATATGACAGGTGCAGGCACTCTTGAGTCATATGGCGAATTGAGCGTATTGTTCACTCTTGAGGATAAGGCTGATTTCAATATCACATGGGAAACTGAGTTGCCCACAAGTCCTCTTGAAACTGAAACAGAAGCCGTTGCAGAATAAACGGAGGTATAATCCTTGAGCAAAAAAATTATAGCAATCCTGGTGGTTGCAACAGTAGTATTTATGTGTACATTTGCCGGTTGTAGTAAAAAAGGTGTGTATACTGACCCTAAAACAGGCAAAGAGTATATTCTCGTTACCGATGAAAACGGGCAGAAGGTTCTTAGTGACGATGGCGAATTGCTTGTTTATGCCACAGAGGATAACGGCAAAATCGTTACTGATGCCGATGGCTCGCAGGTTACTGATGTTCATGGCTTTATTGGTCAGATTGAGGAAGACGGCATTGTTGAAGATTTTGCATATAAGCTCTTCCTTCCCGATGGTTGGTCATCTACAGACACATTCGGCACTTTCCAGAACAAATCTGCAAAACAGACATGTGTTATAACAATTCTTGATGAAACATATGACGACTATTATAAAACAAACAAAGACACTTACGACCAGTTGACAGGAATGGAAGAAGTTGATGAGGTCACCTGGGAAGAAGAGGTTAAAATAAACGATGACGCAGAAAAGGTTGTTCGTTTCACAATGAAGTCAAAAGACGGTATGCGTGTTATGTATTTCTATGAGAACTCAGGTAACACATACAAGGTTCTTTTTGATGCTGAAAGCCCCGACGGTGCATTGGAAGCTGCAGAGGAGTTTGTAAAATCAATCAAATACAAGCCCTACACATACTTCCCCGACGAAGAAGCATAAGTTACAACCAAAAAACCAAGCCTCGCAAGCTTTGCTTGCGAGGCTAATTTTTATATATGAAAAACAGGCTTTATAATAAGTTAAATTTTATCTTTGATGTATTTATTGGTTGCCATATAAATTGTGGGAACAAGAATAACAGCGGCAACCACTTCGATAATACCGTTAACACCGATAAGTGTTGTGATTATTGTGTTAAGTGTTGTTGTTACACCAAGTGTCAAGGTTTCAAAACCGTTGAAAACGTTTAATGCGGTAATAACAAGAACGGTATTTGTTAACGTTCCTGCCAATGCACCGATTGCAACGGCAAGGGGCTTTTTGATTTTTGTTTTCAAAAGAAGCATAACAACTATGCCTGTAACTAAGCCTACGAATATTCTTGGTACAACGGATATCATAGGATTCTGGAAGGGGATGTTTGCGGGTATCGGCTCCTGAAAGGCTTTGATAACACAAAGCACACCCCAGAATGCACCCAAAAAAGCACCCTCTTTAGGCCCGAAGATTGAAGCACCGAGTATGGTTACTAAGTGGATGGTTGTTATTGCTATGCCGGGGCCGATGATGATGTAGCCAAGCGGTGTGAATGTCAGAACAACTATCAATGCCGCAAACAAGGCAAGCAAAACAAGACGAACAAGCTTTTTCTTTTTTTTCATGGTAAAACTCCTTTAGCTACTGTTCTCAAAGAGATACAATGCTTTTTGTTTTGGTTTTTATTACCTGTTTTTCTTATAAATTGCCAAAAGTCCCTGTAAAACAAGGTCTTTGTTATATATTATGTTTTTTGTGCAACAAGCAACAACATCTTTTGCAAGACCGCCGGTTGCTACAAGTGTTTTTATGGGCTTGCCCAACTCTTTTTCTATTCTGTCAGCCATACCGTCAAGCATGGCGGCATTGCCAAAAACAGTTCCGGAGCGAATACATTCGATGGTGTTTGTGCCGATAACATGTGCGGGGGCTGAAAGATCAATGGTGGGAAGCTGAGATGTTCTTGCCGCCAGGGCATCAAGAGAAATGCCGATTCCCGGAGCGATTGTGCAACCGCAAAAAACGCCTTTTTCATCAATAAGAAGAAGCTTTGTGGCTGTGCCAAGATCCATGACAATGCAAGGTAATTCGTATTGTGATAAAGCGCCGACCGCACCTGCAACTAAATCAGCACCCACTTCCTTTGGGTTATCTGTTGCGATTTTAAGACCGTTTTTTATACCAGCAGCCACAATAAGGGAGTCGCACCCCGTGACTTTATTTATTGCGTCTTTGAAAACTCGTGTTAATTCGGGAACAACAGAGCTGATAACAGCGCCCTCAAACTTTCTTTCTATGCCCTCAAGTTGAAAAATGGCATTCAGTTCGATAGCGTATTGCTCAGATGTTCTGTGCCTTTGTGTTGCAA
The DNA here is from genome assembly GCA_045649005.1 of Acutalibacteraceae bacterium. GTDB lineage: Bacteria > Bacillota > Clostridia > Oscillospirales > Acutalibacteraceae > DTU089. The sequence continues at coordinate 10,099 of JAZRPC010000014.1, forward strand.
GGCGTGAAATAAAAACAAGAGAGTCGTCTTTGAAAACGCCTAAAGTGATATTTGTGTTGCCAATGTCGGCTGCAAGAATCATTTCGGTCACCTCCGTGATGGATAGATTATACAACAATAAACATAATTTATCAATAAATTTCAAAAAACTCTTTAAAATGAGTTATATCTATGATATAATTTTTGCGTAATTTTTATAAAAGTGAGGTATTACACTTATGAGCAAAAAAGATGCAGCAAAAAAAGGAATCGGATTTTTGAAAGAGTTTAAAGATTTCATCTCAAAGGGTAACGTAATCGACCTTGCAGTCGGCGTTATCATCGGCGGTGCTTTTTCAGGAATCGTAACAAATCTTGTTACAAACATCATTACACCTGTTATCACACTTATCACAGGTAAGGTTGCTTTCACAGACTTGTTTGTTGTTCTCGGTAGCGATGTTGAATATGCAACTCTTGCAGCAGCACAGGAAGCGGGCGCTTCAACATTGAACTACGGTCTTTTCATTCAGGCTGTTATTGATTTTATCATCACAGCATTCGTTATCTTCCTTCTTGTTAAAGGTATCAACAAGGTAAGAAGCGTTGGCAAAAAAGAAGAAGCTCCTGTTGAAGAAGCACCCACAACAAAGGTTTGCCCCTTCTGCAAAAGCGAAATCAACATTGAAGCAACACGTTGCCCCAACTGCACATCGGAGGTTGAATAATCCCAATGGGAAAGTTAAGGTATTTTATTGCACTCTGGGCTTCCAAAAGTGCTTATATACTCTTGCGTTTTCTTAAAAGAAACGCCACGATGTATCCCGGGTTTGTTGCTTTGAAGATTTGCCCGGATTACCTTGCAAGAACAAAGAAATCACCCAACGTTCTTTGTGTTACGGGTACAAACGGCAAAACAACCACGACTAATATGGTTGCAGATATTCTTTCTCAGAGCGGGATGAAGGTTGTATCCAACAGATATGGCTCAAACATCAACACAGGTGTTGCCACAGCGTTGACACATAGCGTTAACGTTTTTGGCAAACCAAGGATTGATGCACTCGTTCTTGAGGTTGATGAAAGATTTTCGAGACTTATTGTTCCATTTATCAAGCCCGATTATTTTATTGTTACCAACCTGTTCAGAGATTCTATAAAGCGAAATGCTCACCCCGAATATATTTTCAGCATTCTTGACACCTATATCCCCAAGCAAACAAAGCTTGTTCTCAATGCGGATTGCTTGCAGTCTTCACAGTTGTGTAAAGATAATGAAAGAGTCTATTTTGGTATTGATAAGCTTGATACAGACGTTACTGAGTGTGTTAACCTGATTAACGATTTTTCTATTTGCCCCGTGTGCAACGAAAAGCTAAAGTTTAATTATCTCAGATATCATCATATCGGTAGCGCATATTGTCCCAAGTGTGATTTCAAGTCATTCGATGCTGATTACAGATTGACAAACATCGATTTTGATGCTAAAACCATCACAGTTAAACACGGTGATACGGAAGACGTTTATCCGATGGTAAATAGAGCTCTTTACAATATTTACAACGAGCTTGCAGCAATCAGTCTTATGTCTGAATTTGGCGTTGACCTTGACAAGGTCAAGGAGTATATGGCTAAAATCAGCGTTACACAGACCCGCTACAATGAAACAAAAGCGGGCAAAACAGAAATTATCAGAACTATGGCAAAGGGTCAGAACTCTGTCTCCTGTTCGAGAACACTCGATTTCGTTGGTCACGAAACGGGCGCAAGAACTGTTTTTATTATGATTGATGACCTTTTTGAGCGCAGAGATTCTTCTGAGTTTGTTGGTTGGATATATGATGCCGATTTTGAGTTTCTTAACACGGACGATATCGGGCAGATTGTTCTTGCAGGTCCCAGATGCTTTGATTACAAGCTGAGATTACTTATTGCAGGCGTTTCTGAGGAACGAATTCTTTGTGAAGAAGACGAGTTTAAGGCAGTAGATATAATGGACAAGGATATTGATAAGCTTTACCTTCTCCACGATACCTCTACCTATGACCTTGCTTGTAAGGTCGAAGAAAAAATCAAAGATGTGTTCCAGAAAGCGTATTCGGAAAAAGGCGGTGAACAGGCATGAAAATAGAAGTTCTGTATCCCGAAATCTGTTGTCTGTTTGGCGATAAGGCGAATATGAGATATCTTGAAATGTGTCTTCCCGATGCTGAGTTTATCAGAACACCTGTCAGCGAAATGCCTCTTTTTCTCAGCGAGGACGTTGATATGGTGTATATCGGCTCCTGTAGTGAATCAAACCAGGAAAAAATTCTTTCCCGACTTTTTGAGAATAAAAGCAGGGTAGAAGAGTTGGTTGAAAAAGGCGTTGTTTTTCTTTTGACAGGTAATGCATTTGAGATTTTCGGTAAATGCATAAAAACTCCTGACGGCAAAGAAATTGAGGGCCTTGGACTTTTCGGCTTCTATGCCCAAAGAACAATTCCCAAAAGAAATAATTCACTTTTCCTTGGTAAGTTTGAAAACATTGAAATTGTCGGTTATACAAGTAGGTTTTCTCACAGCTATGATATTTCTGAGAGCGATGCCTTCATTTCGGTAACAAAGGGCTACGGCTCTTATATAGATTCCAAAACAGAGGGTGTCAGAAAGAACAATTTGTTCGGAACATATCTTTTGGGTCCCTTTCTTATTCAGAATCCCTTGTTTACTGAATATCTCATTAAGCTTCTTGGTGTGGAAAATCCAAACCTGGCGTTTAAAGACGATATAATGAAAGCCTATGAAGTGAGATTAGCTGAGTTTAAAAGAGATATAATTTTCGCAGAATAAAAAATTACCGCAATCGTCTGATTGCGGTAATTTTTTTATTGTGTTATTGTTGTTCGATTCGTTGCTTTTTAAAGCCCTTGTTGACTACTGTGTTAAGAATAAGGTTGAGTGAGAAAAGTGCAATACCAACAAAAATACCATACTGGAGAGAGCCATCTATAACTAAGATTGTTGTGTTACCTACAGCTCCGAAGCAGAGTGTGAAAAGTATTGCCGCAACAGTAAAGCAAAGGGTTGAACCGATGCACATAGTCATATTGAAGCCGGCTTTGAGCTTTGCGGCTCTGAGAAGAATAAACACGAAATTCAAAACGCCGAAAACAACTGCGAGGTATAAAAGCAAAATTGCGGCGAAAAGCATTGCGAAGGCCCCGCCGAGAAAATCGGATGATACAAGACCTATCAACGACCCCCAGTTCATTGATAACAACGAGTTAAGGGTGAAATCAACAAGAGAGAGGTTTGTTGATGAATCTGAAACGAAGGGGAGTGTTATTGTGTAGTTAGCCAAAGGCAAAATTAAAGCGATAAGCGGGACAAAGGTGCATATAAATCTTATGATTCTCAGCTTACTGCCAAACAATGCACTTTTGAAGTTGCCTGTGAATTTGTTGAATTTAGCCCAGGCAATCTCAGCCTTTTTTGCATCCTCATCCAATCTGCCCTCCCAGTTGAAGTTGGGGATATTGATTCCGCAATCGGGACATTCTGCTTTGACGTTCCAGAAGTTAAGAACTCTGCCACAGTTCGGGCAATTTGCCACGACAGTCACCCTTTCTTTTAATAGTCGAGAACACGAAGAATAGTTTTTGCTTTAATGGGAAGCTGTTCAATAACAGCACGAGACTCCTTTTCACGCATAACAGGAGTTATAAATGCGATTTCGTTTTTAGCCGCATTTTCTCTGTGAAGTATAACAGGGGAATCAAACTGTTTATTGATTTCGTTGAAAGCGTTTATATAGTTTTCTGTTTCAGCGCAAACGTAAAGAGAGGTGCTTTGTAAAACGGGGTCTATAACATAGTTTTCAGCGGCTTTGCCCCAACCAAATGCTTTTCTTCTCGCTGTGTGCTTAGCGCAGTCTATGATGTCTGCAACAACAGCACTTGCGGTGGGGAGCTTACCCGCACCCTTGCCATAGAAAACAACGTCACCTATTGCGTCACCCCTGACAAGTATTGCATTGAAAACATCATCAACAGATGCAAGCTGGCTGTGGTTCTGGATAAGGCAGGGGCCAACTGTTGCACTGATGCTGTTGTCGTCAAGCTTTTGTGCACGACCGATGAGCTTTATAACTCCGCCCCAATTCTTAGCGTATTCAACATCTTCCGATGTTATGTTTGTGATACCCTCGGTTTCAACAAAATCGGGATAAACGTGTTTGCCGAAGCAAAGTGAAGCAAGGATACAGATTTTTCTTGCGGCATCGTGGCCGAGAATATCTGCAGAAGGGTCACGCTCTGCGTAGCCGTTATCCTGTGCAAGCTTTAATGCATCCTCGAAAGCCATGCCTTCAGTAATCATTTTTGTGAGAATGAAGTTGGTTGTGCCGTTGAGAATACCGGCTATTTCACAAATTTCGTTTGCGGCAAGGCATTGGCTGATTGGTCTGATGATCGGGATACCGCCGCCTACGCTTGCTTCGAAAAGGAAGTTTACGTTATTTTCTTTTGCGAGCTCCAAAAGCTCGAAGCCTTTTGCGGCAACAAGCTCTTTGTTTGATGAAACAACGCTTTTGCCCGCCATAAGGCTCTTGGAAACGTATTCATAGGCGGGTTCTGTTCCACCCATACATTCAACAACGATACCTACGGAAGGGTCGTTGAGAATATCGTTGAAATCCTTGGTGAAGCATTCACTTAATTCGTGATTAGGAAAATCACGAATATCGAGAATGTATTTAATATCTAATGAAGCATGTCCACTTTTAGCAACAATGCTTTTTTGGTTTTTCAAAAGCAATTCGGCAACACCAGAACCAATGGTGCCGAAGCCCATAATTGCAATTTGCATAGGATTTACCCCCACGGTACAAAATATTCCATATCATTATATCACACAAAAAGGGGATAATAAAGAGGTTAACGAACTTTTTTTGAAAATATTTTTAAAAGTAAAATTTTTTCAATATTCCTTGTAATATCACTTATAATGTTATAAAATAATAGAGCAATACTTTTTCCGGAGGTCGACATGGAAGGCGTAATTGAGAGAAAAAGACGATTTATTATAAATTTTGTTTATTCGGTTATTTTTATAGGGCTGTATTATTTTGTTGTGAAATATGCATTTGGCTATGTTTTTCCGTTTTTGGCGGCTGCTGCCCTTGCGGTTTTTTTGCAGCGCCCGATTAATGCAATAAAAAGAAAGCTCCATATAAAAGCCCATAGCGCTGTGTCCATTATTCTTGTGCTTGCTATTGTTGTTCTTATTGTTGGCGGCGTGGTTTTAGCAGGTATGGTTATTTTTAAAGAGCTTAAAGAATTTGTTACACAAGCCTTGAGCAGGTTTACCTCTGTTGCTGATTTAATTGACTCTGTTGAAAATTTTGTTATGGGCATTGTTGTTAAGTTGCCCGGTGGTCTGGGCGAAACTGTTGGCGGATACGTTAATAATTTCTTCAGCGGTTTAGGCACAAAGAGTGTGAATTTTGATTTTTCAATGCTCTCTGCTCCTTTGAGTGGTGCGTGGAATGTAGTTAAAGGCATCCCATCTATTTTCCTTGGTGTGTTGGTTACGGTCATCTCTTGTGTGTTTATGACAGCGGATTACGAGAGTATCAGAGATATGCTCCTTGGAATGTTCGTTTCTGAAAAACGAAAAAAACTTATCCATGCCAAAAGAACGGTTTCAAAGAGCATCGGCAAATTGCTTAAAGCATATGCAACTCTTATGCTTATCACATTCACAGAAATGTTTGTTGGTCTTTCATTCCTAAAGCTTTTGGGCGTGTATAAAAGCGGTTATATTGCAATTATTGCTCTTGTTACTTGTGTGGTTGACATTGTTCCTGTTCTTGGCACAGGAACCGTCTTGATTCCTTGGGCGGTTTATTCGTTGCTCACAGGTGAAATCGGTCTGACAATCGGTCTTGCCGTTATTTATGCTGTTATAACAGTTCTCAGACAAATTGTGGAGCCTAAGCTGGTTGCCAACCAGGTCGGTCTTCCTGCTATTGTAACAATTATGGCAATGTTTATAGGTGCTAAAGCCTTTGGTACTTTCGGTATCATTATTCTTCCGCTCACGGTCATTACGTTAAAGCTCATGTATGACGAAGGGATCGTTGGAAATAAAGAGTATATCGAAAAAGAAGCACAGTTAGAAAAAACGGTAGAAAAAAATGAATGATGGTTTTATTGATATCCATTCCCACACTCTGTGGGGGATGGATGACGGTGCACGGGATATTGAAACGGCTATCGATATGTGCCATATAGCTGCACGTAGCGGGACAGAGGTTTTGTTTTTAACACCCCATCTTATGTATTGGGAAAATGCAGAAAGCCTGTTTGATGAAAGAAACGAAAAAGCAGACTATCTCAAAGATGTGTTGGTTGACAACAATATTGATATTGATTTGAAGCTGGGCTTTGAAATATTATGCGATGATGATATTTTTAATGTTAAATACTTCAGGCCATACACACTTTGTGAATCTCGTTACATCTTAATAGAATTCGATTTCTTTAAGCCTACAATCGAAGATGTCGAAGCGTGGTTAAAGTACCTTATTTCATTTGATCTTATTCCAATTATTGCTCATCCGGAAAGGTATGCTTTTATTCGGGATAATTCTGATTGTTTGAAACGGTTTTCTGATATAGGGGTTCTTTTTCAGGTTAATATGCAGTCATTTACGGGTGTGTTTGGTGCCGAAATACAGGATTTTGCTGTCGAGATGCTTAATAATGGGCTCGTATCTTTCGTGGGATCAGATGCTCACGATTACAGGGGCAGAAACACTGATATAGCTTTGTGTCTTGAAGAAATACCTGATGATTGCGATATTGAGCTTTTAAATAAAGCGTTGTATGACAACCCAATTTATATAATAAAGGATAAAAAAATAATAAAAAACAGTTGAAATTTTAGCACGGATGTGTTAAAATATACCCAAAATAGGGAAGAAAGGAGGAACAAGCATGTTAGAATCCATTTGGCAGCTTCTCGCTAACTACGGTCTTGATACAAAAGAAATCGCTGACGGTATCGGTAGCCTTTTCTCAATCACAACAACTACAGACGCTGAAGGCAACGTTGTAGAAGTTTACGGTGGTAGCTTGGCAGCTCTTGCTGATTTCCCGCTTATCGGTATGGTTCTCAAGGCATTTGCAAGCTTTGCTCCTGCTGTTGAAGAGACAATTGCTTAAGTAAACGGTTTTCCGCACTTAGCAGTTAGTGTGAATTATTGCAATAGTTTTCACAAGAGAGTGTGGGTGACCGCACTCTCTTTTCCTTGAATTCATAGCTTTTTGCTATACCATTATATATATGTTCTTGTGAGGTACTGTTATGAACCAGAAATCAAACAAAAAAGGCGCAGGGGTTATTATCGCTTTAGCTGTCGCAATCTTGTTGGGCGTTATAGTTTTGGTTGTGGCAATCGGCAGCTTATCGGGTGCTGGTGGTCTAAAGCAAAATGAGCCCTCAAAGTATATTACAACTGAGCCACGAAATACAGAGACAACTGATGACGGCTTCAACCTGGATGATTACACCGAAGGTGATACTGCAGCGGGTGATAGTGTCGCAGGCAATACTCAAACGGTAATCGATGGTGGGAACAACAGTGCGGGTGATAACGTGCAGACTAATCCTGTAACGCCCAATACTTATGAAGACCCTGTTGAGCATTATGAGAATATTGAGAAGAATGGCGAAAATATATTATCCGACCATCACGACAATAAATACATAAAGCTTGTTGCTACCAACTACAAGGTTGACACAGATAAGCTTGTGGCAATTTATTCAACACCTGATACGGGTAACAATCTTGTGCTTGAATTCTCCGGCAAAAAAGACAGCAACGGTAATGTCGTTAAAAGTCCGGATACACTTGTAAGAGTTTATCAGATAGATAAAAACAAAAATATTACGGTGGCTAGCGGCAAAACAACAGGTAATGTAGGTATATCATATGAAGAGGCTGTTTTCAGCTTCAATATGGTAAAAGTGTTGATTATGCCTCAATATCCCGATTATTTTGACGGCGTGTGATTAGAAATCTATTGTAACTATATAACAAAAAAATATTGAAAAATTCTTAAAAAAATACTAAAAAACTATTGATTTATTGGAAATAGTATGATATTATGGTAGGGCTTGCGATAGGCGTGTCCTACCATTTTTATGCCCTGTTGCAGGCAGATATGCGTAGATGCAGGAGGTGGCTGCCCTCTGAGGCAGGGAATTTCTGCGGAGTATGTCCGATTTAAAACCGGGCGATTAATAACCGAATACAAAACTGTTTGCCGTCCTTAACTGTGGCTGCAGATTTGTGTCGGAACGCGAGTTCATCCCGGATTTCCCGTTCCGCTTTTTAAACGGAGCGAGCGATAAGCCCGGGGGAGTTGTTGAAACTTGCGTACAGCCCGCCAAAAAAATTAGGAGGCGTTACAAATGGCAGTTAAGGAAAAAATCAGAATCAGACTCAAAGGTTACGATCACAACCTCGTTGACAAGGCAGCAGAAAAGATCGTTGA
>JAZRPC010000015.1:0-32799 GCA_045649005.1 Acutalibacteraceae bacterium
TCGACAAAACTTGACAATTGACCGAATGTAGTGTAATATTTACATTGATTTATTTTACAACTCTACGGAGGCTTTTTTTATGTCTAAAAGATTTTTTACATCCGAATCCGTTACAGAGGGTCATCCCGATAAGGTGTGTGACCAGGTATCTGATGCGATTCTTGATGCTATGCTTGAGCAGGATTCTATGTCACGTGTTGCTTGCGAAACAACCTGTACAACAGGTATGGTTATGGTAATGGGTGAAATTACCACAACTGCTCAGGTGGATATCCCCAAAATTGTCAGAGAGGTAGTTTGCGGCATCGGCTTCGATAACCCCGAATGCGGTTTCGACGGCAATTCCTGTGCTGTTTTCACCACCCTTGATAAACAGTCACCCGATATTGCAATGGGTGTTGACAAGTCTTTTGAGCTCAAAGGCGGCGCCGACGACGAATACAATCTTCACGGTGCAGGTGACCAGGGTATGATGTTTGGCTTTGCCTGTGACGATACTGAGGAGCTTATGCCCTTGCCCATTTCATTGGCTCATAAGCTTGCTTTGCGTCTTACAGAGGTCAGAAAAAACGGCACGCTTTCATATCTTCGCCCCGACGGCAAAAGCCAAGTTACAATAGAATACGACGATAACGACAAGCCTGTAAGGGTTGAAGCTGTCGTTGTTTCATCACAGCACGACCCTATGGATATTGATGTTCTCCGTAAAGATGTTCTCGAGCACGTTATAAAACCCGTTATTCCCGAAAAATATCTTGATGAAAACACCCACATTTACGTTAACCCCACAGGCAACTTTGTTGTTGGTGGTCCCGTTGGCGATAGTGGTCTCACGGGCAGAAAGATAATTGTTGATACATACGGCGGTTATTCACGTCACGGCGGCGGAGCCTTCTCCGGTAAAGACCCCACAAAGGTTGACAGAAGCGCCGCTTATGCCGCAAGATACGTTGCAAAGAACATTGTTGCCGCTGGTCTTGCTTCTAAGTGCGAGGTTCAGCTTGCTTATGCTATCGGTGTTGCACGTCCGCTTTCTGTTCGTGTTGACACCTTTGGCACGGGTAAAATTGCAGACGCTCAGCTTGAGGAGCTTGTAAACAAATATTTTGACCTCAGACCTGCCGCAATCATTGAAAAGCTCGAGTTGAGAAAGCCTCAGTACAGAGCTCTTGCTGCATACGGTCATATGGGTAGAATTGATCTTGACGTCAAGTGGGAAAAAACAGATATGGCAGATACGCTCAAAAAAGCTGTATCTTTATAAGAGGGGTTTATGAGTAGCAGCAATGCAGATTCTAAAAACCTTCATGAGGGTCATAGAAAGCGTGTGAAAAACAGTGTTGTTGAACACGGCTTTTCTCACCTTGAGGATTACAGGCTTCTTGAATTGATTCTTTATTACTCCATTCCCCGTAACGACACAAATGAACTGGCACACCGACTCATTAAGGAGTTTGGTTCATTAAACGGCGTTTTTTCTGCAGATATCAAACAGCTTCAACACGTTCAGGGTGTGGGCGAGAATACGGCTATTCTGCTTTCGGCAATCGGTGAGGCACACAAAAAGGCGGACACGTCCTCTGTCAAACGCAGAGTTTATAAAAGCAAAGACTCTATTTGTGAGCTTGCGGTTTCGTTTCTCAAAAACGAAAGCAAAGAAAAAGCAATGCTTTTTTGCTTCAGCGCTGATTATCGCCTGAAAAAGCACATCGTCCTTTGCGAGGGCGACGAGTTTTCTGCTAATTTTGAAACACGCAAAATAGTTGCGGGTATAATGGAAAGTGATTCTTCTTTTGCGGTTATTGCCCACAATCACCCCGTGGGAGATGCGTCGCCGTCAGGCAGCGACATTGACTCTACCAGGGCAATATGCGTTATGTTGAGAAATCTCGGCTATGCTCTCATTGACCACGTAATTGTCGGGAAGGACAGCACCGTTTATTCAATGCGCTCAGACCCAAGGTTCAAACAACTGTTTATGTGATTTTTTCGCTTATTATTTTCTAAGGAAAAGACGAACCATTTTCGGCGAAATAATAAAACTTGTAAAATCGGCACACAATGCACTCGGCAATGTGTGCCGGCTTTTTTTAATTCCGATGGAGCCGTAATATAGGGTTATTGCGTAAAATGTTGTTTCAGTTGACCCCATTATTACCGAAGCACATTGCCCCACAAAGCTGTCGGGGCCGTGTTCTTTCATTATAGCTTCAAATATGCTCAGCGACCCGCTTCCCGAAATGGGGGAAAGTATTGTGAGCGGCACAATATCCGAGGGGATTCCAAGAAACGAAGCAACGGGTGAAAGTGTGTCGCAAAGAATTTTTAAAGCTCCTGACTCACGAAGCATAGAAACAGCAAGCATCAGCGCAATTAAAGAGGGAGCAATGCTCAGAATGTTTTTGAAGCCGCCTTTTGCACCGTCAAGAAACACGGTGAAAACGTCGATGCCCTTGAACGCACCGAACAGAACTATTGCTACAACAATCAGGGGCAAAAATAAGTCTGTCACATTCATTTGAAAAACCTCTTTAGAAACCAAGTCATAAATAATCCTGCACATAACGCACAAACTGAGGTTAAAAGTGCGGGCAAAAGTATTTCCATAGGTGCTTCTGAGCCGTGCTCACTTCTGAGCATAGCAATGCTCGTTGGTATAATCCGCAAGGCGGCGGAGTTGATAACCACAAACCGAACCATATCGTTTGTTGCTTTGTCGGGGTGCGGGTTGTTTTTTTGAAGGCGCTGCATTGCTTCCAGACCCAATGGTGTTGCCGCATTGCCCAGCCCCAGCAGATTTGCCGTTATGTTCATTGAAATTGCTTCTTTAGTTCTTTTGTCCTTGAGGCTTGGAAAAAGCAGATTCAAAGCGGGTGACAACAATCTGCAAAGCTTGTTTGTTAACCCACTTTTTTCTGCAACGGCAGAAAGCCCGTTCCATAAACAGATTATTCCCGCAAGCTTCAATAGCAGAGATATTGTGTCGTTTCCGCTTGTGATGATTGCAGAGGAAAGTGAACTGATTTTGCCCGTTGCCAGAGCACAAAAAAATGAAAAAATCAGCATAAGGGGCCATATATAATTCATCATAGTACCGAGAACACCCCTTTAACAAAAATAAAAATCTTGACTAAATCACAATATATTGTATAATATATTGAGTAAAATCCCCAATATTTGTATTTTTTCAAATCCCGAAAGGATAGATAAATAAATGGCTAAAGCAAAAACCACAACACCGAAAGAGTATGGTAACGAAAGCATAAAAAAGCTGGAGGGTGCGGACAGAGTACGTAAGCGCCCTGCGGTTATTTTCGGTTCCGATGGGCTTGACGGTTGCGAGCATTCAGTTTTTGAAATCATTTCAAACTCAATTGACGAGGCTCGTGAGGGCTACGGTAAAAAGATTGTAATAACTCGTTTCCTCGACAAATCTGTTGAAGTGCAGGACTTTGGCCGTGGTCTTCCCGTTGATTATAACAACAACGAAAAGTGCTACAACTGGGAGCTTGTTTTCTGCGATTTGTATGCCGGCGGTAAATACGACACAAACAATGGCGGAAACTATGAATATTCTCTTGGTCTTAACGGTCTCGGCTTGTGTGCCACACAATACGCTTCAGAGTATATGGAGGCGGAGGTTCATTCCGGTGGCTTCTGTTATGAGCTTCATTTCAAAAAGGGCGAAATTGACGGCTCAATGAAAAAAACACCCTACGATAAAAAGGATACGGGCACACGCATCAAGTGGCGCCCCGACCTTGGGGTGTTTACAGATATTGACGTTTCTCTTGAATATTTTCAGGAGACCTTGAAAAGACAGTCGGTTGTAAACCCCGGTATAAAATTTATTCTTAAAAATCAGCTTACCGAGACAAGGTTCGAAACATTTGAATTTATGTATGAAAACGGTATTGTTGACTACGTAAACGAGTTTATCGGTGATGACGGCTTAACAACCGTTCAGTTCTGGCAGGCAGAAAGAAAGGGCAGAGACAGGGCAGACAAAGAAGATTACAAAGTAAAAATGAACGTCGCCCTTTGCTTTTCAAACAAGAAACAGCTTAAAGAGTATTATCATAACTCAAGCTTCCTTGAATACGGCGGTGCCCCCGATAAAGCCACAAGAAGCGCCTTTGTTTCACAGATTGACGCATATCTCAAGCAAAACGGTAAATACACAAAGTCGGATTCAAAAATCAGCTTTCAGGATATTGAGGATTGCCTTGTTCTTGTTATTTCTTCGTTTTCAACGCAAACCTCTTATGAGAACCAGACAAAGAAAGCCATAACAAACAAGTTTATCCAGGATGCAATGACAGAGTTCATAAAGCATCAGCTTGAAATTTACTTTATTGAAAATAAGCTGGATGCAGATAAGCTTTGTGAACAGGTTCTTATAAATATGCGTTCAAGAGTCAAGGCTGAAACCACAAGGCTTAACCTTAAAAAGACTCTTACCTCATCCAATGATATGACAAGTCGAGTTGAAAAATTCGTTGATTGTCGCAGTAAGGATAAAAACGAGCGTGAAATCTTTATTGTTGAGGGTGATTCGGCTCTTGGCGCCTGCAAGCAGGCGAGAGATTCCGCCTTCCAGGCTGTTATCCCCGTAAGAGGTAAAATTCTCAACTGTCTTAAATGTGACTATAACCGAATTTTCAAAAGTGAAATTATCGTTGACCTTATAAAGGTTCTCGGTTGCGGTGTTGAGGTTGCTTCAAAATCCAACAAGGAGCTTTCGCTTTTCAGCCTTGAAAACCTTCGTTGGAACAAGGTTATTATCTGTACCGACGCCGACGTTGACGGCTTCCATATCAGAACCTTGATTCTTACTATGATTTACAGATTGATGCCCACACTTATAAAAGAGGGCAAGGTGTTTATTGCGGAGTCACCCTTGTATGAAATAACCTCAAAGGGTGAAACGTGGTTTGCCTATACCGAAAAAGAAAAGGCAGATGCCCTTGAACAAATCGGTAATGCAAAATACACAATTCAGCGTTCAAAGGGACTTGGTGAAAACGATGCCGACATGATGTGGCTGACAACCATGAACCCCAAAACACGCAGACTTATTAAAGTTGAGCCCGACAACATAGAAGAATTGATAGCCGAAAAATTCGAGCTCTTCCTGGGTGATAATTTACAGGACAGAAAAGATTTTATTGCAGAAAACGGTCATTTGTATATTGACCTTGCAGATATTTCGTGAGGATAGAAAATGGCAAGAAAGAAAAAAGATAATCCCGAGATTATAAAAGAGGATGACGTAAAAGCCAATATTATCGGTGCAGGTGAGGTGGTTTCACAGCAAATCACAAGCACTCTTGAAACAAACTTTATGCCCTATGCAATGAGCGTTATAGTTTCACGTGCGATTCCCGAAATTGACGGCTTCAAGCCATCTCACAGAAAACTTCTTTATACAATGTATAAAATGGGTCTGCTCAACGGTGGCAGAATAAAATCCGCCAACATAGTGGGCAGAACAATGCAGCTCAACCCCCACGGTGATGCCGCAATATACGAAACGATGGTGCGTCTTTCAAAGGGTAATGAAACACTTCTTCACCCTTACGTTGACAGTAAAGGTAACTTCGGTAAAGCATACTCCAAAAATATGGTTTATGCCGCATCACGTTATACAGAGGCAAAGCTTGAAGGCATCTGTGCAGAGCTTTTCGGTGATATTGATAAAGATACAGTCGATTTTGTTGACAACTACGACAGCACAATGAAGGAGCCTAAGCTCCTTCCTGTTTCATTCCCCAGTATTCTTATCAATATGAACAGCGGTATCGCTGTCGGTATGGCAAGCAATATCTGTTCTTTTAACCTCAGAGAGATTTGTGAAACAACTATCGGTCTTATTAAAAACCCTGATTTTGATGTTTTTGAAACTCTCAAGGCCCCCGATTTCATCGGCGGCGGTCTTATTGTTTACGACAGGGCAGCGCTTGAAGAGGTTTATAACACCGGCAGGGGTTCAATAAAAATTCGTGCAAGATATACCTATGACAAAAAGAATAACTGTATTGATATAACAGAAATTCCGCCCACAACAACCTGCGAAGCGATTATTGACAAAATAATCGAAAAGGTGAAAGCGGGCTCACTTAAAGAAATCAGCGATATCCGTGACGAAACAGATAAGTCCGGTCTCAAAATCACAATTGACCTCAAGCGTGGCACCGATGCTGAAAAATTGATGAAGCGCCTTTATAAGATGACTCCTCTTGAGGATTCCTTTGGTGCAAACTTCAACATTCTCGTTGGCAGCACACCTATGGTTATGGGTGTTGCCGAAATTCTCGACGAGTGGATTGCCTTCAGAGTCGAATCAGTCAGCAGAAGAGTGGGCTATGATTTAGCAAAATCAAAAGAAAAGCTTCATCTCCTTCTTGGTCTTAAAAAGATTTTGCTTGATATTGATAAGGCTATTAAAATAGTCAGAGAAACCGAGGAGGAATCCGAGGTCGTTCCCAATTTGATGATCGGCTTCGGTATTGATGAGATTCAGGCAGAATACGTTGCAGAAATCAAGCTCAGACACCTTAACCGTGAATATATTCTTAAACGAATTGCCGATATTGAGGAGCTGAAGAAAAATATCGCCGAAATGGAGGATATTCTTTCAAGCAAGGCAAAGGTTAAGAAGATTATTGTTGACGAGCTCACAAAAATTGCCGCAAAATACGGCAAAGACAGACGTAGTGAGATTATATACGATACCGATTTTGAAGAGGCGGTTGAAGAGGAAATTCCCGATTACGAAGCAAATCTCTTCTTTACAAGAGATGGTTACTTCAAAAAAATCACCCCATTGTCACTTCGTATGGGTGGCGAGCATAAGCTCAAAGAGGGCGACGAAATCGTTGCTTCAATCAACTCTAAAAACTCGGCAGAGCTTCTGTTCTTTACCGATAAATGCCAGGTTTATAAAGCAAAGGCCTCTGACTTTGAAGACCACAAGGCAAGTGTGTTAGGTGACTTTATACCTGCTAAGCTTGAATTTGAAAAGGAAGAGAAGCCCATTTATATGGCTGTTACGTCAGATTATAAGGGGTATATGCTCTTCTTCTTTGAAAACGGCAAGGTTGCAAAGGTTAATATGAGTGGTTATGAAACAAAAACCAACCGCAAAAAGCTCATTAAAGCCTACAGCGATAAAGCCCCCATTGTTGATGTTATGTATATTGCGGAGGATACAGAGATTGTGTTGACCTCAACAGCGGGAAGAAAGCTTCTTGTTAACACAGGCGCAATTTCTGCAAAAGCCGCAAAGGATACCGCAGGCGTCAACGTTATGACAATGAAAAAATACAACAAGCTTCAGGGAGCCGCTTTATATAAAGAAGGGGAGTTCCAGAAGCCCCACAGATACAGAACAAAAACATTGCCTGCAGCAGGTGCACTTCTCAGCGCAGAAGACACAGCAGAGCAATTAACGCTCGAATAAAAAAAATAACTGCCCACCGAAAGGTGGGCAGGCGGATGAAAAACCGTAAAGGATAAATAATCGCAGATGCGACCGTTAACACGTAGTCTCCATACGGCACAAACGCATACATTTTGTTCATCCGCTGACAGTATTATATGCACAAAATTGTGTAAAATTCACACACATAAAAATTTTTAAGAAAAAATTTAAAAAACACTTGCTTTTTTTGAATGTATGTGTTACTATATTCGGGCGTCGTGAACGAAATATGTTCAGAGATGAAAGGAAAGTTACTTATGAGTTTCGAATGGTATCACTACCTTGTTGGTGCAATTCTTATCATATCTTCAATCGTAATCATCGTTACTGTTATGCTTCAGCAGAGTCAGCAACAGGGTCTTTCCGGTGCAATCGCCGGTGGCTCCGATTCTTTCTTTGATAAGAACAAGGGCAGAACAACAGAGGCAAAGCTTGCTAAAATCACAAAAATCTTTGCCGGTGTTTTCTTCGTGTTGGCTCTTGCAGCCGGTGTGGTTTTCACTATTTTAAGTAAATAAACCCTGAATTTCAGGGTTGTATATGAGTTATTAGCTCAGTAGGCAGAGCACCTGCCTTTTAAGCAGGGTGTCCGGGGTTCGAATCCCCGATAACTCACCAAAGAAGAAGTTACACATTAGTGTAGCTTCTTCTTTTTTTGAATGTCGAATTGGGGGATTCGAACCCCACTCGGCGAAGCCGAACACAATCAGGTCAACGAGCGGAGCGAGTGCGAAGGGCAGAGCCCTTCGAATCCCCGATAACTCACCAAAGAAGAGGTTACACATTGGTGTAGCTTCTTCTTTTTTGTATTTGAACAGGGGATTCGAACCCCACTCGGCGAAGCAAGTTTTTGACTTGCTTTCATTTTTTTCCCCAATATTCGAAAAAAATTGCCATAGCAATACCGCAGGCTAAAAGGCTTCTTGATGCCAGAAGAACGTCTTCAAAAAGCAAAAGAAGATAATAGTTTTGGGTGAAAGGTATAACTATTACCGCAACCAATAAAGTTAGAAAGGTGATTACGGATATTTTAATGAAAAATCGTGTTTTGGGGCATAGTGTGCCGTAGAATTCAAGAAATGTTTTTATTGTTTTGTTCATTTTCGTCACCAATAGAATAATACATTGATTATCGTTGTGTTTCAATGGTAAATGCAACCACGAAATGTTGCGAAAATACTTGAATTACAGTACTATATTTGGTATAATTTCTCCATATATAAATTCGGAGGTGCCGAAAATGAAATGTCCTTTTTGCAGTTTTGAAGAAAGTAAGGTTATTGACTCAAGACCCACTGACGAGGGTGAGCGTATCCGCCGCCGCAGAGAATGTATCAGTTGCGGTAAAAGATTCACAACCTATGAGATTATTGAAAGCGTGCCGATAATGGTTGTCAAGCGTGATAAATCACGTCAGCCCTTTGATCGTGATAAGCTTTTCAGCGGTATTATGCGTGCTTGTGAAAAACGCCCCGTTTCCGTCAGCGTTGTTGAGAAGGCTGTTGACGAAATTGAGGCTGAAATACAGAATTCTCTTGACCGTGAGGTTACATCCGTTAAAATCGGCGAGCTTGTTATGGATAAGCTCAAGGACATCGACGAGGTTGCCTATGTTCGCTTTGCTTCTGTTTACCGTTCGTTCAAGGATATTAACACATTTATGAATGAGGTAAAGAAGCTTCTGATTGAAGATAAAAATTAAGGTAATATATGTCCGGTTTTATTTGTCCTGTTTGTCGTGAAAGCCTTTTTCTTTGCGGCAAATCATATATATGCACAAATAACCACACCTTTGACGTGTCAAAGGCGGGTTACGTTAATCTTTTGATGTCACAGCAATCATCACTTAAACGTCATGGTGACGATAAAATGATGGTTCGTGCAAGGCGTGATTTTCTCGGGAAGGGGTTCTACAGTCGGCTTCGTGAATCCCTTTGCTGTGAGGTGAAACGCTCACTCCCGGAAAAGTCAATGATTGTTGACGTTGGCTGCGGTGAGGGTTATTACACCTCAAAAATTGGAGAAAACAGCGGTTTTGAGATCTTCGGCATAGACATTTCAAAGGATGCTTTAAAATATGCTTCGGGTATCGACAAAAAAAGCAGCTTTGCGGTTGCCAGTGCATTTTCTTTGCCTTTTGAAAACGAAGGTGCCGATTGTGTTCTGAGTGTGTTTGCACCATCAGCATACGAGGAGTTTCACCGAGTGCTCCGTGAGAACGGCAAGCTCATAAAAGCAATCCCCCTTGAAGACCATTTGTGGGAGTTGAAATGCGCCCTGTATGAAAAGCCGTATAAAAACAAGCCCGAAAAAAGGAATGACGAGCTTTTCAGACTGGTTTCGCAAGAGGAGATTAAATATAAAATAAATCTTACCGAAAAAGAGGATATAGAAAATCTTTTTAAAATGACACCGTACTATTACAAAACAGGCAGAGAGGATGCAGAAAAACTGCTCTCTCTCCCTAGTCTTGAAGCAACGGTTCATTTCGGTGTTGAGGTATATGAGAAGAGGTAATATTATGTTTGAAAATAATTGGGAATCATTAAATTCCAGAAAAGTACCCGAATGGTTCGGTAAAGCAAAGTTTGGCATTTTCATCCATTGGGGTCTTTACAGTATCCCTGCATACGCACCTATCAAGGATTATGCAGAGTGGTATGGTTATGCTTGTAACATGGAAAATCCTGAAACAGAGGCCCATGCAAAATACAAAGCATTCCACAAGGAGCATTATGATTCAAAGCCTTATTATGATTTTAAGGATGAATTTACCGGTCACCGCTTTGATGCAAACAAATGGGCAGAGCTTTTCAAACGCTCCGGCGCAAAATACATCAACTTTGTTTCAAAGCATCACGACGGATATTGCCTTTATGAAACAAAATATGCTCCCGGGCTCAACTCTGTGGAATGTGCACCGAAGAGAGATTTTCTTATGGAGCTTAAAAATGCAATGGAGGGCACAGGGGTAAGATTCGGTGTTTATCATTCCGTTTATGAGTGGTGGCACCCCTATTACCTTGAAGACCCTGAGAAATATGCTCTTGAACATCTTCACCCCATGCTCAAGGAGCTTGTTGAGAAATATCAGCCTAACACACTTTTCACAGACGGTGAGTGGGAGCATGAAAGCTCCGTGTGGCATTCAACAGAATTTTTACAGTGGCTCTACAATGAATCCTCTGTTAAAGATTTCATCGTTCCCAATGACCGTTGGGGCAAGGAAACACGTGGCAGAAAGGGTGGTAACTTCACCACCGAATACGGCATTATCGATGTTTACCTCGGCACAGAAAGACGTATTGAGGACGTTGAGCTTGACAGACCCTTTGAAGAATGTCGTGGTATTGGTCGCTCTTTTGGTATCAATAAAGAAGAGGGCTGTGAAAACTATCTTTCAGTCAAAGAGCTTCTCACAACGCTTTGCGACCTTGTTTCAAAGGGTGGTAACTTCCTTCTTAACATCGGGCCGGATGGCGACGGCACAATCCCGCCCCTTATGGAGGAGCGCCTTCTCGGTATGGGCAAGTGGCTTGAAGTAAACGGCGAGGCTATTTACGAAAGTGAAGTTTATTCAAAAAAGAGTGCCGACGGCGTTTATTACACACAGCGTGACGGCAATATTTATGCAATAACCGAAAAATTCCCCTCAAAAGAAACAGTTTTCGAAGAGATTGATTTTGATGAAAGCTACAAGATATCTCTTCTTGGTTCAGAGGGCAAGGTAATCGCTTCTCAGAGAGACGGCAAGCTTTGTCTCAGGGCAGATATCTGTGCACCCGATGACGTTGCTTGTGAGCACCTTTACGTTTTCAAAATTTCCAAATAAGCGGTATGAATAAAGTAATAGGTCATTTCAAGACAATAACAAAGCACAGGCACGTGGTTATAAAGCATTGTAAAAAAGCAGGTATTCTGTGCCAGGGGTTGCGACACGATTTGTCAAAATATTCTTTCACAGAATTTTTGCCCGGTATAAAATATTATACGGGTCAGCGTAGCCCTAACGAGGGTGAGCGTGCCGAATTCGGCTTTTCAACGGCGTGGATGCACCACAAGGGCAGAAACAAGCACCATTTCGAGTACTGGACGGATTACAGCCCCGTTTCAAAGAAAATCGAGCCCGTGAAAATGCCTGTTAAATACGTGGCTGAAATGTTTTGTGACAGAGTTGCCGCCGGTAAAATCTATAACGGCGACAAATACACAGACGATTCGCCGCTGGAATACTTTATGAAAGCCAAGCACAGAAGAGTGATTCACCCCGAAACCTCGGATTTGCTTGAAAGTCTTTTAAAAATGTTGGCAGAAAAGGGCGAGGAGGAAACCTTCGCACACCTTCGCACGCTTGTTACCAACGAAAAGAATAAAAAGAATTAACATAATGTAAACAAAGATTATTGAAATTGTTACATTGTTGTTTTTAGTTTTTGTGTATGTTAAAATACAAAAAAATCCTCGGAGGCAATATGAAAAAAAGTCCTTTAATAGCAATGTTTGTTCTTTTGCTTGCTGTTGTAATGTTTTTTAACGGTTGTGAAATTTCCATAGACAGAGCAAAAGACCCCGATACAACAAAAGCGGGTGATGAAACAACACTCAATCCGTTAGATATTCTTATAAATGGCGAGAAAAAGCCCATTGAAACTGATCCCAACGGCGTGCCCTTTGTTACGGTCGCAGTTACAGACAAAAAGGGTGAGGTAATCGCTACCGAAAAGGTGACTCTCACACCCGATGAAATTAAAGATGTTCAGGATTTCTTTGAAAAGGATGAAACACAAGCGGAGCTTCCTACAGGTGTTTCTCCCGACAGAGTGACCGAGCCCGAAAAGCCTGTGGCAGGTAAGCCCAGTGAAATCGATATTATTTATTCCGACAAATACGTTATTGAGGGCAGAACAGAATTTGAAGGCAGAATTGAGTCCTTCAGAGTTGCTCGTGACGGCAAAAAATATTCCGGTGTTATGAATTACAACGGTGAAGAAACTGCCGTTATAATCGGCGACGATAATATGTATTTTGTCAGCGTCAGCGAAAAAACGTATGTTACAATTCCCATATCTCTTATGGAACAAGAGTTGGGCAGCGATGAAACCTTTCAATCAATTATGTCGGGTGATGCGCTGAATATTGAAAGAAATAAGGTTTCCGAAACCACCGAGGAAGAGTACGGTGCGAAATATAAGGTTTATATTTACGAGGACGGAAGCAAGGATTATCTCAGAGGCAAAACGTTGATAAAAACCGTAGCACCAAGTGGTGCTGTAACTTATTATGATGAAATCAGCGACGAGGTTACCCCAGGCTTGTTCCTTCCCCCGATGGGTTACACCGAAACGGTAATAACCGCTGAGGATTTAGCCGCACTTACCACTACGGAGCACAGTCACAGCCATGAAGAATAAAATTGCACTTGTAACAGGTGGGGCAAAGGGCATAGGCGCCGCTATGTGCCGTGAGTTGGCTCACGAGGGCTACACGTTAGCTATCAATTATAAATCCTCTGAAACGGCGGCACAGAGCCTTAAAGAAGAGCTTTCCCGGTTCACTACGGTTGAAATATTCAAAGCAGATGTTTCCGATTCAGAGCAGGTTGAAGAAATGTTTTCGGCGGTTGAAAGCACCTTGGGTGAGGTTAACCTTCTTGTTAACAATGCGGGCATTGCACAGCAAAGCCTTTTTACAGATATTTCGGATGATATGTGGCAAAAAATGCTTGGTGTGAATTTGTCTGGCGTTTTTTACTGTTGCCGCAGAGCATTGAAGCCCATGATTAATGAAAAAAGCGGGAAAATCATAAACGTCACCTCAATGTGGGGTGAGGTTGGTGCTTCTATGGAGGTGCACTATTCTGCAACAAAAGCCGGTGTAATCGGTCTGACAAAGGCTTTGGCTAAAGAAGTTGGGCTCTCGGGTATAACCGTCAATGCGGTTTCACCCGGTGTAGTTATGACCGATATGATGAAAAACTTCAGCGAAGAAGACAAGGAAGCATTAAAGGAGGAAACACCCCTTAACAGGTTGGGTGAGCCTGACGATATTGCCAAGACGGTTTCTTTCCTTGCTTCTTCAAGGGCTGATTTTATAACGGGTCAGATAATATCCGTCAATGGCGGATTTGTTATTTAAAAAAGGTGGGATTAATATGAAAATAACATTTATGGGTGCAGGCAGCACGGTTTTCGCAAGAAACGTTATCGGTGACTGTATGGCATCAGAAGTGCTCCGTGACAGCGTTTTTGCTCTCTATGACATTGACGGTCAACGTCTCGAAGAAAGCAAAACAATTATCGAAGCAATGCAGAAGACAATGGGTGGCTACGGCAAGGTTGAGTGTTATCTCGGCGTTGAAAATCGCAAAGCTGCTCTGCGTGGCGCAAATTTCGTTGTTAACGCAATTCAGGTTGGTCTTTATGACCCCTGCACAATAATCGACTTTGAGGTACCAAAGAAATATGGTCTTCGTCAGACTATTGCCGACACACTCGGTATCGGCGGTATTATGCGTGCACTCCGTACAATCCCCGTAATGGATGATTTTGCAAAGGATATGGAAGAGGTTTGCCCCGATGCACTTTTCCTTAACTATACAAACCCCATGGCTATGCTTTCAGGCTATATGCAGAGATATACAGGTGTGAACACAGTCGGTCTTTGTCACAGCGTTCAGACCTGCTCAGAGGATTTGTTCAATCAGCTGGGTATGCAGGATAAGCTTGAGGGCAGAAGAGAGCTTATTGCCGGTATTAACCATATGGGCTGGCTCCTTGAAATTCAAGATAAAGACGGCAACGACCTTTACCCCGAAATTAAAAGCAAGGTTCAAGAGAAGCTTGATGACCCCGAATTCACAAATAAAGTCAGACTCGACTACATCAAGCATTTCGGATATTATTGCACAGAATCAAGCGAGCATAATGCAGAATACAATATGTTCTACATAAAAAGCAAATATCCCGAGCTTATTGAAAAATACAATATCCCGCTTGATGAATATCCCCGCCGCTGTGTAAATCAGATTGCAGGCTGGAAAAAAGAGTATCAGGAGTTGCTTCAGAACGGTGTTAAAGAGCATAAGCGTTCAAATGAATACGCTTCTCACATTATGGAGTCTGTTGTAACAAACACACCTTATAAAATTGGCGGCAATGTTATAAACAGAGGCTTCATTACCAACCTGCCAGCTGAGGCATGCGTTGAGGTGCCCTGCCTTGTTGACGGCAAAGGCGTTCACGGCACTTACGTTGGCGCTCTTCCCGTGCAGTGTGCGGCAATGAATATGACAAACATCAACGTTCAGCTTCTCACAATTGAAGCAGCAAAAACAAGAAAGCTTGAGCACATTTACCAGGCAGCAATGCTTGACCCCCACACAGGCAGCGAGCTCGATATCGACACAATTAAAAAGATGGTTGATGACCTTATCGAAGCCCATGGCGATTATCTTCCCAAATACTTTTAAGTAAAGAAAAGAACACCCCCGAAGCTCTTGTGGAGTTTTGGGGGTGTTAACGGTTTATGTGATATTATTTGAAACTCACGCGGTAATTGTCGCTATCATCAACTTCTGTAATCTGTGTAAAATCTAACATATCACAAGGAACATACCACTCTTCATCTGAATAGTGATTAAGGGTTTTTAAAATAACTTTTGAATTGTAAGTGTCCACATCTCTATCAATTATCGATAATTGTAACCAAATTGAATCGCAGAAAGAAATAGAATTATTTGACAAATAATTGCATTGGTATTTATCAGAACGATAGTAAGCAGAAGATGAAATACCTTCTGAAGAATTGTTAGTAAGTTTGCTTGCAAAAAAACAATTCTTTGTAAAATAATTGCCATAGAAAGTAATGGTGGTATTGTTATAGTCGAATTCAACATAGTTATCTGTAAATGAGTATGCTGTAATTTCCATCCAGGTTGTCATTCCATACATATTTGTGTATCCAAAATCATGTAAATAAATATAATCCGGGTCTTCTGCAAAACATTCTTGACAATAACCCTCCGAATAATTGTGCCCCAGGGCTTCTCCCTCGGTTATACCACAATACGTACAGGTTCGTGGGGTTTCACAATCAGCTTCCGAAAATACGTGGTCGAGGGCATGACCTTCGGTAGCATCACAAATGGTACACGTTCTTGGATTGTCGCAAGTTGCTTCCAACCATTCGTGTTGGCAACCACAACCGGACAAGCATAAAGTTAAACTGACGATTAAAATAATTGAGATAAGTTTTTTCGCTTTCATTGAAAACATCCTTTCCTTTGCATTCGTGATAAAAAAATATTACGAATTAGCTTGTGTTCATACTTTTATATTTATATAAATAAAAAGTGCGCCAACCGAAGTCAACGCACCGAAAAACGCAAACTCCGATTGTCGCTACACAAACTAAATTAAAATTAGAGTATTACTACCATAACCAATTAGTGGAATTTGCGGTTTTACCAAATTCATTAATTGATTATGACTAAATAAGGGTAAAATTATCCCTGAAAAAAGAAAATAATACCACTAATTCTAATTATTAAGTTTGTGTAGCATAAACAGTATATCATAATAGTTTGCAACATTTCAATAGTTTTGTAAAAATGGAGTCGCTGGTAGCGATTTGGCGCCGCTGACCGGACTTGATGGGCTCTGCCCATCATTCGCAAGTGCCTTGCGAACACCCGATTATGTTCGCCTTCGGCGAGGCGGTTCAAGTCCTGCTGAATCAAAGAAAAAAATACAGAGAAACCACAAATGTAGTTTCTCTGTATTTGGTGCCGCTGACCGGACTTGAACCGGTACGGTGTTGCCACCGAGGGATTTTAAGTCCCTTGCGTCTGCCTATTCCGCCACAGCGGCACATCTTTATAGATTATAATCATAACGACGCCTCTTGTCAAGAATTTTCTTTACAAGAGGCGTTATTTTTATTAAATATTATGCTTATGCATTAGTGTTTATGAAATCAAATATTATGCCAAATTCTTTTTAGCCATTGATGATGCAACAACGCCGCCAATGCCGGCAATAACAGTAAGGATTGCACCGAAACCGATATCTACATAGCCGTCACCTTCGGCGCTAACATATATAATGAAAATAAGAGCCGCAAGAAGGAGAAGTGCGTTAGAAATAAGACCCAAGTTATTTGCTTTTTTCTTCACTATCAAAAGCACAGATGATGCAATAGTCATTACAAGGAAGAGGATTATTGCGACAAGGAATATTGTGAGTTCTTCGCCAACTTTGTCAACGATATCGAAAAGGTTTAATGAAGCTGATAAAATGAAATTAATCTCGAACCAAGGTAAAAAGAAAACCGCAATTGCAGAGATTACTGCACAAATCAAGGGCAAGAAAAGAAAGACGCTTGCGTTTTGTTTAATTGCGCCCGCAGGTACAAAGGTTGTGGGTGCGGCTGCAGGAAAGCCGGTTGGTATCTGCTGTGTAGGTGCGGCGGCTTCGGGGAATTTGCTTCCACATGAAGAACAGAAGGAAGCATTCATTTCGTTTGCTGTTCCGCAGTTGGGGCAGAATTTCTGGTTGCTCATATTTTTTCTCCTTTATTTAAATTTAATACAAAACTTTAGAAAGCACAAAGCATACCCAAAGGGCGATTACAAAAAAGCTTTCAGCGGGGATAGCGAGCTTTGTGTATGGGCATTTCCAACCTTTGTCAACACAAAGGAAGATTGTTCTTGTAACTAAAACTGTTGTTGCAAAGAAAAGACCGCCCACAAGGGAGTAAACGGGTGTTTTTAATGCAAGAGTCAGATACAAAAGAAAAGCACCGAGTGCAAAGGAAATACCCCCGTAATAAACTCTGATTTCTGTTTTACCTGCGTTGTCAACAGGCTTTATGGAGAAGCTTTCGGCATTTTTCAAAGGCTTTGAAATAAAGACGATTGCCATTCCCCAAAAATAACCGATAAGGCAGATTACCGCAACAGAGGCGGGGATGTTAACTGATAAAATTTCTTTTATTAATTCCATAATATTCCTCCTTTCGACAATGATAGCATAAAAGAAAAATAAAATCAATTATTTTGCGGGTATGTAAAAGAATAATTCAAAAAATAAGGCAAATTATAGAATGTAAAGAGGTGTTGTTATGGAAAACAGAAAAAGCTTTCCGGCATTCGGAATAAAGGATAAACTCGGTTATCTCTTTGGTGATTTCGGCAACGATTTCACCTTTATACTTTCGACAATGGTTCTTATGAAATTTTACACCGATGTTGTCGGGGTTACTCCCGGTGCCGTTGGCACAATTATGATGGTTGCCCGTTTCGTTGATGCATTCACAGACGTGACAATGGGGCGTATATGCGACAGAAGCAGGCTGAAAAAGGCGGGTAAATTCAAGCCATGGATTCTTAAAATGGCTGTGCCCGTTGCCGGTGCATCCTTTCTGATGTATCAGACCTTTGTTGCAGATTTTTCACCTGTTTTAAAAATAGTATATTTGTTTGTAACGTATATACTTTGGGGCTCGGTTTTTTACACGTCAATCAATATTCCGTACGGCTCAATGGCTTCGGCGATTTCCTCTGACCCCGGCGACAGACAGTCTCTTTCAACCTACAGAACAATGGGCGGTATGCTTGCGGGTGCAATAATCGGTATCGGCTTGCCTGTTATTGCCTATGAAAAAATTGAGGGCAGGGAAGTTATTGTCGGCGAAAAGGTTACTATACTTGCGGGTATTTTTTCGGTTCTTGCAGTTGTGTGTTATCTGCTTTGCTACAAGCTTGTCACCGAAAGGGTGCAGACCGAAGCACCGAAAAATCCCGTCAGAAACAACTCTGTTTCACAAATGCTTGTGAATTCCTTGAAAAACAGAGCCTTGATTTCTATAATTGCCGCATCTGTCGTTATGCTTCTTGCGCAGCTTACAATGCAGAATATGGCGGCTTATGTTTTCCCCGATTATTATAACAACGCCACCGCTCAATCTGTTTCGACAGTTTCAATGATGGGCGGAATGATTGTTGCCGCAACTCTTTCGAAGCCGTTGGTCAGAAGGTTTGGCAAAGCCGAGGTCAGTGCTGTTTCAAATATTTTTGCGGCGGCTGTGTGTTTCGCTATTTTCGTTTTGCGTCCGCAAAACGTTTGGGTTTACATCGGCTTGCAATCCTTGTGCTGGCTTGGTCTCGGAATGTTTTCGATGGTTAACTGGGCACTTATTACTGACGTTATAGACTATTCAGAAATAAAAAACGGTATCCGTGAGGATGGCTCAGTTTATGCCATTTATTCTTTTGCACGAAAGCTTGGACAGGCTCTTGCGGCGGGGCTTTCGGGCTGGCTTCTCACAGCAATAGGCTATAATGAAAATGCTGCAGCAAGCGGTGGGCAACAGACAGAAAATGTCTTAGAGGGGATTTTCAACATTTCCACACTTGTGCCTGCGGTGGGCTTTGCTCTTCTGGGTATTGTTATGTGGTTCTGGTACCCGCTTCACAAAAAACAGGTTGAAGAAAATGTCAGAATACTTGAAGATAAACGGAAATAATGCAACGGCTCACGCCGTTGTATTTTTTGTTATTAACATATTTTCACAACTTGCATTTAAGTTTAAAATAAGTTATTATATAATTACAATATCTTTACAAAGGAGATGTAATATGAGTACGAAAGTAAAAAATGCAACGGGTGCAATCAGGCCCTTCGGTTGGCAGGATAAACTTGGCTACGCCATGGGTGATATGGGTTGTGGCTTTTCGTTTCAGCTTGTTGCAACGTTTATGCAGCTTTTCTATTTGCAATACATAGGAATAAAGCCTGAGGTTTATGCAATCATTATCATGATTTCAAAGGTTTTTGACGCCGTTAACGATATTGTTATCGGTAACCTTGTTGACACTAAAAAAATCGGTAAAAAGAGCAAATATATGCCTTGGATTCTTCTTGGCGGTGTTGCCCTTGTTTTCTTTAATGTAACAATCTTCTTCCCTGTAAAATCCTTGCCCGATTTCGGTAAATGGGCATGGTGCCTTGGCTCATATTGCTTGTGGTCAATTGCATACACAATGGTAAACGTTCCCTATGGTTCGCTCCATTCTGTTATAACAGACGACCCTCAGCAGAGAGTATCACTCTCAACCTTCCGTAGTATCGGTGCGGCACTTCCTGCTGTTGTTATTATGATGGTGCTCCCCGGCATTGTTTACAGCACCAGCACCAATAGTGCAGGTGAGGAAGTGCAGACTCTTAAAGGTGAAACACTTCTTCCGGTTGCGATTGTTTTGTCTGTTATTGCTTTGGCGGTTCTTTGGGGAACAACAAGGCTTGTTAAAGAGCGTGTTCACCACCAAACAGATGCATCCGCCACGGGCTTTGGTGCAATTATTTCATCAATTAAATCATTCTTTACCAACCGTGCTATGGTTGGTGCCACCATTGCAACAGTAGCTTCTGTTGCACTTTTCAACTCCACAATGTCACTTAACAATATGGTGTTCCAGTATTTCTTCAAGGATGCTGATAAAGTTGGTATAGCATTGGTTGGCAGCTATTTACCTATGATTGTTTTTATGGCATTTATCGGTAAATTGACCGCAAAATTCGGCAAGAAAAACGTTATTGTTTCAACAATGCTTATCGGTGCCGTTTCGGGTATAATTTCGATTTTTGTGCCTGTTTCAGCCAATATGACAGGCATGATTATCTACATCGTTTGCCTGATGGGACTTAACCTCGGCAACACTGTCTTCCAGATTTCTGTGTGGGCAATTGTTGCAGACTGCATCGAAATGAGCTACAGAAAAACAGGCAAGAGCGAAGAGGGCTCCCTTTATGCTTTGTATTCATTCTTCCGCAAGCTTGCACAGGGTATTGGTCAGGCAGTTGTTTCAATGGGTCTTGTTGCTATCGGCTTTAAAGAGGGTGAAAATGCTCTTCAGAATGCAGACTTCGGTGACAACGTAAAAACGTTGTATTTCATAGTTCTTGCTGTCGGTTCGCTTATTGCTTTCCTTTCAATGAAGTTTATTTACAACATCGGCAAAAAAGAAGAAGTAGAATTCGCTAATAAATAACAAGTTTTTAAGGGGCTGTAAAAAAACGAACGTTTTTTTACAGCCCCTTCTTTAATGATTATTCAAGAATAAAACAAATAAAACCGTAAAGAATTATTTTGAATACTTATTTTAGGAGAAAATTATGAGAAAAGTTTTAAATATCAACAGAAAATGGGCTTTTTCAAAGCAGGCAACGACCGTACCCTCAGAAATGCCTTCAAATTGGTGTTTTGTTAATCTTCCCCATTCGTGGAATGCTATTGACGGTCAGGATGGCGATAACGACTATTTTCGTGGTACTTGCCATTATGTAAAGAGCTTTAAGAAATTCGAGCTCCCCGAAGCGGAAAAATATTACCTTGAAATCAAGGGTGCAAACTCTTCTGCAGATGTTTACCTTAACGGTAAGGTTCTTGCACACCACGACGGCGGCTATTCAACCTGGCGAGTTGATATAACAAACGGTATCAAAGACGAAAACCTTCTTGTTATTGCTGTGGATAATGCGCCAAACGACAAGGTTTATCCCCAAATGGCAGACTTCACCTTTTATGGCGGTCTTTACAGAGATGTTAATATTATATGTGTAAGTGATTCTCACTTTGAGCTTATGCACCACGGCGGACCGGGGCTGATAATTACTCCCCAAATCAATGGCAATGATGCAGACGTAGAAATTGAAACGTGGGTTGTTAATTTAAAGGATAATCAAAAGCTTAGATATATAATAAAGTCTGCTGACGGAAAAACAGTTTTAGAGAAAAAAACACGGGATTTAAAGGTTACTCTTAAAATCCCTTGCGTTCGCCTCTGGCAAGGAAAGAAAGACCCATATCTCTACACCGCAGAAATTGAGATTGTTGACGGCGACAAGGTTATTGATAATGTTTCATCACGCTTTGGCTGCCGTACCTTTAAAATTGACCCTGAAAACGGCTTCATTCTCAACGGCAAAGAGTATCCCTTGCGTGGTGTTTCCCGCCATCAGGACAGGTGGGGCTTGGGCAATGCTCTTCTTCCCGAGCACCACAGAGAGGATATGGATTTAATCTGCGAGCTTGGCGCAACAACAATACGCCTTGCTCACTATCAGCACGATCAGTATTTCTATGACCTTTGCGATGAGAGAGGTCTTGTGATTTGGGCAGAAATCCCATATATTTCAAACCATATGCCCGGTGGCAGAGAAAACACTATCTCTCAGATGAAGGAGCTTATTGTTCAGAACTATAATCATCCCTCAATCGTTGTGTGGGGGCTTTCAAACGAAATCACAATGAAAGGCGATTCTGACCCCGATCTTCTTGAAAATCACGAGATTCTCAACGACCTTGCCCACGAAATGGATAAAACAAGGCTCACAACTATCGCCGCTGTTTCAATGTGCGATATCGACAGCCCATATATTCAGATTCCCGACGTTGTTTCATACAACCACTATTTCGGTTGGTATGGCGGCGACACAACAATGAACGGCCCGTGGTTTGACAATTTCCACGCTAAATACCCAAACATTCCCATCGGTTGCAGTGAATATGGTTGTGAGGCGCTGAACTGGCACACCTCAGACCCCAAACAGGGCGACTACACAGAGGAATACCAGGCATATTACC
Organism: Acutalibacteraceae bacterium; assembly: GCA_045649005.1. Lineage (GTDB taxonomy): Bacteria > Bacillota > Clostridia > Oscillospirales > Acutalibacteraceae > DTU089. The sequence goes on from JAZRPC010000015.1 coordinate 22,127, forward strand.
ACGAAGAGCTTATCAAACAGTTTTTCGGAAGAAAGTATATGTGGGCAACTCACGTTTGGAATATGTTCGATTTCGGCGCAGACAGCCGTAACGAGGGTGGCGAAAACGGTCAGAATCACAAGGGTCTTGTAACATTCGACCGTAAGTATAAGAAGGATTCTTTCTATGCCTACAAGGCTTGGCTTTCTGATGAAAAATTCGTTCACATCTGTGGTAAGAGATATATTGACAGAGTCGAGGACGTAACAAAGGTAACCGTATATTCAAATCTTCCCGAGGTTGAGCTTTTCGCAAACGGCAAAAGCCTCGGTAAGAAAACGAGCGACGTTCACTTCTTCTATTTCGACGTTCCCAACGTGGGCGAAACAGAGCTGAAAGCGGTTGCGGGTGAGTTCACCGATACATCGGTAATCCGCAAGGTTGATGTTTTTAACGATTCTTACAGACTTCGTGAAACAGGGGCAGTTCTTAACTGGTTCGATATTACAGAAATTGATGGCTATTTCTCACTTAACGATAAAATGAGTGACGTTATGGCATCCGAAGAGGGCAGACAGCTCTTTATGGGTCTGATGGCAAATGCGATGAAAAACCACGGCGATAAATCTATGATGGGCGATATGGGGGCAGAAATGCTTTCTGGACCTATGATGCAGATGATGGGTGGCTTCACGGTTTTGCGCCTTTTGAACCTTATGGGTGCGGCAAACCTCCACTTCACAAAAGAAGAGCTTTTACAGCTTAACGCAGCACTTAACAGGATTAAGAAATAAGTAAAATAAAACACAACTCCTCTTGAATTTGCAAGGGGAGTTGTATTTTGGTCGCCAATCGCCAGATGCCAGTAAAGCAAATAGTATTCAAAAATATTCGTAGAGATATATAGTCGTTGTATGTGGTGCCTGCCTTCGAAGGCGGGGGGGACCGCCTTTTGATTAGTTGTTTTTATGAATAGAGTTTCAAACGAGTTAATTAATAAAGTTTAAAATGATGTTGGTCGGGTGGTGGGTGGTTCTCGATGCGAGTTTTCGAGCGTCGTTGAAGCGTAAGCTTCAATTGACATTTTTTTCTGCTAGGTTTTTGTTCATTCGGTAGGATGTGCTATTTTCACCTTCGGTGAAAAGTTGCTTCGCAACAAAGAACCTTCCGTCACGAAAAATCTTGAATTTTCGTGACACCTTCCAGTTACAATATAGTCGTCTCACTCGCTATTCGCCTCGTGGTACGCCTTATTGTGCCAGTGCTTATTGTTCGCTATATCTGCCACCGGCAGCGCTCACAAACGCACCTTTCGAAGGAGGGCTGAAATTTCAATTAACGTATTGATTTATCTTATTTTTTCTTTGCTTTAATTCTTTTTATCTTCTTTCTAAAATCAAGTATAGCCTGAATAATAAAAATTATAGAAAAAACATACATAACAATGCCTAAATAAAAAAATCCGACACTTTCTTGTTCTAATTCTTTCTGTGCGTAATCAAAATCAAGTAAAACTTCATCGTTTGCTATCAATTCAATTACATAATTATTTTTAGGGTTTATCAGCATTTCAAATTCAGTTCCGCTCGGTGTTGTTTTGAGCTTTTCAATCAATTCGTCAGAAATGCAATAGTTCTTAATAGATTGAAACGAATCATCATTGAAGCGTAGTGTGATATCGGTGGTTCCGCCTTTTAACTTTTTGTGACCACCACCAAAATCAACAAAAACACAATTTAACTTTGTTGCTTCTTCTCTGTCGATTGGTTGATTTAGATATATTATAGACGAAAATACCGTGCCCATAAAAATTGATATTAAAGCCATAACCAAAGCAACCCATCTGTTCAGAGGTTCTGATTTCCTTTTGTATTTATTTGCCATTCTCTCACCTATGCAAAATTATAAACTCAATAAGCCTCAACCAATCAAGACGGCTGAAATAATGGAGTCCGTCTCTCATATGATAACCGATGTCGCCATCAAAGAATTTATCGTCAACCTGTGGTGGTCTGTCTTCGTATTTGAAGCCATTTTTGAATGCATCACTCGAAGCAACGCAACAAAGCATTTCTGAAAGCGGGTCTGCCCATTTATCAAGGGCGGCGCTGCCGATGAGTACCTTTCTCGGTGCAATTGAAGCCACAAGATAATGCTGGTCAAAGGGCATATTTTCTTCGTTGTTGCAATAGCTTTTGTAATTCTCGCAGAACCAGAAGGGGAAGTTGCGGCAGATATCTGAAATTCTTTCGCCACCCTCCGAGGTTCCTCTTGCAATAGCCGCACCACTACAGCCCGAGTCGTTTGAATATGAGAACGCAAATCTTTCGTCCGTTGCACCTGCTAAAAGTGCGGTTTTTCCAAGCCTTGAATGGCCGCAGACTGTGGCACAGTTGAGGTCAAGGCTTTGGGGGATAGTGTATGCATAATCGAGAACTCTTTGAGCCCCCCAAGCCCACATGGCAATTTTACCGCAATCGGTTGTGCTCCTAGTGCCGTCGGGGAATAAAATACCTGCAAGCCCGTTTGTAAAATCTCCATCATCGCTTGAAATATCTTCATAATAAAGAGAAAAAACAGCAAAGCCATTGTCAATAAGCTCTTCTGTTGGCATGTATCTGTCGGGGTTTTCCGGTCTGAAATTCACGTGAACGAAAAACGGGTGCTTTTTGCCGTCAGTTGGGAGTGTCGCAAGAAATGGGAATGAAAATTCCCTGCCGTTTATAACACAGTTAGCAGTTACTTTGTTGCAAACTGCTTTTCCTGCACAAAATTTGGGTATGACCGCTTCCTCAACCTCAAAGGTAATTTTTTCGGGCTTTGGCGGCATATATCCGAAAAGCTCGGTGTGAACCAATTCAAGCATCTGTTCTCTCGTTTTGAGTTCGGGAACGTTCCTGTCTTTAAGCATTTCTTTGAGCATAATCTCAACTCCTTTATTAAAGTTATAACATTAATAACAAGGCTTTTCAAGTTAAAATAAACTATTGAAAATTCGAGTGAATATAGTTATAATTAGTTATTGTGAAAATAACATATTTCCGTCCATGGCGCAGTTGGATAACGCAGCAGATTCCGATTCTGAAGAACGGGGGTTCGAATCCCTTTGGGCGGGCCAAAAAATTCCAAGTCTTCGGACTTGGAATTTTTTTATCCATTGCGAAAGCAATGGTATATCATCAACAATGGCAATTTTGCCATTGTTGTATCTCATCAGTCCGTTAGGACTGCATAACATCACGCTTTAGCGTGTATCAAAAAAGCTTTCGCAATGATGATATACAACTTCTTACAAAGTTGATGATATGCAATTCCTTGCGGAATTGATGATATACAATGCTTCGCATTGATTTTTTTATTAAAATATACTATAATGCGGACAGATAAAATGGAATTTGTCGGCAAGATTGCATTTCACTGTACTTGCAACCGCATTAAGCAAATTGCAACCAACCTCATAAATTGTACTACCGCAAACAATCTCAAGGAGGCTCATATGAAAAAAATACAGATAGTTTTATCTTGTCTTGTAATAGTGGTGGCACTTGTTTTTTCACATTTTTCTCCACTTTTTTTATTAGTGGGTCCGGAAACTCTGCCATATACAAACGATTATAAAATCCCTGAAGCCATTCCCGAATACAGCGTGATTTCTACGGGCGAGAAGGTCGATTGGAAAGCTAAATGGATTTGGGACAAAGATAATCTCACAGAAGAAAACGTCTGGATGTGCTTTAATAAAAGGGTAGCTCTCAATAATATTCCTGAAAAGCTTATTGCTCATATCTCAGCCGACTCGAAATATTGGCTTTACATAAATGGTGAAACCGTTGTTTTTGAGGGAAGTGTCAAGCGTGGACCCGATAAAAACAGCGGCTATTATGACAGTATAGATATTGCACCTTATCTCAAAAATGGCGAAAACTCAATTTGTGCCTTGGTCTGGTTCTGGGATAATGAAAAAAGCTATTCATATAGCGGTAGCGGTCAGGGCGGATTCATTTTTGAAGCTATAAATGAAGATATCTCCATAATTTCCGACAAAAGCTGGAAGGTGCAAAGGCATAGTGCATATATTGACAGCTCTCGTCATCAGCCGAACTACAGACTTCCTGAATACAGCATTTATTTCGATGCAAGGGAAGATATGGGCGATTGGATGAATGAAGCTTATGATACCTCAGCCTGGGAAAATGCAACAGAATATGCAGTTGGCGGAGAGGGCGCATATGGCAAGCTGTACCATAGAGGAATACCGTTTTTGAAGGATTACGGTCTTAAAGATTACGAAAATTCTCACAATTACGAGAATTATACCGTAAAAAAACTTTTCGGTGAAAAAATCACAGTAGATATTCCATACAACGCACAGCTTACCCCTTATCTTAAAGTTGTGGCGCCGGCGGGTAAAACTATTCGTATAACAACCGAAAACACTTTAATCGGTGCAGTTTCAACTACCTATATAACCAAGGAGGGCGAGCAGGAGTTTGAGTCCTTAGGCTGGTTTAATGGGGAGCATATTACCTATGAAATCCCCAAAGGTGTGACTGTTGTTTCTTTGAAATACCGTGAAACCGGCTATGACAGCTCATTCTGCGGCGATTATAAGTGCGATGATGAATTTCTCAATTCCTTGTGGCAAAAATCCTTGCGAACCCTCTACGTTACCATGCGTGACAATTTTATGGATTGTCCCGACAGAGAAAGGGCACAATGGTGGGGTGATGCCACAAGCGAAATGATTATGACAATGTACTCTATGGATAGCAATTCCTACCTGTTATATCAAAAAGGTGTGGAGGCGATGCTTTCCCATATTGACGATACAAAGGTGCTCCAGACGGTTGTGCCTATAAACGGTGATTATTTTGAGCTCCCGGTGCAACAGCTTGCGGGGATTGTGGGCTTCTTCACTTATTATGAATATACCGGTGACGTGGCTTTTATTAAAAAGGTGTACGATGCTTCTCTTGATTACCTGAAGCTTTGGAAAATCGGCGAAAATAATCTTGTGGTTCACCGTGAGGGTTCTTGGGATTGGCCCGATTGGGGTAGCAAGGCAGATATGACGGCTATTGAAAATGCATGGTTTTACTATGCTCTCTCTGCCACAGAAAAAATGGCGGAGCTTTTGGGAAAAGATGAAGACATTTCATTTATCACCAAAAGAAAAAATACTATCTCAAAGGGCTATAAGGCTCTTTGGACGGAAAATGGTTTTAAAAGTGATGATGTGAAAAATCCCGATGACAGAGCTAATGCCCTTGCCGTTTTGTCGGGGCTTGCAGAAGAAGAACAGTATAACACTATTAAAAACGTACTCGTAACCACTAAAAATTCAAGTCCTTATATGGAATACTATGTTCTTGAAGCCCTTTGCAAAATGGGAGAATATGACGTTGCAAAAGACAGAATTAAGAGCAGGTACGAGGATATGGTGAACAAGGATTACTCTACTCTTTGGGAGTTCTGGGATGCTTGGCGGGGTACTAAGAATCACGCTTGGAGTGGTGGACCCCTTGTTATTATGAGCAAGCATTTTGCGGGCATCACGCCGCTTGAGGCAGGCTATGAAAAGGTTGAAATCAATCCGCAATACACCTTGTCTGCAAATTTGAGCTGTACAGTTCCCAGCGTAAAGGGGCTAATTACTCTGAATTATGAAAAGACGGATGAGAATTATGTTATTAATCTCACTTTGCCGCAAGATACAAAGGCTGTATTATATGTGCCGACAGGGGCTGTAGTAAATATCAATTCAGAGTGTTTTTACAAAAATGGTGAATATGTAAACGACGAAATAGGTAATGTGGAAATTATAGAAAAAGCGCTCGATAAGGGATAAATTTATTCAACAGATTATCTTTGTTGGGTTTAGTTGTTTCTTTGATGAATTTGCTTGTTTTTCCCGGTTTGCTGTGATATTATTAACCAAATGGTCGAGTGACTTTCAAAACATAATTCAACGCCGGATAAATCTGACGGAAAAGCGTATCAGGTTTTATTCGGCGTTTTTTTATAGAGGTGTTTATTTTGGCAACTATTCTTCTGGTTGTAATTTATATTGCATTTATAGGTCTTGGCGTTCCGGATTCTCTTATAGGTTCTGCGTGGCCTGCTGTTCATCTGGAAATGAATATACCTGTTGAGGCGGTAAGTGTTCTTACTTTTCTTATTTCCGGCTGCACTGTGCTGTCAAGTATGTTCAGTGCAAAAATTCTCAATAAATTAGGGACTGCTAAGGTTACAGCTTTCAGCACTGCGATGACGGCGGTGGCTTTGTTTGGTTTCTCTGTTTCCCCATCCTTTTGGTTTATGATACCACTAGCAGTTGTTCTCGGTCTTGGTGCGGGTGCAATAGATTCCGGTCTAAACAATTATGTAGCTCTTCATTTTAAAGCAAGCCATATGAATTTTCTTCATTGCTTTTACGGTGTGGGGGTATCGCTCAGCCCGTATCTTATGTCCCGTGCGTTAAGTGACATAGGTTGGCGTGGTGGTTATCGCTATGCTTTTTATGTGCAGCTTGTTATTGCCGTTTTGCTGATTGTGTCCGTGCCTTTGTGGAAAAAAACTTCTTCCGATAAAGAATCAGAAGAGGAAAAAGGCGTAAACCTTACTCTTTTGCAGATGGCGAAAAAAGCAGAAGTGCGACAGGTATGGGTTATTATGCTTGTTACCAATGCAATTGAATATGCCTGCGGAGTATGGGGTAGTACATATCTTGTAGAGGAAAAAGGATTTGCGGTGAAGTATGGCGCACTTGCACTGACAATATACTATGTTGGTATGTCAATCGGGCGTTTCCTTTCAGGTTTACTTTCTGATAAAATCAGTACGTGGAAGCGCATCGGCATAGGTATCGTTATTCTTGCTCCTGCTATTGCAATTATGCTTCTCCCTTTGCCCGGTGTGGTTACCGTTATCGGTTTGTTTCTTGTGGGCTTGGGTAATGGTTCTATTTATCCCAATATGATACACCTGACACCACATAATTTCGGGAAAGAGGTATCACAATCAATTATGGGCTCGCAAATAGCCTTTGCATACATAGGTGTAATGTTAGCACCACCGATGGTCAGTCTTGTAAGAGGATTGTTTGGAATAGGGATATATCCCGTTTTGCTTGCAATTCTCTATGTAGCAATGGTAGTTACATTAAAATGCTTTATAAACAGATTGAAAAAGCAGGGCAGATACGATGCAAGCATCTGATTTGCAAGGACGGTTGAACAATGAAAAACAAAGAAGTATTTGATATAAACAGCTTTAGCTCACCTGATGTTTCCTGTGCTCCTGTGTATGTATGGGTTTGGAATGACGTCTGCACGAAAGAAATTATAGACGCTCAGCTTCTTGAAATGCAAAATCTTGGTATAAGGGCTTTTTATATTCTTCCTGAACCAAAAGGATTCCGACCTGACAGCATGCCCACAAACCTTGAACCTGATTATCTTACTGAGGAATATTTTGAGCTTTACGCATATGCCATAGAAAAGGGTAAATCATATGGTATGATTTGTTGGATTTATGATGAGGCGGGATGGCCATCAGGTAGCGCTTGCGGAAAAGTTATAGAAGCTCATCCTGAATACGCCCGTCAGACATTGGAATTTTGTGAACACTCTTTTTCAGCGGGCGAGGTGTATAAAAAAACAGCCCCCGATATACTTGCCGGTTTTTTAAATGACAAGGAAATGATCGAAGAGGGTTACATATTCTCCGAGGATAGTGTTGTAACCGAGTATTTTGCAGAAAAAGGCGACTCTGATTACCCTGATTTATTAAAAAAAGAGGCAACAGAATATTTTATTGAAATTACTCATAAAAAATATGCCGAAGCTTTAAATACTCAGATTTCAGAGAGTGTTACGGCTGTTTTTACAGACGAGCCGAAAGCCCCTGCGGGAGCCTTCAATAAAGAGTTAGCGGAGAAATATGAAGCTATATACGGTGAATCAATATTACCACATCTACCGCTTATTGCAGAAAGAATAGCAACCACAGAGGAAAATGTTCACATATTATACCGTTGGTATGATTTATGTAGCCGTATGTTCTGCGATAATTTTCTTCTCCCTTGCAAAAAATGGGCAAATGAAAATGGTATCGCTTTTACAGGGCATCTTGATAAAGACCATAGTCCTCGTGGTTGTATGGAAGGTGGCGGGAATTTTAACCTGATGCGAGCCCTAAGGTGCTTCGATATACCGGGGATTGATGTTATATGGCGTCAGATTTTTCCTGAAAATAAAATAACAAATAAGAGTGACATAAACGGCTACAACGGCTTTTTCCCGAGATATGCTTCATCTGCGGCGGCGCAAATTGGTACAAAATTTGCAATGAGTGAAGATTTCGGGGTAGCAGGAGCGGGAGTTACTTACGATATAATGCGATATACCGTGGGTTATCAGGCTGTGAGAGGAATAAATATCTTCAATCCCTTTAATTTCCCTCTGGGTCGTAAAGGTCAGCTTCTTGCACAGGAACTACCTGTTTTTACAGAGAGCCAAGTGTTTTGCCGTTATCTTGGTCAGTTCAATCGTTATATAGAACGCATTTCTTATATTTCTTCTCTCGGGGAGCGAGTATGTGAAACAGGACTATATTATCCCGTTTCTGATTTTCAGGGTGGTCTGAAAGCTGAGATTATGGAAGAAAAATTCGATACTCTTGGCAGAAGCCTTGAAGATATGATGGTGGATTTTGATATAATTGACGATGATGTTATACAGAGCGCAGAAATAACCGATAATGGCTCAATGCACATTGGCAGAGCAGAATACAAACACATTATTATTCCCGAAGGTGCTTATATACCCGATGCCACACAAAAAGCTTTGAACCACTTTATTGAATGTGGCGGCAGGGTTTCTTATGAGCCCGAAAACCTCACTCCCGTAATCAAAGCAGAAGGTAGTGGGTTACGTGCAATGCACAGAAAAACAGAGAACGCAGAAGTTTTCTGCCTGTTCAGAGAAACAGGGGGGAATGGAGATTATAAGATTCACTTACCTACCTCAAAGGGTTATCTTCTTGATTTGGAAAACGGTAAATTACAGCAAATACAAACCGAAAATGGTGTTCTGTGCCTCTCTCTTCAGATTGGGGAAACGGCTGTAATATTACTTACAGACGAACTATTTGACGCTGAGAAGAATAAGGCGTTAAAAACCAAAATCGAAATTCAGAAAGAATTTATGTTCAGAAAAGAAGCAGAACTCGTTTGTAATGAAAAAGGTTTTGAAAGTATTGAGCACTCTAATGAAGCAATTCCCATAAGGTTGGGTGATTGGTCTTGTTTAATTGGTAGTTATTACTCAGGTAGTGGCGTTTACGAAACAGCTTTTTTATTGCCTGATAAAAAAATTGGTAAAGGAGCCAAAATTGACCTTGGTGACGTGCATTTCGTAGCTTCTGTATATCTCAATGACCAATTTTTAGGAGCATCTTTGGCTTCTCCTTATAGCTTTAAAATACCCGGTAGTTTGCTTCGTAAAGTGAATAAGCTTAAAATAATCGTAACCAATACATCCGCAAACTGGTATATTCACACAGATTATTTCGATAAGTGGAATATAGAAGAATTATCGCCGTATTTTGTTGGTGAAAAGGAGTTTGCAAAGGACTTAGTGACAGGTGGATTGTACGGTCCTGTTACATTGTATACAGAATAAGATTTTATACATTCTGGTGATAAGATAAGCTTTAAATGAGCCAACAAAAGACCAATTACAACTAATTTGCACCCAACAAAGGGTTGATTTATCCCCACTCAACCAACGGTGTGTGTATTTTATTCTTGGTTTTATCTATACTGTAAGCGAAGGGAGGAGCGTATGGACCAGGTAAAAATCGGAAGGTTTATTGCCGAGTGCAGAAAAAAAGAAAGTTTAACTCAAATGCAGTTAGCGGAAAAATTGAATATCACCGACAGAGCAGTATCAAAATGGGAGCGTGGCAAATCTTTGCCCGATTCTGCAATTATGCTGGAGCTGTGCGGTATTCTGAAAATTACAGTGAATGATTTATTAAGTGGGGAGGTAATTATGGTGGATAATTACAATAAAGAAATGGAAAATAAGCTTCTCGAAATGGTAAAACAGAAAGAGGAAAGCGACAAAAGATTGCTCACACTTGAATGGGTTATCGGTATTCTTTCTGTTATTATTATAGTTGTGCCGGCTTTTGTCGGAAAGTTTTTACTATTGGAAGAGTGGCAACAAGTAATAGTTGCATTTTCGGGCTTTATACCCGGGTTTGTCGGCATCTCTTTCGCTATGAAAATAGAGCAGGTTGCAGGATATTATCAGTGTAAGGAATGCGGCCACAAATATGTGCCCACGCTTAAAGCGGTTTGGATGTCTATGCACATGGGAAGAACAAGGTATATGAAATGCCCCGGATGCGGTAAAAAATCCTGGCAGAAAAAAGTAATCAGCAAGGATTGAAAAATCAGATTATATAAAAACAGCACTAACCTCTTTGGTTTGTGCTGTTTTTTTGTAAGGGACAACATAAGTTTTTCCTTGAAAAATCCGGATGCCGTGGTATAATTTATAAAAACGGGCTCGTAGCTCAGTTGGGAGAGCGTACGGTTCGCATCCGTAAGGCCGAGGGTTCGACCCCCTTCGAGTCCACCAAAAAGAAACGACAATTTTCGACAGAAGATTGTCGTTTCTTTTTGG
>JAZRPC010000016.1:0-8519 GCA_045649005.1 Acutalibacteraceae bacterium
GTATTTAATGGGGGGCTCCTCGGGGAGAGGGGGCTCCTCAAAATTTACGGGTGCTTGTGATATGGGCTCAGGATTTTTTTCCTGCACTGTGGGCTGAGCCATCGGGGGCTCGCTGATTATCGGTGCATCCGCCTTTTTGGGTGCGGGTTTAGGTGCTTCAGCGGTAACGGTTATTCCTTGTGCTTTGAGCATCATAAGCTGTGCCTCAAGCTCGTCGATTCTGCGTACGATTGCCGCATTGTCTGTTGAAAGCTCGGGGTTGCAAAGCCTTACAAGAACAGTTTCAGCCTGTGCTCGCTGGTGAGAAGAATACTTGAGCTGTGATGCCTCACGGCTGAGAGTTTCCATTATGTGAAGCAACGTGCCGAAGGTTATATTCTGTGCGTCCGCTTTGTAAAGCTCCAGTTCATCGGGGGTGCAGACAACAAATCTTTCGGGGTTTTTTGTTGTTTTTGCCATCATAATGCTTCTGAAATGGTTAACAAGCTCACTCATTAACCTTTCCATATCGCAGGATGATGAATGAAGTCTGTCAATAATGTTTAAGACCGCTGCGCTGTCACGCTGAAGAATTGCGTTTGAAATTTCAAACAAATAGTCTTTGCCGAGAAGACCTGCGGCATTGCTGACGGTTTTGATTGTTATGGGCTCATTGTAGCCCGCACATTGGGCAAGAATTGAAAGGGCATCACGAAGAGCGCCGTCTGCAATTCTTGCAATAAGAAGAGCCGCATCCTCGTCAAGAGAAAGCCCCTCATTTTCAGCAACAACCTTGAGCCTTGCAGAAATATCCTCGGGCGGGATTCGTCTGAAATCAAAGCGCTGGCAACGTGAAAGAATGGTTGCGGGCAATTTCTGAACCTCGGTTGTTGCCAGTATAAATAAAACATGCTGAGGAGGTTCCTCCAACGTTTTAAGAAGTGCGTTGAACGCACCCGTTGAAAGCATGTGAACCTCGTCTATGATATAAACTCTGTATTTTGCAGCAGCGGGAGTGAAGTTAACCTCGTCACGAAGGTCACGGATATTGTCAACGCTGTTGTTGCTTGCGGCGTCGATTTCTGTAACGTCGAGAATTGAGCCGTCGTCAATACCCTTACAAATGTGGCATTCGTTACAGGGGTTGCCGTCTATGGGGTTAAGACAGTTAACAGCCTTTGAAAGAATTTTTGCACAGGTGGTTTTACCCGTTCCTCTCGAGCCGGTGAAAAGATAGGCGTGGGAGAGGCGGTTGGATGAAATTTCATTACGGAGAGTTTCGGTTATGTGATTCTGACCGTAAACATCCGAGAATACCTGGGGTCGCCATTTTCTGTATAATGCTCTGTACAATTCCTTCACATCCTTTTTCGTAAAAAAACACTTACGCTCCACTCGGTCACACGACGGGCAGACGGACTGTGGCGCACAGGACGGTCCGCTTAATGCTGCTCGGTTCCCCGCCTGACATGGTTCACGGTGCCCCGTCGCACAGGGCCCACCCGTCGCATGACCGAATTGAGCGTAAGTTCTCATATATTATATATTATCTATAAATAAAAATCAATAGGGAAAATCAGCCTTCGTATTCGTCCTCATTCTCCCAGTTGTGCCAAACGTCTTGAATGTCGTCGTTGTCGTCGAACATTTCAAGCATTTTGCTCATATTCTTCATATTGTCTTCGCCTTCAAGACGAGTATAGGTCTGGGGGATGTATGCAGTTTCACTGCTAACGAATGTGTAGCCCTTTGCCTCAAGGTCGCTTGCAACGGCGCCAAGGTCGTTGGCATCTGTGCGGATTTCATAGATTTCTTCTTCATCTGTGATGAAATCTATAGCGCCGCATTCAAGTGCATCTTCCATAAGCTTTTCTTCGTCGATACCTTCTTTTTCAATAAGGATAACGCCGAAATAGTCGAACATAAACATAACGCAGCCTGATGTGCCCATATTTCCGCCGTATTTGTCGAAATAGTGACGAACGTCGCCTGCTGTACGGTTACGGTTGTCTGTAAGAGCTTTTACAACAACTGCAACGCCACAGGGACCGTAGCCCTCGTAAATGATTTCTTCGTAGTTTGCGCCGTCGTTACCGCCGGCAGCTTTTTTGATAACACGCTCGATATTGTCGTTGGGAACGTTGTTTGCTTTTGCTTTCTGGATTAACTCTTTGAGCTTGGAGTTACCTGCGGGGTCGGGGCCGCCGTCACGAACAGCAACCATAATCTCTCTGCCGATTTTTGTGAAAACCTTTGCTCTTGCGCCGTCGGTTTTTTCTTTCTTTCTTTTGATGGTACTCCATTTGGAATGTCCTGACATTTTTATTGCCTCCGAATCCATTGATTTGATTAACAAAAATACAACTGCAATATATTATCACAAGGAACCTCTTTTGTCAATGATTTATATAACTGATAAATCAATTTTAGTTGTTTAAAATAGATTATAGGTGATTTTATGAAAATTATAAAAAAAGAGTGGAAAGATTCGGATGTGTGTGGTAAAATGATATTTAATTTTAAAAATATCGTTTCCGGAAGTGGTTCAATGAAATACAGTTTTCAAAAACGTGATATATCAACGGGTGCAGAGCTTTGCACCATTTCTGCCGAAGGGTTCAAAACGGCTTGCGTTTCAATAAGCTTTGTTCTGCCCCTGGGCGAAAAAGCGTCACTTTATGCGTTGGTGCCAAACGTTCTTACTCGTTCCTCTGAAAATTATCCTGATGTTACGGCACTCGAGAAAAAGCTTGCGCTCCTTTACGGTGCAGACGTTGGTGTTGACGTTTCAAAAATCGGTGAGCATCAGGTTTTGAAGATTGTGGTTGCCTGCATCGACGACAGGTTTGCTATTGACGGTGAAAGCATAACGGGCGAGTGCTGCGACCTGCTTTTTGAGCTTGTGTTTAACCCAAGGCTTGTTAACGGCGTGTTTTCTGCAGATGATGTGGAAAGTGAAAAAAGGCTCCTTTGTGAGAGGTTAGCAGCCGAAACGAGCGACAAAAGAAGCTATGCCAAAAATCGTTGCGAAGAGATTATGTGCTCAGACGAGCTTTACGGCATAAACCGTCTTGGCTCGGTTGAAGCAATCAACGAAATTACTCCCGAAGCTCTTACAGATGCATATAACGAAATTCTTAAAAACGCAAAAATAAGCTTGTGCATCAGCGGCGGCAATTTCCCCAATGCCGAAAAAATGCTGGCGGAGCGTCTTTCAAAGGTTGAAAGAGACGTTGTTGAAAGCGAAACGGTTTTCGTCGAAAGTGCTGAGGACGTTCAATACCTCAAAGAGCAGGAGCCTGTAAAACAGGGTAAGCTGGTTATGGGCTTCCGTATGGGGATGACAAACGGCGACGACAATTATGCAGCAAGACGAGTTATGGTCGATTTGTTCGGCGGCAGCCCCCACTCAAAGCTGTTCACGGTTGTGCGTGAAAAAATGAGTCTTTGTTACTATTGCTCTGCTAGAATGATAAGGGCAAAGGGCGTTATGTTTGTTCAGAGTGGAATCGAAAGCTTTAACGAAGAAAAAGCGAGGGAGGCAATTCTCTCACAGCTTGACGCTATAAAAAACGGCGATTTCTCACAGGATGATATAGATTCATCGGTAAAAGCGCTTGAAGACAGCTTTAAAAGTGTAACCGACAGTGCCGAAGCGCTTGAAAGCTGGTTTAGTTCACAGGTGGTTTCGGGGAAATATCTTTACCCTGAGGATTTTATAAACGGCTTTAAAAACGTTCAGAAAGAGGATGTTATAAAAGCCGCAGGGGACGTAACCCTTGACACAGTATTTATGCTTGAAGGCACAGCGGGAGGCGAAGAATAATGGCAGAAAATAAAATAACCTCCATCGAAAACGCCATTCTCGGCGAATGCTATTACAAAATTGACCACAAATCGGGTCTTAGCATATATGTTTATCCCAAGCCCGAATATACGTCGGCCTATGCCGTTTTCGGTACAAAATACGGCTCAATAGATACACGCTTCAAGCGTAGCGACCGCAATGAATTTACAGAAATCCCCGCAGGCACAGCACACTTTCTTGAGCACAAGCTTTTCGAGAGTGAGGAGCTTGACGCTTTTCAGCGCTATGCCGTAACAGGTGCTTCTGCAAACGCATACACAAGCTTTGACAGAACCTGTTATCTTTTTACCTGCACGGGCCATTTTGAGGAGAATTTCGAGATTCTTCTCGATTTTGTAAGGCACCCCTATTTTACCGAGGAAACTGTTCGTAAGGAGCAGGGCATAATCGGGCAGGAGATTGATATGTACAAGGATTCTCCCGAGTGGGAATGCCTTTTTAATATGCTTGAGGCAATGTATCACAAGCACCCTGTTAAAATAGATATTGCAGGCACAAAGCAGTCTATATCCGAAATAACGGCAGATATGCTATTCGGTTGCTACGACACGTTCTACAATCTTTCAAATATGGCTTTGGCAGTTGCGGGCAACGTGTCGGTTGAAACGGTTGTTGAAATTGCAGACAAAATGCTCAAGGCGGACGAAAAGGTTACTGTTGAAAGAGCCTTTGAAGAAGAACCTGTTGAAATAGTGAAAGCATATACAGAAGAAAAGCTTCCTGTGGCAACTCCAGTTTTTTGCTTCGGCTACAAAGAAAAGTTCCCCGAGGCGGAGTGCTCCTTGAAAGAAGAAATTGCCATGGCAATACTTCTCGATATTGTTGCGGGGCAGATTTCACCCCTTTATAAAGAGCTTCTTGACGACGGTCTTATAAACGGCACCTTTGCAACAGAATTTTTCAACGGCTACGGTTATTATTCAAATATGTTCTCCGGTGAATCAGCTCAGCCAGAAATCGTTGCTGATAAAATTAAAAGCCGTATTGCGGAGCTTAAAAAGGATGGCGTAACTAAAGAGCAGTTTGAAATGGTACGCAAAAAGCAATACGGAAAAACCGTGAGGGCTTTTACCGATATTGATACTGTTGCAAACGCACTTGTCATTTCCCATTTTGAAAACGAAGAGCTGTTTGAAGAGTTTAATGTTATCAAAAGTATGGAGCTTGAGTTTGTTAACGATTTGCTTCATAAATGCTTTAACGAAGATAAATCTGTGCTTTCGGTTGTAAAAAACTGAGGGCGGATAGGAGACTGTTATGGAATGGTTTGCAGATTTCGCAAGAGTAACCTTTGCGGGCATAAGCACGATTTTTGATGTTTCGTCTGTGTTCTGTGAGTTTTACATCGGCGGAAATTTTATTCAGATTAAATGGTACGGTGTTATTATCGCATTTGGCTTTATTCTTGCCGCCTTGTTCGGCGGCAGAATTGCCTACACCTGGCGTATGAATCTCAGCAAAATGGTGGATGTGCTCATTTACGGCACCTTTGGCGGTATCATAGGCGCAAGGGCATATTACGTCATTTTTGAGTGGAGCTATTACAGTCAGCATCCTGCTGAAATTTTTCAGATTTGGAACGGCGGTCTTGCAATATACGGCGGTATCATCGGCGGTATTTTTGCAGCGTTTATAACCTGTAAACTCGAAAAGCTCAACTTCCTTAATCTACTTGACCTTGTTGGTATGAGCCTGCTTATCGGTCAGGGAATCGGACGATGGGGCAACTACGCCAACCAGGAAGCATTCGGCACGTTTACAAACGGCAATTACGGTATGATGAGCGACAAGGTGATTTCATACATAACCCTTAACCCCGAGAAATTCGGCGTTGAAGGTGTTGCAGACGTGGCGGGCTATATTGAAGAAAAAAATCTTTTCGTTCATCCCACCTTTTTCTATGAGTTTGCCTGGTGTATGCTGGGCTTTGGTATCCTTTACCTGATGCTCAAAAAATTCAGAAAATTCAGCGGTCAGCTTTTCTTGTGCTACGGTATATGGTACGGAACAGGCAGGGCAATTATTGAGGGGCTCAGAACAGATAGCCTCTATATCGGTTCAACCGGCATAAGAGTATCACAGGCTCTTTCTCTCGCAATAGTTGCCGTTTGTGCCGTTATTCTTGTTGCTATGCTCATAAAAGTAAAAAAACACCCTGTTAAAATTGAGGGCGTTGACTATTTTCAGCCAGATGCTCCCAAAACGCTAAAAGAGAAAAAATTGGAGCGATTGGCTCTTGAAGAAAACAAAACCGAAGAAAATGCGGAGGGGAATGAAAATGGCTGAAATTATTAGCGGAAAAGAAGTTTCCGCCGCAAAAAGAGAAGAACTTAAAAACCGTGTAAAAGCGTTGAGTGATAAGGGAATCAGCGCAGGGCTTGCGGTTATTATCGTCGGCAACAACAGCGCTTCACGTGTGTATGTAAACAATAAGAAAAAGGGCTGTGAAGAAATCGGCGTTGCATCGTTTGAATTTGCCTTGCCTGAAGAAACCACACAGGAAGAAATTCTCTCTCTTATTAATGAGTTAAACGGTGACAGCAGAGTTGACGGTATTCTTTGCCAGCTTCCTCTGCCGAAGCATATTGATGAAAAAGCAGTTCTCAATTCAATAGACCCCGCAAAGGACGTGGATGCCTTCCACCCCGTGAACGTGGGTCATATTATGATAGGTGATTTTACCTTTTTGCCTTGTACACCCGCAGGTATTATGGAAATGCTCAGATACTATAACATTCCTGTAAGCGGTAAAAAATGCGTTATAGTGGGCAGAAGCAATATTGTCGGTAAGCCTATGGCTATGCTTCTTCTCAAAGAAAACGGCACGGTGGAAATCTGTCATTCCAGAACATCAAACCTTAAAGAAGAGTGCCTCACAGCAGACATACTCGTTGCCGCAGTAGGTATCCCGAAATTCGTTACCGCCGATATGGTGAAGGATGGCGCCGTTGTCATCGACGTGGGCATAAACCGTGATGAAGACGGTAAGCTGTGCGGTGACGTTGATTTCGCTTGTGTTGAACCCAAGGCATCATATATTACGCCTGTGCCCGGTGGGGTGGGGCCAATGACTATCACGATGCTTCTCGAAAACACCGTAAGGTCTGCGGAGAGTAAGTGTTAACTTCCTGGAACCCCCGACGGTAAATAATACTAAGATATACAAAAATTGTACATTTGGCATTTTGTTATTTGCTTGACAATGTCTTGGGGTTTTTCTATAATTATCATAGATTTCAAAACTTTTGAATAGTGTCTGATTCGGAGGAAAAAATAATGAAAATGAAGCTTTCATTCCGTTGGTATGGTGAAACAGACCCTGTTTCACTTCAGTATATTTCACAGATTCCGGGTATGCGTTCAATCGTTTCAGCGGTTTACGACGTTAAACCCGGCGAGGTATGGCCCGAGGAATCGCTCAAAGAAATGAAAGAGCAATGTGAAAAGCACGGTCTTGTATTTGATGTTGTTGAGTCAATTCCCGTTCACGAGGATATCAAGCTCGGCAGAAATAACGTTGAACAGCTTCTCGATGTATACTGTGAAAACATCAGAAGGTGTGCAAAATACGGCGTTAAGTGTGTTACCTATAACTTTATGCCTGTTTTTGACTGGACCCGTACACAGCTTGACAAAGAGGCAAAGGACGGCTCAACAAGCCTTGTTATGTATTGGGAGCAGATGAAGGGGCTTGACCCCCTCAAGGATGATATTCATCTTCCCGGTTGGGATTCAAGCTACTCGCAGGCGGAGGTTCGTGAGCTTATTACTGCCTATGGTGAAATAGGTGAAGATGGCTTGTGGGCAAACCTTGAAAAATTCCTTAAAAAGGTTGTTCCCGTTGCAGAGGAGTGCGGCGTCAGAATGGCAATCCACCCCGATGACCCGCCGTATCCTATTTTCGGTCTTCCGAGAATCATCACAAATGAAAAAAATCTTGACAGAATGCTAAGCATCGTTGACAGCCCCGCAAACAGTCTTTGCCTTTGCACAGGTAGTCTCGGTTGTGCCGAGTCCAACGATATCCCTGCTATGGTTGAAAAATACGCAAAAGCAGACAGAATTGCATTTATGCATATCAGAAACGTAAAGATTATGGAGGACGGCTCCTTTGAAGAAAGAGCACACCTTTCAGATTGCGGTTCACTTGATATGTATAAGATTGTAAAGGCACTTGCAGATAATAATTTTGATGGCTACGTTCGTCCCGACCACGGCAGAATGATTTGGGGCGAAACAGGTAAACCCGGCTACGGCCTTTTTGACAGAGCTCTGGGTGCCGCCTACATCAACGGTCTTTTTGAGGCCTGTGAAAAGGAGTAAAACTAATGAACGAAATGAATACAAAAATTTCAGCTATCGGCGTTGTGCCGGTTATTAAACTCAATAACCCCGAAAGAGATGCCGCACCGCTTGCAAAGGCTCTTTGCGAGGGTGGCGTTCCCGTGGCAGAGGTAACCTTCCGTGCCGCAGGTGCAGACACGGCAATCCGCCTTATGAAGGAGGCTTGCCCCGAAATGCTCGTTGGCGCAGGCACCGTTCTTACCACTGAACAGGTGGATAAAGCCCTTGCCGCAGGCGCACAGTTCGTTGTAACCCCCGGTTTTGACCCGGAACTCGTCGCATATTGCCAGGAAAAAGAAATGCCCATCTATCCCGGCTGCACCACCCC
>JAZRPC010000017.1:0-27845 GCA_045649005.1 Acutalibacteraceae bacterium
CTTGATGATGGCAATATAGAAAGATTTATAGTAAAATCACCTGCCCCTCAACCCAAAACAAGAAAAGAAAAACTCAAAAAGAAATTCATTGACACCCGCCTCGGCGTTGTTGTTGACAGATTTATTCTTGGGCATTAAACACAGCAACCCCTCTTGTTCACAACCGAACAAGAGGGGTTTTGAAATTTTACTTTTGCTTCCAGCTCTGTCTGAGACCTTCCTTTAAACCTGAAACCATAATGTTGGATTTAATTTTTCTGAGGCGTATTATTTCTCGCCAGATGGGGGCTATCAATTTTTCCCACTTTTTAGGTCCTCTGTTATATAAATACAGATGTTTAAAACGCAATTTAACCGTTCTTTCTGAAAGAACACCAAGCTTATAATATTTCACACCGTTTATGCCGTTTTGTTTGAACCACTTTTTATTTTCCCATAGCCAATGACCCCACGCAATGCCGTGACCGAACCATTGATAAATTCTGTATGGGAAAATTTTATCCTCAAGTTTGTAAGGATCCTCGCTGTAAAGCCAAAGAAATTTCTTGTCTGTATCCTTTATTCTTTTGGTGCCGTCACCCTCAAACTGCCACGGATTTTCAGACAAATCAATAAAGCTCACAAGGGCTTCTCTGTTCCACAAAGCAACCTGAGTATCCAGCCTGTATGGTGTGTCGTTCTCTGCAATCCTAAAAGGCTCATATTTTTCTGATTCAACAAGACCGTCATACTCAGATGAATGAAGTCTGCATTCTGCTATTGTTTCGTCTTCTTCCATCCATTCGATACATTTTTCTATTCTGTCCTGCTTGACATAGTCAAGCAAAAAGAAGTCTTCAAGAGAAAAAACAATATACTTTGTGCCCGCCTTTTCGAGGGTTTTATAAAGTCTTTCGCTCCAGGTTACCTCTTTGCCGAATTTACAGGATATTACGTTAAGCCCGGGGTGAGTATAATCCTTTGTTTCGGTAATAAGAAAGATTTTTTCGGGACGCTCCGGCCAATATTTTTTCACAAGCTCAAAATAAGGGTACCAGGCATCCTCATATTTGTCACAGCTCGAAACAACCAAGGCAACGTCTTTTTTGAAATCTATCATCGTTTAACTACCTTTCTGATTAAACTTTTCCCCATTTCGAGAACCTCTTTTTTCTCGCTCCTTTTAATATGGAAAATCCACACGCAAATAAAGAAAACACCAACGGCAACAACACCCTTTGCAGCAACGGCAAACCAAGAAACCTGCGGAATAAGCTTTGACACTCCAAAGGAGGCGGCAACAGTTATTGCGATGGGCGGAATAATGCTAATATAGCACTTTTTATAAAATTCGAAAACGTTGATTTTAAGCACCTTGTAATAAACAATGTTTATATAAATCAAGTTAAGGAACGCTGTTATGCAAATACCGAGGCTGACACCCACGGCGCCAAATTTGCTTGAAAGAAGGGACGATATAGCAACGTTAAGTGCCGCCGTGCCCAACAAGCCGATTGCCTGAAACTTAACCTTGTTTTTTGCAAGAATCGTTGTGCTTGCAATCTGCTGAGAATATTCGAAAATGGTGGGGAAGGCGAGAATAATTGTGCAATAATATGCGGGTAAGAACTCCTCACCCATCCAAAGCACCATAAAATCTCTGCCCACAGATATAAAGCCCGCCCACAAAAGACCAAGAACAACAACCTGAAAACGCCCCACAAGAACCATCAACGGCAGAATATCATCCTCTTTTTTCTGAGCGATTTTTCTTGAAATTGTGGGAAGAAAAAGACCGTTTATGGCAGTAGCAAATGTATAGAAATAGCCTGCAATGGCAGAAGATGGTGAATAAAGAGCTATCTCCGTGCTGTTTGAAACAACACCGAGAATAGACGGTGCAATATTATACGTCAGCCTTTGAGCAACGCCGAGAATCATAACCCATACCGAAAAACCGAAAATCTCTTTGAGCATTTGCTTGTCTTTGGCTTTCAGCTTTGGCCTTACGGGTGTATTTTTCTTTATCAGGAACAATTTTATAAATATGAAGATAACACTTGCAACAGTGTTTGCAAGAACCATTGCGGTTACGCCCATTTCCATAAGAAGAGCCGCAACAATTAAAGCGATGCTGAGAAGCTTTTGACCCAAATCACACAGCTTTAAATGAACAAATTTTTCATAAGCGTTAAACACGCCACTCAACGTAGTGAAGGGGAATGAAATTATGCTGAAAAGAGCTATAACAAGATAAAGTTCTTTAAACTGAACAACCTCTGCAGTGGTAAGACCGTCGTAGATTCTATCAATAAAAAAGTACAAAACAGCAAACAACGAAGCAATAACACAGTCAATAGCTATATAAATTTTTGTAACAATACCCATCAGCTTGTTTACGGCTTCAAGGTTGTTTTCTGCCCTGTATTTTGCAACAAAGCGGGCAACAGACGCACCTATGCCAAAATCCATCAAAAACATTGTTATGAAGGAATGGGCAAGGTTATAAAGACCATAGTTTGCCATTCCTATCTGGTTTTTCATCCACGGCGTATATATAAGCATTGCCGCAATGTTTACAAATATGGCAATATATGAAATCATTGCACCGAGTTTAATTTGTTTTGAGCTGTTCATTATTTCTCCTGTCGGGGTTATAAAACTTCTTTTATTTTTTCTTTAAAATTCTTGTTGAGCGTTGAAATAATTTCTCTTGTATCGACATCGTTTTTCAAATCAACACTTTTTATCGCTTGCGCAATATTTTCGGGTGTTTGCTCGTTGAAATAGTAAATATATTCACCAACGTCCGATGTTTTTATTGCAGGTATTTCTATGCTGACAACCTGTAAGCCGTTTGACATATACGAGAGAATTTTAGAGGGAAACGACGTGTCTGTGAATTTTGCGTCGGGATTCTGTGGACTGAGCCCAATGTGACATCCTTGCAAAAATTCAATATACTCTTTTCCCGAAAGCAACCCTTCAAAGCTGATTTTACAGTTTGTTTTTTCTTTGATTTGCTCAATGTGATTCTTTGTTTCTTCTACTTGCTCAGGTGTACCGTAACCGAGAATATGCAAATGGTATTTTTCGTTCAGAAACTCTGCCGCATCAATGGCCTCAGCGCAACCCTTAAGAGGGTTAAGTGTGCCTGCATAGGCAATATGGATACGGTCGTTATCAGGTGTTGCCACAACGGGCTCCACTTCATAAGTACCGTGAATAACCGCAAATGGTTTCCCCGTGGGATTAACCTTTTCGTTGAGAAGTGCGGTCGGGAAAATATATGAATCTGCACATGCAAAGCATTTCAATTCATCTGCGGCATTTTTTGCCGTGATGGATAACGAGTCATTATATATTTCCTCAACCTCCAGAACGAGTCTGAATTTTTTGAGTTTTTTTGCCAACAAAATCGGCTGTATTCTTTCTATTGCGTGATAAAATAAAACATTTTCACTTTTTTTTGCTTTAAAAAGCAAAATCAAAAACAATCTTATATTGGCAAGAATATATTGCAACCGTCTGAAAGGACCAAAGCCTGTGTTAAACAGCGAAAACTGTTTGCACATAATTCCGTCATCAACTTTAAACCTGCGACCTTTTATGAATCTGCCCTTCGAGGCAACTGTACAGGTGGATAAAATTTCTACGTCAATTCCATTTGATGCCAGGCTTTTTGCAACAGATAAGGTTTTGGCATTTGCGGCAGGCGAGCTTTTTCGTGCATCATCAGGAGTTGTATAATAAGATATATAAAACATCATTTACCCTCTTTATTAAAAGTGTCGGGAAACAGCTTTAAAAGGCGCTCAAGCACTCTTTGGTTTTCGCCTTGAAGGTCATTTACGCTGGTAAGACTCTGCTCCTGGCTGCCCCAGACATTGCAAAGAATAGCGATGGTCTCAAGAGTTTTTACCACTTTTACACCATTTTGAAGGCTGCAAAAACGCATCCAGATATCATCGGCAGAATATGCATTTTCTCTTGCCTTTTCCCAATCAAAGGTAACCTCAGGCATAACGCCGTAGGGGTAAAGACAACCGTTACCCGTTGACGGAACAAGAAGGAGTGTGGGCTCTTTGACGCCTATGGGAGAATGAATGCTCCAATCCTTATAGGGCTTCAACGTGCCGTCTTCGTTAAACACAATTTCGTGACCTCGGTTACAAATTATGCACTCGGGGTATTGTTTGTGTGCTTTTATGAGCTTTTCTATTGAATCGGCTTCATAAATAATATCATCGTCGTATGTAATAACAACTTGATTTTTCTGTTGCTCCTGAAGAGCGTAGAAATATTTTTTATGCGAGCGCAAATCCTCGCACCAACGTATAGTCAGACCTTTTTTGACAAGCTTTTCAAGCTCTTGGGGAATAACCTTACCAGGAAACTGACTCTCTGCAAGCCAGATTATTATTTCGTCCGCTTTATACGTCTGAAGCATCAGAGATTTTATGCCGAAGTATGTTTTGTGAATACGTGCAGGAAAGGATGTTAAAGAAACTGTTACCTTAACATCTCTTTTCTCTTTATTTATGCCACTTTTCGGCAACGGTGCAAGGCGGATATAGAGGTTTTCTAACAGACAATCCAATTTGTAGTGAACTGCTCTGAGCTTTGGGATACCTTTTTTTACCCCCTCGGGTCTGCGCCACTTATACGGTAAACGAATCATTTTTTACCTCATTTTATTTTTAAAGTCTTTTTTATTTTGAGAATAACACGTTCAACAAACATCTGGATTTTTTCTTTTCTTGTTCCCTCGTTAACGAGCTTGCAAGCCTCGTAATAGCCTGTATCGGCAATTATGTATTTCGGGTGCTTCAAGGGAAACTCCAAATCATATGTTTTTGTATTAAAATATTTTTGAACCTTTTTAGGCAAAAGGGAGAGCTCTCCCGGTGCGTGGGTGGAGTTTTCCGAAAGACCCACATTTGAAATCATATTAACTCTAGGGTAGATAATCAAGCCGCCGTTAAGAAGTGTTTCGGCACCGATAATAAACTCCCAATAAGGAACACCCTGAGCCTTATATTTCAAGCATCTTTGCTCCCAACCGAGGTGTGCATCAAGATTTTTTTGCAGACCTCTCATACATTTCACGGCATATTCGTCATCCATAAACTGATATTCTTCTTCCCAACGGTCTGCAACTCTTTTCCAGGTTGCCCAACCCCAGGAATTACCGAAGGTTGCAAAAAGATAGTCGTTAGGAACGTCATATTGACCGGGCAAAACCGTGCCGCATATTCTGTCAACACGCTGATCGTTTTCATATTTATCGAGAAGCTCCTTGCAGAATGGGAAGAATGACTGCGATGCCACAAGGTCATCCTCAAGAACAATGCATTTATCGACGATGGAAAAAGCCCATTTGTGAGAATAGAAGGTTGAGGGGTCGCAACCCATATTTTTGTCGTGGTAGTTGCGATGAACTTCACATTCCCAATCAATATTTTCTGCAATTTTGCGGCATTTTTCAATATTTTCAATATCGTCCTGTCTTCCCTCACGGGGACCGTCCTGCCACAGAAGAAGCACTCTGGGGCGAGCCTTTCTCACCTGCTCAAAGGTTTTTTCAAATTGCTCGGGGCGGGCAAAAAATATGCACAAAACCGCCACATCAATTTTCCACTTTTCCATATTAAACCTCCGTGTCTTTTCTGTTTTTCACTACTCTTGCAGGGTTACCAACAGCAACGGAATATGGCGGCACACTTTTAGAAACAACCGCACACGCTCCGATTACCGAGCCCTCACCTATAGTTACTCCGGGCAAAATGCAAACTCTTGCACCAATCCATGCGCCATCTTCAATAACAACGGGTTTTATGCCTGCAAAGCCCTGTTGCGACATGGGAATATCTGTTCTGCCTGTTTCGTGATTCTGAGTATATATCAGAACATCAGGTCCCATCATAACGTTATCACCAATTGTAACTCCGTTATTTATTATACATCCTCTTCCGATACCGGAATTATTGCCGATAACCGTATTTTTGTGTATAGTTGTCAGTCTGCCTATATTAATATCATTACCTGCTGATTTTATAAACTTTTTTACAAGATAGTTTCTCAAAGCCCTGAAGCATTCGGGAGTTTTTCTTGCAAAATAAATAAACAAGAACTGATAGATTTTTTTCATATTCTTTTTCTCCTAAATTTCACAACTTCCTCGGACGTGTTAACAAGTGAACTCCATATAGGAACAATGAAAAATGCTGTGAAAACAATTTCAAAATGATACCCAATGGGATTAAAGAACGATAACACGAGAATATATAGCATCGCACAATCGAAAAGCGTAACTTCAATTTGCTTCTTACGAAGCTCTTTTCTCACCATTTTCCAGCCTGTTGCAAAGAAGCCTACCCACAAACCAAAGCCGACCATTCCGCTGTTTTCCAATGTTGTCATCAATAGTGAGTGCGCATTGGAGTCTGCGTGGCGGCCGCCGAACAAGGGATTCTGTGTCCAGTTGAAAAATGCTGCCTTGAGCATCGCAGGGCGTGAACCAACCATATCAACGTCGTCAAATTTAACGGCAAGATACATACTTGTGAACTTTTCTTGAAGACCGAAGTTGAATGAAAAAAGGTCCGCCAAAAACTTTAGGAAAGGCTCCATAAAAAACAGCAGAGCTACTGCCAAGAGTATAAGGCAAAATCTTATTATGGTGCTTTTCGTTTTAAAGAAAACAACAAGAACCGTGCCCATGACAGTAAGAATAAGAAGCAAGGTGTACATCGTCTGGATTATGAAATAATAACCAATTACGGCAGCCACAATGCTGACTATTCTTAGTTTTATGTTTTTGGCATTTACGCTGTTCCACACAAGTCCTATTGTAACAATACCCATAAGATAGGAGTACTCAAAGCCCCCGACGTTATTCATTCGGTATGCATTTCTTTCAGCAGACTCACGTGACGTGCTTTTAGCAAGCTCACGGGCTATTGTGGGATTTTCCGCTAATGCCTGCAAAGTGTTTACAAGTATGTATGCACATAATATTCCAAAAGCAATCAACACAAATTTTCTTTGCTTTTCATTACAGTTTTTTATTGCGTAGCAACCCCAAAGAAAAGGAATGAAGAAACGAATGTTTCTAATCATTTCATTCATCGCACCAACAAGGTCGTGTATGCCTGTCATCATGTTCATCGCCATAACAATAATAGACGTCATACACAAAACTATGGCAAAATACATCCACTTTACGTTTTTATACATAAAGAACGCAAGACTCGCCAACAGAAGCACCGCAACCGCCATATAAGGAAGCGTTATTTTGAGCATAGGTAATGTGTATGCAATAATCGTGATTATTGCATACAGCATGAAAAGCATCGCTGTGCGATCGCCTTTTTTGTTCGCCCTTCTCCTTAAAACATTATCCATTTGCTTTTCTCTTTTCCAATAAGTTTTATTTTGATATCAATTCATTATAAATTTCCAATGTTTGCTGAACATTCATATCATAAGAAAAACTGTTTTTTACCCGATTTTTGCATTTTTCAGAATAATGGGCTTTTCCGTTTTTCTTAATTATTTGCAGCTCATTTATTAACTGCTCTATGTTGTGGGGCTCCACTGCGGCTCCGCATCCCTCCGAAACGAGCTCGGGGCAAGCTGTGTTGTCGTAAACCACCGCCGGCAAACCGCAAGCCATAGCCTCGGCAATAACCTTGCCAAAAGTATCCGCCGTAGAAACGTGGACATAAGCGTCGCCCACAGAATACATTCTGGCAAGCTGTTCAACATCCCCCACAAAGCCCGCACACTTTATTTTCGGGTGGTGGAAGCCCTCTGTTGTTTTTCCTATAAGAAGGATTTGCATATCATCGTCCATAGAATCTGCGAGAGCTAGCATATCCTCCACTTTTTTGGGGGATGTTACCCATGATGCGCCTGAAAAAATCAACGTAAACTTATCTTCATCCAATCCAAAATCACTTTTTTTAGCATCCTCATAAGGATGGAACACATCGGTATTTATCCAATTATAAACCCTTGTAACAGGGAATCTGTTCAAATAAGATTTTTTGCCCTCGCCGGCAATCCAATCCGAAACACCGACAACTGTACATTTTTCAATTTCCGAAAACCATTTTTTCTTATCCTTGTGCATTTTCTTGCTGAAATCAAAGAAATAACTCACAGGGTAACCGTTCCATGCCGGACAGTTTTCGCACTGTGACTGCCATTTATCGCACTTTTTATAAACCGGATAACAACATTTACCGGTTAAAATCCAACAATCGTGCAAATGCATAACCACCGGGATTTTGCATTTTCCCAAAAAGCTGAACAACAGCGGCAAATTCAAGTAATGGCCATGAAGATTCCTCAGATGTATAACATCCGGAGAATATTTCTTTATAAATTTTATCAGCCTTCTTGTTGCAAAATACGAAAAATAGCCTTCTAACCCCGTTACTCTTGACAATATATTATGTAAAAAATATTCAACATCCGTATTTATTCTGTAAGTGTTTTTGGAATAATGCTTGCCGTGACCAAATGCTGTGACACACTCGTGACCGTTTTCTGTCAGCTTTTTCTCAAGCTCCCAGCAGGTTCTTCCGGTGCTCTTGTCTTTATAGATTGTGTTTATCTGTAAAACTTTCATTGATTCGCCTTCCAATCATCAGTTGAAGTATGCCGTTAGAGTCCTTTCAGAGGTAAAAAATTCTTTTTTAACTTTTTCCGCCTGCGCCATTACGACCTCTCTTTTCTCGATGTCAAAAAGAGCCGCCTCCATAGTAGCTTTAAGCTCGCCACTGTTTTTCGCAATAAATGCACATTGGTTTTTTATTACAAAATCCGTGCAGGCTAAATTTTCGTTAGCGTAAACAAACAAGGGTGTTCCTGACGATATGCTATCCGGAATTTTAGTTGAAAACGCCGCCTTTAAATCAAGAAGATTAAAGGGCTCGTCATATTCTGCGTGAACAACCAAATCGCTGCTGTGGATGATTCTCACAACATCATCATAGCTCACAAAACCCCTGTAATCTATGTTTTTATTTTCAGAAAGCTCTTTTTGAACGCTTTCTGTTGCGCTGCCGTAAACTGCCAACCTTGTGCCGGGAGCAATTTCACTAAGAGCATCCGCAACCTCAATCAGCGGCAAATGTCTTTTTAATCCAAGGTTGCCAAGGTAAGAAACCTTAACACCTTCTCTGTCAACCTTCGCTTGTGCCTTGACAAAATCAATATCCGATTTTGCAAACAGACATTCACAATCAAAGGAAAATTTCTCTTCATAGCTTTTTGTAAGAAGTGGTGTGTTGAAAAAACCTTTTTTTACAAAGGGCTCCGCTTTTTTGTATGAGCTTTTCAATTGGTGGAAAAACAAGCTGTAAAACAAGGATTTTCTTCTTGTGAGATAATTGTATTTTTTAAAGCAATAATCCTCTGTTGTGTAAATAGTGATTTTTATGCCGTATCTTTTTGCAAGCTTTCGGGCTATATTCATTAAAAAACCGCTATCACCTGCAAAAACCAAAATCTCTTCAGGCTCGAAAGCATCAGCCCACTTTAAAAACCCTTTGTTTTCCCAATTTGAAAGCTGCCAGGTTAATTCACGCACAAGCTTTCTGAACGGGGTTCTTTTTGTGGCTTTTTTCACGGTAGCATTCAATTGACTGACTTCTTTTTTTTCTTGCGCAACAACTCTGCCGCATGCCCCACACGAAAAAAGGGCTTTTATTACATCTTTGTCTGTTACCCTGTAATAATTTTCACACATATCAAAATCCGGTGTGCCGTATGTAAAAAGCTGCGCTAAATTTTGTGAATCATAGCCCTTTAACAGCTTTGCAAGGGTTCTGCCGTTTGAATCGGTCAACGAGAAGCAACCGTTGGAAATTACCAAAAGCTTTTTCATTTCTTTACCTTCAAAAAATTAATCTCTGTTAAACAAGTCTCGTGTATAAACTTTGTCTTTTACACTGTCAAGCTCCGAATTATATCTGTTTGCGACAATAACATCGCACATAGCTTTAAACTTTTCTATATCGTTTACCACGTCACTGCCAAAGAATGTTGTGCCATCATTCAGCGTAGGCTCGAAAACAACCACTCTAGCTCCTTTTGCCTTTATTCTTTTCATAACGCCCTGGATGGATGACTGTCTGAAGTTGTCGCTGTTTGCTTTCATAGTCAAGCGGTAAACGCCCACTGTCACGATTTTTTCCATAGCATTGTCGTAACTGTTAGCTTCACCGTAAGAATAGTAGCCCGCCTGCTTTAAAACTCTGTCGGCAATGAAATCCTTTCTTGTTTTGTTGGATTCAACAATTGCTTCAATCAGGTTTTCGGGAACATCCTTGTAGTTTGCAAGCAGCTGCTTTGTATCCTTAGGAAGACAATAACCGCCATAGCCAAAAGAGGGGTTATTGTAATGCTGACCTATTCTCGGGTCAAGGCAAACGCCGTCTATTATCTGTTTTGTGTTGAGCCCTTTCATTTCTGCGTAGGTGTCAAGCTCGTTAAAAAACGAAACTCTCAAAGCAAGGTAGGTGTTAGCAAAAAGCTTAACAGCCTCAGCCTCGGTGAAGCCCATATAAAGAGTTTCTATATCCTCTTTAACGGCATTCTCTGCCAGAAGTCCCGCAAAAATCTTTGCTGTATTGACTAATCTCTCATCATTCAAATCTGTTCCCACAACTATTCGTGAGGGATAAAGGTTGTCGTAGAGCGCCTTACTTTCTCTTAAAAATTCAGGGCTGAACAAAATGTTTTTGCTGCCGGTTTTTTCACGTATTCTCTCTGTGTAGCCCACAGGAATAGTGGATTTGATAACCATTATGGCATCGGGGTTATATTTCATTACAAGCTCTATAACGTCTTCGACTGCCGAAGTGTTAAACTCGTTCAATTCGCTGTCGTAGTTTGTAGGCGCCGCAATAATAACAAAATCTGCACCTGTATATGCCGCCTGTGCGTCAAGCGTTGCAGTCAGATTAAGCTCTTTCTCTGCAAAAAAGCGTTCTATTTCATCATCCTGAATAGGTGATTTTCTGGCATTTATCATATCAACCTTTTCGGGAATAATGTCAACTGCAACAACCTCATATTTTTGCGATAAAAGGGTTGCCATTGATAAACCGACATACCCTGTACCGGCAACGGCTATTTTATAGTCTTTATGTTCGTTTGCCATTTTTTCACATTCTTTCGTTATCTGTATTTTCTTATTGTTTTTCTGCCCTCAACAAAAAGGGAGTAGATTTTTTTGATTGAATAGCCTTTGTGTATTTTAGAGTTGCGCCAAGCGTAATATAGGAAAATTAACGGATAGGTTTTTGAAAATGCAGTTGCATAAACCATACCCCTGTGAATAAAGAAATCGTCGTTGATTCCCTTAAACCAGCTTGAGCCCGAATCATCCACATCACCAAGGCAGAAGGTGTTTGCATAGAGATTGAGCCCCGCATCGTGACAATCCTTTACAAAAATTGAATCCTCGCCACTCATAAACTCTGCGCCGCCGCCGAAAAGAAGCGAAAATAAAATACGCTCTCTGAGAATTGCCTTTCTTCTCACGGCGATAAGGCAAGCGCCGTATCGCATGGAGTTTATTACCTTCAGCTTTTTGTTTTCGGTGTTGTTTCTGTGCCCGCCAATATTTTTTGTGGAATTTACAAGATTTATATTAAAGCAAACCACATCTGCATCATCATTTCTCTCAAATGCGCTGAGAACACCGTCGGCGTAGCCGTCGCAATATGTAATATCATCATCGGCAAAAAGAATAACGTCTGCCGTAGAATGGAGAATACCTGTGTTGCGGCTGAGCCCGACGCCCCTTTCAACCATTGAAATCCATTTGATTTTGTGACCGTTGTATTCAAAATCTGCGACCTCGTTTTTATCGCATTGGTTAATCACCACGGCGTCGGTCTGAATATTCATTTTTTCGAGAAGGCTGTAATCCTTCTGATTCATTGTGGAAACTATAACCTGCAAATTCATTGTTCCATTCCCTCTATCAAAGCCACAACGTTTTTGTACGTTACAGCTCTGTCAAATCTTTCTTTTGCAAGCTTTAATGAATTTTCGCCCATAGTCTTTTTGAGCTTTTCATCATTATAAAGCTTCAATATGGCATCAGCTATAGCCTGAGCGTTGCCGTTTTCACAGTTTATGCCGCACTCGTATTCTTCGAGAAGCGCCCTATACTCGGGGGAATTTTGGGTGTTGATAACGGGAACACCCGCCATTGCATAGTCTGAAACCTTGTTTATTATTGATGAAACAGATTTGCCGATTATGGGATTCACCGCACAATCGCACGCCATAAGAGTTGCCATCATGTCGCCATATTCCATAAAGCCTGCAAATTCACAATTCACTTGCTTCTCTGCGGCATATTTTTTGAACTCGTCAATAAGAACGCCCTCACCCATTATTTTAAAAATAATGTTTTCATAGCCGTTATCCTTGATAATTCTGAGAGCATCAATAACTGTGGGGATATCGTAGCTGTGACCGAGAGCGCCAACGTAACCCACCCAGAACTCGTTATCGCTTCTTTCAAAGGTTTTGCCGTCGACAGCCTCTTCAACAAGTCTTGAATCTGTACCGATAAAAACAGAAAGCCCTTTTTTGTCGTTGTTGTTATTCTGCAAGCCCCTTTTCACATATGTTTCAGAAACCGCCATAACCTTGTCTGCACGGGAGTAGATTTTATTTGCCTGCATCATCATTGGGGCAAACAAAACATCTGAAACAACAGGGATATTGAGAGCCATTTTGAATGCCTCGGGCCACAAATCCTGAATGTCGATTATGATTTTGATATTGTGCTCTTTTGCAAATTTTGTTACCGCACTTCCTACAGGGAGAGACGGCACGGAGCATATAATTAAATCCGGTGTCTTTCTTGAATTTAGATGTTTTGTCACTTCTTTTGCAAAGCAATGGTGGCTGTATATTCTCTGAAGTGACACGTTCTTTTTATAGTCAGGCTCATTGAGTAGCGTTACCTTGTAAGCAGACTCAAGAGTTTTTATGTATTCCAAATCACGCTGTGTTTTTGTCTGATGCCTGAAGGTTGAAGACACAACCTCAACGTCATAGCCCGCTTCACAAAGCACGTCCGCCATTGTTCTGTAGCGGCTGCTCTTTTTTTCAAATTCAAAATGCCAGAAATTCGCTATAAGCAGAACATCTTTAATTTTACTCATTTTTTCCACCTTGCTCAACTGATAAATTATGGAAAATCAATTCCCACAATCTTTTATTATTTCCATCACTCAC
The DNA here is from genome assembly GCA_045649005.1 of Acutalibacteraceae bacterium. Taxonomy (GTDB): domain Bacteria; phylum Bacillota; class Clostridia; order Oscillospirales; family Acutalibacteraceae; genus DTU089. The sequence goes on from JAZRPC010000017.1 coordinate 13,255, forward strand.
AAAGCTATTGTGAGGTGTGATTATTACGTTTTCAAAATCCCACAGGGGTGAATTTTCATCTAAGGGCTCGTCCTCAAAAACGTCGAGAATCGCCCCACCCAAATTTTCACCAAGGGCTTTTATCAGATCATTGGTATCTACCAAAGCTCCTCTTGCGATGTTTACTATTATTGAACCTTTTTTCATCAAGGAAAAAACGCTCTCGTTAATGCTGTGGCGGGTTTTCTCCGTCAAGGGCATTGTGAGAACAACAACATCGGCCTCGGGGAGAATATCCTTTGCCTTGTCGATATTGACGATTTTTTCAAAATACTCTTTTTCAGCTTCAAAAACATCCACGCCAAAAACCCTGCAGCCGAAAGCAGAAAAGCGCTTTGCGCATTCTGACCCGATGTTGCCGCAACCGAAGATGCACACGGTTTTGTTGTTCAGTTCAACAAGCTCCCTGTTTTTTACCCATCTGTGTTCTTTTTGATTTTCACAAAAAAAGCTGAATTTTTTAAACATCTGTAATACGGCGCCCACAGCATACTCCGCCATAGGGACGCTGTAAACTCCGCCCGCATTGAAAATTTTAATGTTTTTCTCTTTGCCCTTTTCCATAGGGACACGGTCATAGCCCGCACTTGTGAGCTGAATATATCTGAGGTTTTTGAAGTCTTCTATTGAATGGTAAAGAAACAAGCCGTTGCATATCACCGCATCTATTTCGGCGCTTTTGCAAGGGAGCTCGTCCTTTTCATTCTGCATAAAAACTGCTTTATGCCCCAGAGCGTTCAGTTCCTCTATGGCTTCTTTGCCCTGTGCCCACGCACCTGTTACGAGTATGTTCATTTTATCCACCTATCACGGATAATATTTTTTCAACACCGATTTTTACGTCGTTGTGATTATTTTCAAAAAATTCTTTATTTGCAACCTGTTGAATTTTTATTTCTTCATCTCTGAGAGCTTTTACACCCGAATCAAATATAGCTTTTATTTCGTCAAGATTACCGATTTTTTCATAGTTACAAAAGCTGCGGGAAAGAATAACCGAGGTTGACCCCAAGCGGTAGTGCTCAGCAAGAACCTTTTCACCGGGGAGCATGCCGCTGCCGACTGCGGCTATGCCGCCAAAGCCGAACGGTATGCCCTTGCTTTTGAATTTTTTACTGATTTCATCAACCTTGCCCTCAGCAAGAATCTGGAACATAAATTTTTTGCCGTAGGAAAGGCTGAGGTCGTTAAGACCTATGTATATCTCATCGATGCCGTCTATTTTGAGAATTTCGTCAAGATTTTCAACAGCCTCTTTTGTTTCAACAAGCGGAAAGGTTTTTGCTCTGCCGCCAACGTACTTTACAAATTTTCTGACCTCGTCGGCAGTTTTGAAAAAGGGTAGCATTATTATATCCGCACCGGCTTCAACAATTTCGTCAATTTCTTGCTGTGAGGAGCAATATTCATCCGTTGCGTTATGAATGGCGTTGCACCTTACCATAAGCTCAGCATTTTTAATGCTCGCTCTGATTCTTTTTATATCCTCAACGGTGTGGTGGCTCTGAACCGTATCCATACCGCCCTGCCTGAGACCTTTGCCGATATATTCCATATCAATAAATATGCGGTCAACACCCGCATTCTCTGCAATGGTGGCAACGTCACAGTTGTTTGTTATATACATCAGCTTTATAAAGCTCATTATTTTTCACTCATTTCAGTTGGTGTTTCTTCACTCTGGCTCTCAACCGTTGCGCCCACATTTTCATTGTCTTCATTTTTGATAACCTTATAGAACGTGAGGAAAAGAATTTTGATATCAAGCATCAGCGAACAGTTGTCAACATACCACACGTTGAGTCTTATTCTGTTGTTCCACTCAACGGTTTTTCTGCCGTTAACCTGTGCCCAACCGGTTATGCCGGGGCGAACCTCGAACATTCTGAGCTGTTCTTCGGTATAGTCTTCAATATTCCACGGATGGTAAGTGAGGGGCGGTCTTGGACCGACGAAGCTCATTTCACCTTTGAGAATGTTCAAAAGCTGGGGCAATTCATCAATGCTGGTTGCTCGCATAATTTTGCCCATTCTTGTTACTCGGGGGTCACCGTCGCCTGAATAAACCCCTGTGCCCATTTGCTCGGCACCAACGCACATTGAACGGAATTTGTAGATTTTATAAACCTTGCCGCCAAGACCAAGCCTCTCCTGCTTGAAAAGAACGGGTCCCTTTGAATCAAGCTTTATGAGCAATGCTATGAGAAGCATCGGAACCGCAAGAAATACTATTGCCATAAACGACAAAACCACGTCTATTACTCTTTTTAAAACGCTCTTATACATAAATCTTCTCCAATCCGGCGATACTGAACACAATTATACATTATAAATATACTATTATAGTATAAAATAATATACTCTGAGTGTCAACTAAATTTCCCCATTTTTATACTCCGAAAACGGAGTTTTTACGAAAAAATCTTGTATTTGGAAACGCTTTGTTCTATACTTTACCTGTAAACCCAAAATATTTAGTTTGAGGTACGTGTATGCTGGCTTCTTTAAAAAAGAAAATCAAAAATAAAATCAAAAAAATATGGCGTTATCCCTTAATGCGAAAAATGAAAAAACAAGGTGCGGATTGTAACGTCAGAATTCTTGCAAGCAACTGTGTTGGTGGGCTTTTATATCACGATATGGGCAAGGAATTTACAAGCCCTACAATCAATATGACTATTTTCGGCTCCGACTTCATAAATCTTTGCAACAATCCCGAAGAATACCTAAAATGTACCCCCGTTTTTGAAAAAACAAGTCCCGAGGGCTACCCTGTTGCAAACCTTAACGGAATTTTAATAAACTGTGTTCACTACCACGATTTCGAGGATTTCAAAAAACAATGGGTGAGAAGAAGCCAACGCTTTCTTGAACACCCCGAGCAAGAAATTGTGGTTATGGCCTGCGATATGCAGATACACAGCAAAGAAGAAATTGAAGCCTTTCACAACATCCCCCACAGAAAGGTTTGCTACACAGCAAGAAAAGATATTCCTTATGATGAATTTGTGTACGTACCCGGGTACGATAACCTCCCCGCTGTTGGTGATTTGACACGCTACGCCGACCGCAAAGGAACACGAATTTTTGAAAAATATTTTGATTGCATTAAATGGCTCAAAAACGAATAACGACAAAACGACAGGCACAACCCTTTTGATTGTGCCTGTCGTTTAATCTATTTTTAAAGCTCTTCTCAGATTATCGCCGAGGATACCGTGTTTTGCCTCTTCGTATATGGGAAGATTTTTTATTCTTTCAATCGCTTCTTTTATCATTTTTGCATCTTTATATGGTGTATCAAGCCCAAAAATGCTATGGCCTGCCCCCGTCTGATAAACCAAATCGCAAAGCTCTTCATCGGTGATTGACCACGCCCCTCTGCGGGCATTTCCGAACTCATCCTTTTCCATGGCAATGCTTGTCCATCCTGCGAAAACCTCACCAGGTTCACGTCGGGAGTTGTTGTTCATAACAAGTAATGCTTCTTTAAAAAAGCTGTAACCGCCCATATGCTCCATGCTGAAATTCAAGGCAGGGAAATTGTATGCCACCTCATCAAACAAAAGCATCTGATAATCGGCTATTCTGTGCCAATGAAGACCCGTGTGAAAGGATATGAAAAGTCCTTGCTTTTCAGCTTCCTCATAGACCTCAAAAAGCTCTTTCCCCGCAACGTTCACCTCTTGTGCGGCGGGATGAATCTTTATGCCGAGAAGCCCTAGGTCTTTTATTGCTCGCACCTGTTCTTTCAGGTTTTGTCTGTCAAAATCAACTGTACCAAAGCCCACAAACCGAGGATTGTTTTTTATTTCCTTTGCCACCCATTCGCAGGGATTCTGCCCCGTTGTAAGTGCATACATATCCATTTGATGCCAAAATGGAGAAAAACAAACAGCTTTTTCAATTCCGCACTCGTCCATTAACGACGTGAGACAATCTATATCGCCGTTGGGCTTCGTATTTTTCGGGAAAAGGTGGGCGTGGTTGGCAAAGATCCTATAATCAGACATTATAGTCACCTTCCTCATCCCAATTAATGTTCAATTCCTCTTCGGGAAGCTCGCCGTAATAATCCCACAGCATTTCTTCCTGTGATGATGTAAGCGGCGTAGCAGGGACCTCGTTTATAACTTCAAATTTATTAATCTTGCTCCACAACGAGGGTGTTATACGGATTGTATAACCACAAGCAGAGGGACAAAGCCACTCTGTCATAGGAAGCTCGGGCACACCGAATGCAGAAAGTATGCTCATAATAACTCCGCCGTGGGTAATTATTGCAACATTCTGCGTGCCTGTTTTCATAAGACCGTCAACAGTTTTAACAAAGCAATCGCATACTCTTGTGGCAAACTCGGAGTTGCTTTCACCATTTAGCGGTCTTGCATCCTCACCGCCTGAAAGCCATTGACCAAATTCCTCGTATTTTTCAAGCTCTGCCGCAGTATGACCTTCAAATTCACCAAAATCACACTCTTCAAAGCCCCTCATTTCAATGGGGGTTTTGTCGGGATATAAAATAGCCGCTGTATGTATGCACCTTTTCAATGAGCTTGAAAAAACCACGTCAACCTTGGGATAATCGTAATCCTTCATCATCTGCTGAAGCTGGTCTATGCCCTCTTTGCAAAGGTCTTCATCGGTCTGACCGATGTATCTGCCGTCGATTGACCCCTGAGTCAAAGCGTGCCTTATTAAATGAATTGTGTAAGTTTTCATTGCATTCTCCTGTTTTTTGGTGTAATATATTATACATTACGTATAATCCGAGGTGTTTTTATGCTTGAACAATTTAACGAACGACTTGTTGAACTAAGAACCGAAAAGGGCATCAGTCAGAAAGAAGCCGCCGCAGATTTGGGGGTTTCTCAAGCCCTTCTCTCCCATTACGAAAAGGGAATCCGTGAATACAGCCTTGCATTTTTGTGCCGTGCCGCAGAATACTATGACGTCACAACCGACTACATTCTGGGCAGAACGGGAAGCCGAAAAGGGCTCAACGCCGATGCTCTTGAAGACAGGGAAGAGGATGCCGTTTTCAACACACGCTCAATCTACCGTGCGGCAATTATGACCCACGAAAGAATGAACGCAGGCTCTGCACAGGCGGGCGAGTTTGCAGATATGCTGTACGCTGTCACTATTTACAGAACTCTTTTTGCCGCCGCACAGATGGGCTACATCCCCAAAAGATGGTTTTCAATACAACCCAAGCACGCACAGGCACTTGCTCTTTCAATAACAGAAATGCATCTTTCTGATTTCCCCGAAAAGAACGTTAACGCAAGACGTTACGGCGGCCCCGAACCCAAGAGTATCGAGGCCGTCATAAAAGGAGTTGAAGGTATAATTCGAAAAACGGCAAACACAATTAAGCCGCCGGAATCAGCCCTTTAATACTTCTTTATACATTCTGATATATTCGTTAGCAGATTTGCCCCAGCTGTTGTCGCTTTCCATAGCACGCTTGACAAGAATCTGCCAGCCGTCTTTATCGGCATAGCCCTGAACCGCACGTTTTATTGCGTGAAGCATATCGTGTGCGTTGTAGCTTGAGAAAACAAAGCCGTTACCCTCGCCGTCGCCGCTGTCGCTGACGGAGTCACGAAGACCGCCGGTTTCACGAACAATCGGAACCGAGCCGTATCTGAGAGCCACCATCTGCGAAAGTCCGCAGGGCTCACTCTTTGACGGCATAAGGAACATATCGCTGCCCGCATAGATTTTTCTTGCAAGGTCGGGAATAAAGCCAAGACAAAGACCGACCTTGTCTGGGTAACGCTCCGCAAGTCCTCTGAAAAATTCTTCATACTGATATTCACCGGAGCCGAGAACAGCAAGCTGAATATCGGTAGTTGAAAGAAGCTCGTCAAGAACCGCCTTGCAAAGGTCAAGTCCCTTGTGTGAAACAAGTCTTGAAACCATACCCATAACGGGAGTATCACTTTTCTCCGGAAGCCCGAGAAGCTTCTGGAGTTCTCTTTTATTAACAGCTTTTCCACGCATATTTTCAGAATCATAGTTTTTGAAAATATCCTTGTCGGTGGCGGGGTCGTAGTTGACAACGTCAATACCGTTAAGAATACCTCTGAGCTTGTAGCTGCGTTCACGAAGAATCATATCAAGACCGTGTGAATACCACGGGTCAAGAATTTCTTTTGCATAAGAGGGGCTAACGGTGCTCACTGCGTTTGCACATTCGATACCGCCCTTCATAAGGTTAACGTTACCATCGTATTCAACAAGGCTTCTGTATGCGTGGTCAATACCGACAACGTTGTCAATAAGCTCTTCACCGTAAACACCCTGATACTGAATGTTGTGAATGGTAAGAATTGTCTTGATGTTTTCATAACCGGGCTGATTTGCATACATTGAGCTGTAGTATACCGGTGTGAGCGCCGTCTGCCAGTCGTTACAATGGATGATGTCGGGCTTGAAGCCGATGTGGGGAATTATTTCAAGCACGGCTCTTGAGAAAAAAGCAAATCTCTCGGCATCATCATAGAAGCCATAAAGACCATCTCTCTTGAAATAATACTGATTATCAAGAAGATAATATATAACTCCGCCCGCTCTTGCTTCAAAAATTCCGCAATACTGTCTTCTCCACGCAACGGGAACAGAAATATTGGTTATGAATTTCATTGTATCTTTAAGCTCCTGCTTTATGCCGTCGTAAAGTGGCATAACAACACGGCAGCCTATAAGTCTTTTTCTTAAAGCCTGGGGAAGTGAGCCTGCAACGTCGGCAAGGCCGCCGCTGGCAATAAAGGGCAACGCTTCACTTGCAGCATATAAAACTTTCATATTTAAACCTCCGTAAAAAAATCACATAAAATCAGACTGGAACATTTCTGTGAAATCCTGTAAAGCATCGAAAAGACCGCTTGAGAAGAACACAATAACAATAATTATGGCAAGCACCACGGGAACACCCAGTTCTATAATGGTTTTTATCATCTGCTTGCGCTTCATTGAAATAATTTCATTTTCAAGTGCCGTGATTCGTTGCTTGAGCTCTTCAACTGCCACAGGATTTGCGCCGATGTTGTACGGTGCAGTCTGCATTGGTGGCTGTTGGGGCACAAAGCCCTGCGAAACAGGCTGAACAGGCTCATGCGGTATGTTTCTTTTGTTCAAATCCAAAAGATATGAAGTAATATTATCAGGGCGGTCAACATCTTTTGATATGACCGCATTAAGCCACCTCAGCTGTGCTTCGGTAGGGACACTTCCCTCAGAAAAGCCGCCTAATTGTCTTTGGCAGAAGGAGCAGATTTTCTCCTCCTTATCGCCGATTTTTTTTTGTAATAAAATCAAGGTCGTCTGTTTTGCAACCGCAAACGGGACAGCATCCCATAATCACACCTCACAATCTGTCAGATAACGATTTTCTTACCGATATAAAGAGGATAGCTCTTATCACCACTAAGATTTTTCTTGGGTGTAACAACTGTGTTTTTATCCATAATAACGCAATTGAGCTTTGCATCCTCACCTACGAAAGCATCCTGCATAAGAATTGAGTTTTCAACAACCGCACCCTTGGCAACTCTTACACCACGGAAAACGATACAGTTTTTAACCGTGCCCTCAATCTGGCAGCCGTCAGCAACCAAAGAGTTGTGGCACTGTGAATTAATTCCGTAAACAACGGGCATATCGTTGCGGACCTTTGTAAGAATCGGGTGATCGGGTGCAAAAAGGTCTTTTCTGCATTCCTTATTAAGAAGTGCCATATTTGCATCGTAGTATGTCTGAAGACTGTCTATTGTGCAGTTCCAGCCCTCAACCTTATAGCCATAGATATTAAGGTGAGAAACGTTGTTCTGAATAATATCTTTTTCAAAATTTGTATGGTTATAGCTTCTTGCGTCGCCGATAAGTCTTTCTAAAAGGGCTTTTCTTATAAGAATTGTGTTAACTGCATAATTAACGTCACTTTCGGTTTTAACGTCAATGCCCACGCTTGTAATACGGCTGTTGTCGTCAAGACCGAGAGCCATCATTTTCTCAAGGGCGGGAAGCTTGCCGTTTGAATAAGCTACGGTAATATCTGCATTTTTCTGTGAATGGAAATCAAACATTTTTGAAAGGTCCATATTGCAGACGAAGTTTGAATCCATAAGAAGAACGTATTCCTGCTTTGAAGCGGAAATAAAGCTCATAATTCTGCCGAGAGCATCTATTCTGTCGTTTCCGCTGTGCTCTGCCGCATTTGCGGTAAAGGGCGGAAGCATAAATAAACCGTCAACCTTTCTTGAAAGGTCCCATGGTCTGCCGCTTCCGACGTGGTCCATAAGAGAATGGAAGTTGCTGTTTGTGATAACGCCCACCTTTGCAACACCACAGTTAACAAGGTTTGAAAGAGCGAAATCTATAAGACGGTATCTTCCGCCGAAGGGCACGGAGCCCATTGTTCGCCTTGCTGTGAGCGAGCCGAGAGAAGCATCATAAGAGTTGGAATAAATTATTCCCAAAACGTTTTTCGGCATCATACTGTTTCGCCCTCCTTAACATCTTCAGAAATCATGGACTGTGCCTTAACAACGGCATTTTTGCCGACTGTAACACCGGCACCCACAACGCTGACACCCCAGTTTTCGAGATTGTCGCATTTTTCGGGGTTTTCACCGACCACTGCACCCTCTTCGATAACTGCATTTTCAGCAACCATTGCATATTGAACAACGGCGCCCTTTTTGATAACTGCGCCGGGCATAACTATTGAATAGTCAACAAATGCACCCTCTTCGACGGTAACATCTGAGAAAAGAACGGAGTAATCGATTTTTCCTTCGATTTCACAGCCCTCAGCCGCAATTGAATTTTCAATAGATGCTTTATCCGAAACGTACTGGGGAGCGGTCACGCCGCCTCTGCCGTAAATTTTCCATGAGGGGTCGCTCAAATCAATGTTTGCCTTGGGGTTAAGAAGGTCAAGGTTAGCCTCCCACAGGGAGTCGATAGTTCCAACGTCCTTCCAATAACCGTCAAAGCCATAGGCAAAGAGTCTTTCGCCCGCTTCGTGCATTGCGGGGATAACGTTTTTACCGAAGTCATTTGAGGATTCGGGGTTATTCTCATCATCAATGAGATACTGACGGAGCTTTTCCCAGGTAAACATATAAACACCCATTGATGCTTTGTTGCTCTTGGGATTCTTGGGCTTTTCTTCAAAGGCTGTTATTCTGCCGTCATCATCAACAAACATAAGGCCGAAGCGTGACGCCTCTTCCCACGGAACCTCAAGCATTGCGATGGTACAAGCCGCATCCTTTTCCTTATGGAACTGAAGCATTTTTGCATAATCCATCTTGTAGATGTGGTCACCCGAAAGAATGGCAACGTATTCAGGGTTGTATCTGTCAATAAACTGAATGTTCTGATAAATTGCGTTTGCGGTGCCTTTATACCATTCGGTACCCTCAATCTGCTGATACGGTGAAAGGATATGAACGCCACCGTTTGCTCTGTCAAGGTCCCAGGGTCTGCCGCTTCCTATATACTCGTTAAGCTCCAAGGGCTGATACTGTGTTAAGACACCAACGGTATAAATACCTGAGTTAACGCAGTTTGAAAGGGGGAAGTCAATAATTCTGTACTTTCCGCCGTAAGGCACGGCAGGCTTTGCAATGTTTTTTGTGAGAACGCCGAGCCTTGAGCCCTGACCACCCGCAAGAAGCATTGCAATACATTCGGTTCTTTTTGCCATTTTTATCACATTCCTTTCTATTATTTCTTTGATTTTTTGCAACCACTTTTCTTTTCACCGTCGGCTTGTGCCTTGGGCTTGAGGTAAAGTGTTGTCATTGGTGGCAAATTCAAGTCAATAAACTGAGCTTTGCCGTGCATTTCACCCTTTTGGGTTTTGTAGGTTTTCTTTATTCTCTCACCGGAGCCGCCGAATTTTGCGGCATCCGAATTGAAAACAATTTCATAGGCATCATTTTTGGGCACGCCTATTTTGTAGCTTTTTCTGTGAACAGGAGTGAAGTTGCAAACAGCAACGAGCATATCGCCCTTTTCATCCGTTCTTGTAAAGGCTATAACGGAGTTTTCGTTGTCATCGCTCACAAGCCAGTCAAAGCCCTCCCAGCTATAATCGATTTCCCACATAGGGGAATTCTTTTTATAGAATTTGTTAAGGGCTTTTGCGTAGTCCTTGAGAAGAACATGCATTTCGTAATCGAGCAACAGCCAATCGAGACCTTTTTTATAATCCCACTCAATAAACTGCCCGAATTCCGAGCCCATAAACAACAGCTTCTTGCCCGGGTGCGCATACATATAACCCAAAAACGCTCTCACCCCCGCAAATTTTGCATTGTAGCTGCCGGGGATTTTGTTAATCAACGAGCCTTTGCCGTGAACCACCTCATCATGTGAAATGGGAAGCACGAAGTTTTCGCTGAATGCATAGAAGAACGAGAAGGTTATTAAATCGTGATTGAATTTTTTATATATTCCGTCAAGGGAGAAGTAACGAAGAATATCGTTCATCCAGCCCATATTCCATTTGAAGTTATAGCCGAGACCGCCCATAAACACAGGCTTTGATACCATGGGCCACGAGGTACTCTCCTCTGCAAGCATCATAACATCACCGTGTTCACGGAAAACAGTTTCGTTAAGCTCCTTCATAAAGGCAACCGCCTCGAGGTTTTCGTTGCCGCCGTTCTCGTTGGCAATCCACTGACCGTCATCTCTGCCGTAATCAAGGTAGAGCATAGAAGCAACGGCGTCAACTCTCAAGCCGTCGATATGGTATTCGTCAAACCAGAAGCAGGCATTTGATATAAGAAAGCTTCTGACCTCATTTCTGCCATAATCAAAAACCTTTGTGCCCCACCCGAGATGCTCGCCCTTTCGCACATCGGCATACTCGTAACAGGGAGAGCCGTCAAAATCAGCAAGACCGTGGGCATCCTTGGGGAAATGTGCGGGCACCCAGTCAACAATAACTCCGATTCCTGCCCTGTGGCATTCATCAACAAGATATTTAAAGTCATCGGGTGTTCCGAAGCGTGAGGTTACGGCAAAATACCCGGTTACCTGATAACCCCAGGAGCCGTCAAAGGGATGCTCCGCAACAGGCATCATCTCAATGTGGGTATAGCCCATATCCTTTACATATTCAACAAGCTCTTTAGCAAGGTCACGGTAGCTGAGATTGTTCCCATCCTCATATTTTCGCCAGGAGCCCAAATGAACCTCGTAAATATTTATCGGTGATTTATAAACGGAGGTTGCTTTTCTTTTTTTGAGCCACGCCCCGTCACGCCATTTATAGCTGCTTTCAAAAATTTTCGAAGCCGTTGCGGGTCTTGTTTCTGCGTGGGTGGCATAAGGGTCGGCTTTGTAAAGCCGCATTCCGTTCTGTGCCACAATAACAAACTTGTATGCATCATACATTTTGACGTTTTCAACGTATGCTTCCCACACTCCGGCATCATTGAGCCGATACATGGGCGACGCATTATCGTCCCAACCGTTGAACGTTCCGCTGACAGCCACGCTCACCGCATTCGGTGCCCACACCCTGAAAACATATTTGTTTTCTTCAACCTTGTGAGCGCCCAGAAACTCCTGTGCCTTATAGTTTTTTCCCTGATGGAAAACATAAAGCGGAAAATCATTGTAGTTATTTGCGTTTTCGTTTTTCACCCCAACACCTCACAATACATTACATCATTCTAATGATAACAAAAATCACTCCCCATTTCAAGGATATTTTAATATATTTTGTTCAAAGCTCAGTTAAATTTTTCCAGCCCACGTTGTGTAATTTGCACAATAGTTTTGTGGAATTTGTAGATAGCAAATTTATGGTTTTTGTGCGAAAACTTATATATTTGATATTTTTTAAAAAAACCGGTTATTTTTCCTAATAAGAACTATAATTCCAAGAAAAGTGATATCATATAAAAGTTAAACGTTTAACTGTTCGGAGGTCAGCTTAATGAATTACAGAGAAATGGTGCACAAGCTCATTTCCACCTCGCTTATTCATCGTTACCATATTACAAAATCGGCTCAGAAAGCCGGTCTTTACTACGGTCAACCGATGATTTTGGAATACATAAAGGAGCATACCGCCTGCACACAAAAGGAGCTTGCAGACAGCTTGCATATATCCCCCGCAAGTGTTGCAACGTCAATAAAACGGCTTGAAAAAAGCGGCTACGTCACACGTTCGACAGACAAAGATGACATCAGAAAAAACAGACTTTTTTTAACCGATAAGGGTTTAAATATTCTGACAGAGTTCAGAAGCATTTGCGACGAAACCGATAGAGAAATGTTCAAAGGCTTTTCTGAGGAAGAATGTCGGTTACTATGTTCTTTCCTTGAGAGATTATACAATAATCTTGATACAGAAAACCTCACAAATTCTCAAATGAAAGCAGAAATACAACGCAAAGGAGGACGCAGGAAATGATTAAAGAGCTTGCGGGCTATGCCCGTAAATACAAAATATACGCTATACTTTCCCCTGTTTCAATTGTTTTAGAGGTTCTTATTGAGGTGCTCATACCACTTCTTATGTCAGTAATTATTGACTGCGGCATAAGCGGCCAGCCCCTTGAAAGCAAGGATAGCTTTATTGCAGAAATTCTTATTTCTTTGGGCTTCGCAAGTAAAACGGGCACAGACCTTATAATCTCTCTTGGTGCTCTTATGCTGGGTATGGCTTGTATATCCCTCGCCTGCGGTGCGGCTGCAGCTTTTTTTGCCGCAAAGGCGGGTATGGGCTTCGGAGCAGAATTGCGCTTTGGAATTTTCCGAAAAATTCAGGATTTTTCGTTCTCCAACGTTGATAAATTTTCAACAGGCTCACTTATAACACGAATGACAACCGACATAACAATGATTCAGAACACCTTTATGATGGCGATTCGTATGTTTATACGCTCCCCCCTTATGTTCTCAATGGCAATTGTTATGGCATTCAGCATAAACAAAAGGCTTTCACTTATTTTTATGTGCGTTGCCCCCGTTATGCTTTTTCTTATTCTTCTTATCGGCATCAAGGCTCACAAGCGCTTTAAAAGAATGTTTAAGAAATACGATAAATTCAACACGTTCATTCAGGAAAATCTCATTGCCGCAAGAGTTGTAAAAGCGTTTGTGCGTGCAAGGCACGAAAAGGACAAATTTAAAATCTCCAACGACGAGCTGAAGGATGCTTCAATCTTTGCAGAAAAGCTCATAATTTTCAACGGACCCATAATGTCTGTTTCAATTTACACTTGTATTATCCTTATTCTCTGGATTGGCTCAAAGCTCATTGTTGACGGGAATATGTTCATCGGCGATCTTATGAGCTTCATAACATATATTCAGCAGATTTTTATATCACTTTCTTTCATTTCGATGATTTTTGTTATGTCAGTTATGTCAAAGGCATCTATGGACCGTGTTTACGAGGTTCTCACAGAGACACCTGATATTGACGACGCATATGCCGACGAAAAGCTTACTGTCAACGACGGAAGCATAGAGTTTAAAAACGTTTCCTTCAAATACGGCAAAAATGCCAGACGGGAGGTTCTTAAAGATATTAACCTTTCAATCAAGTCGGGTGAAACTATCGGCATCATCGGTTCCACCGGCAGCGCAAAATCCTCCCTTGTTCAGCTTATACCAAGGCTTTATGACACAACTGAGGGTGAGGTCCTTGTGGGCGGAAGAAATGTTAAGGATTACAAGCTCTATAATCTTCGTGATAACGTTTCAATGGTGCTGCAGACAAACATTCTTTTCTCGGGTACCATTGAAGAAAACCTGCGTTGGGGTAATGAAAACGCAAGTCTTGAAGAAATACGTGCCGCCGCAAAAATTGCTCAGGCAGATGATTTTGTTATGAGCTTCCCCGACGGCTATCAGACAGATTTGGGTCAGGGCGGCGTCAATGTTTCCGGCGGTCAGAAGCAACGACTTTGCATTGCACGAGCTATCCTCAAAAACCCGAAAATTCTTATTCTTGACGACTCAACAAGCGCTGTTGACACCGCAACCGACGGAAGAATCCGTGAGGGTATGAAAAACCTTTTGCCCGACACCACAAAAATCATAATTGCACAGAGAATCAACTCTGTTCAGCACGCTGACAGAATAGTTGTTATAGATGACGGTCAGATAAACGATATCGGCTCACACGACGAATTGCTTTCAAGAAACGAAATATACAAAGAAGTATATATTTCACAGCAAGAAGGCAAAATGGAGCAGTAAGAAAGGAGGAGGTCACATGGCAGAAAAACAAGTTAAACGCTCAAACGGTAACGGACCCGGTCCGGGCGGCAGAATGAAATTCGAAAAACCCAAGAACACCAAAAAAACTCTTTTAAGACTTCTTTCTTACGTTACACAGAAAAAAGCCTTGCTTGTAGTGGTTTTTATGCTTGTTCTTTTCAGTTCGGTTGCAGACATCTTAGGAACATACCTTTTAGGCCCCGTTATTAACGAAATCAGTAATATGCTTTCATCGGGCAGCAGGGATTTCACGGTAATTATAAAGTATCTTTGCATTTTAGGTGTGA